>CBDDSA010000302.1:0-6976 GCA_965233185.1 uncultured bacterium
GCCGACACCACCAGCGCCTGGAAATGCTGCCCGTCGCCCGCCACCTCGACATGCTCGCAGGCGAGCCCGCCCGCGATGCCCGCTTTCACGCTTTCTGCAGTAACCATCAGTGCCTCAGCTTGTAGCCCGACTTCAAGAGCAGGAGAGTAATCGAAGAAACCGCGGCGAGGCTCGCGCCGACCACCGCGAGGCTCGCCGCCGGCGCGAAATCCGACACGCCGAAGAACCCGTAGCGAAAGCCGTCGATCATGTAGAAAAAGGGATTGGCATGCGACAGCCCCTGCCAGAACTCGGGCAGCGAGCGGATCGAGTAGAACACCCCGGAGAGGAAAGTGAGCGGCAGGATGACGAAGTTCTGGAAAGCGGCCATCTGGTCGATCTTGTCCGACACGATGCCCGCCAGCACGCCCAGCGTGCCGAGGAGGCCCGCACCGAGCAGCGCGAAGGCGAGCGCCCACAGCGGCGCCTGCAGGCGCAGGTCGACGAACCACGCCGTGACCGCCAGGACCCCGGCGCCGACGATCAGCCCGCGCAGCATCGAAGCGAGCACGTAGGCGCCGAAGAACTCCAGGTAGGTGATGGGCGGCAGCAGGATGAACACGATGTTGCCGGTCATCTTGGACTGCACCAGGCTGGAAGAGCTGTTGGCGAAGGCGTTCTGCAGCACGCTCATCATCACCAGCCCCGGCACCAGGAACTCGGTATAGGCGATGCCGTCGAACACGCGCACCCGGTCTTCGAGCGCCTGCGCGAACACCACCAGGTACAGCAGCGCCGTCAGCACCGGCGCCGCCACCGTCTGCACGCTCACCTTCCAGAAGCGCAGCATCTCCTTGTAGAGCAGGGTGCGGAAGCGGGTCATGAGCCGCGTCCGGTGAGGCGCACGAACACTTCCTCGAGATCCGGCGGCTGCAGCTCCATCTCGTGGATCTTCACGCCGGCCTGGCGCAGGCTGACCAGCGCGTCCTCGAGCTGGCGGTAGTCCTCCAGCTTCACCACAAAGAAGCTTTTATCAGACGAGACCAGCTTGCCCGGAAACGCCGCCGGCAGCGACTCGCGATCCAGGCGCAGGCGCAGCTCCACGCCCGAGAACGTGTCCAGCAGGTTGCGCGTGGAGTCGAGCGCGGCGATGCGCCCGGCCTTGAGCAGCGCGATGCGGCTGCAATGCAGCTCGGCTTCCTCCAGGTAGTGGGTGGTGAGCACGATGGTGTGGCCGTCGCGGTTCAGGCGGCGCACGAATTGCCACAGGCCCTGGCGCAGCTCGACGTCGACGCCGGCGGTGGGCTCGTCCAGCACGATGACCGGCGGCTTGTGCACCAGCGCCTGCGCCACCAGCACGCGGCGCTTCATGCCGCCGGAGAGCGCGCGCATGTTGACGTCGGCCTTGGCGGTGAGATCGAGGTGCGCCATCACCTCGTCGATCCACGCGTCGTTCGCGCGGATGCCGAAGTAGCCCGACTGCAGCCGCAGGGTCTCGCGCACCGTGAAGAACGGGTCGAACACCAGCTCCTGCGGCACCACGCCGAGCATGCGGCGCGCGCGCCGGTAGTCGGCCGCGACGTCGGCGCCCATCACCCGCACCGACCCCGCGTCGGCGCGCGCCAGCCCGGCGATCACGTTGATGAGGGTGGTCTTGCCGGCGCCGTTGGGACCCAGCAGCCCGAAGAATTCGCCCTGCTCCACGGCCAGGGTCACGCCATCCAGCGCGCGCAGCGCGCCATAGCGCTTCTCGACCCGGCTGACTTCGATTGCCTTCAGGCGGCGCGTGCTGCGGGGAGCAGGCCCTCGACCCCGTAGAGGCGGGCTATCGTCTGCAGCGACTCGGGCAGGTTGGCGAATGCCAGCTCGCCGCCGCGCGCCCGCGCATCGCGCATCCAGGCGAGCATCAGCGCGAGCAGCGAGGAATCGATCTCGCCGACTTCGCCCAGGTCGACCGTGCGCACGCCTTCCTCGAGGTGGCGGCGGCCTTCTTCCAGCAGCTCCGCCACGTTGGCGAGCGTGACCGGGCCGCTCAGCATGAGGCGGCTGGCCTCCCGGCGGATCATTTGCTCTCCGCGAGCGAGCGGTTTTTCGCCTGCAGGTTCTTGAGCAGGCCCTCGACGCCCGAGGCGCGCACCGTGCCGTTGAACTCGGTGCGGTAGTTGGCCACCAGGCTCACCCCGCCCACCATCACGTCGTAGACCTTCCAGCCCGTGCCGGTGCGCTCCATGCTGTAGTCGATCGGCACCGGCTGCGCCCCGGGCTGGATCACCCGCACCTGCACCGTGACGTCGGTGTCGGTGGGCCTGGCACGCAGCGGTCGGTAGTCGAAGCGCTGCTGGCTGTAGGCCGCGAGCGCGCTCGCGTAGGTGCGCACCAGCAGCGTCTTGAACTCCTCGATGAGCTGCTTTTTCTGCTCGGGGCTCGCCCGGTTCCAGCTCTGCCCCATGGCGAGCGCGGTCATCGACTGGAAGTTGAAGTGCGGCAGCACCTTGGCCTCGATCAGCTGGACCAGCTTGGCGCGGTCGCCGGCGCGGATGTCCTGGTCCTTGGCGATGAGCTCGACCACTTCCGTGGTCACGTTCTTCACCAGCACGTCGGGCGCCTCGAATTGCGCCTGCACCAGCGAAGCGACCAAGATGCCTGTGACCAGAGCGAGTGTTCTCATAAGAGTTTCAACGCATTAGCGCGCTTCGCGGTTGACCGGCGGGTCGTCTTCATAGCGCTCGCGCGGCGCTTGTCCATCATAGACCAGGCTGCGGCGCCGCTGCAGGTAGGCGTCGCGCTGGAACACGTACTTGTCGAGCGCCGCCTGCTCGAGGATGCGGCTCGCCTCCAGCAGGTCGGCGCGCGTGCCGGTGAGGCGCAGCGCGACCAGCGAGTTGCGCACGTCGATCGGCCGCACTTCGCCCAGCGGGTCGGTGTACGTGTCGAGCGCGAGGCCCAGGCCGTCGCGCACGGTGCTCGAGCCGAAGATCGGCAGCACGAGGTAGGGGCCGTCGCCCACGCCCCACCAGCCGAAAGTCTGGCCGAAGTCCTCGTTGTGCTTCTCGATGCCCATCTCCGAGGCGATGTCGTGGATGCCGAGCAGGCCGAGGGTGCTGTTGAAGGTGACGCGCGCGAAATCGTCGAAGCCTTCGCGGAACTTGCCCTGCAGCACGTTGTTGACGCCGATGAACACGTCGCCGATGTTGGAGAAGAAGTTGCGCACGCGGTCGCGCAGCTCGACGTGCACCACGTCGCGGTAGGCCGTGGCCACGGGCCTGGCGAGCGCCTCGTCCACGACCTCGTTGAAGCGGTACACGCCGCGGTTGAACCCCTCCCAGGGGTCGCGCGGGTCCGGATCCTGCACCGTAGCGCAGCCGGAGAAAAAGACGAGGATGAAGGCAGCGGCCGCAGCTCTCACTTTGCCGGCTCCTTCGTTTCCGCCGCCTTGTTGAACAGGAACTGGCTGATCAGGTTTTCCAGCACCACCGCGGACTGGGTGAGGCGCACGCGGTCGCCGTTCTTCAGCATCACGCCATCGCCGCCCGCCTCCAGGCCGATGTACTGCTCGCCCAGGATCCCCGAGGTGAGGATCTTGGCGGTGGTGTCGCGCGGAAACTGGTAGAACGCGTCCAGGTTCATCGACACCAGCGCCTCGTAGGTCTCGTTGTCGAAGCGGATGTCGGCCACGCGCCCCACCACCACGCCGGCGCTCTTGATGGGGGCGCGCACCTTGAGGCCGCCGATGTTGGCAAAGCGCGCCTGCACGAGGTAGGCCTCGTTGGTGCTGAAGGAGCCGAGGTTGCCGACTTTCAGGGCGAGGAACAGCAGCGCCCCCAGTCCCAGCACGACGAAGATGCCGACCCACAGGTCGATGGTGGAGCGGTTCATTGGTTGTTGCCTCCTGTGAACATGAGCGCCGTCAGCACGAAATCGAGCGCGAGGATGGCGAGCGAGGAGCTCACCACGGTGCGCGTGGTGGCGCGCGACACGCCCTCGGCGGTGGGCGGCGCGTCATAGCCCTCGAACACCGAGATCCAGGTCACCGCGACGCCGAACACCACGCTCTTGATGACGCCGTTAAGGATGTCGTTGCGCAGGTCGACCGCCGCCTGCATCTGCGACCAGAAGGCGCCGGCGTCCACGCCGATCAGCTGCACGCCGACCAGGTAGCCGCCGAAGATGCCCATGGCCGAGAACAGCGCCGCGAGCAGCGGCATCGAGATCACCCCGCCCCAGAAGCGCGGCGCCACCACGCGCGCGATCGGGTCCACGGCCATCATCTCCATGGCCGAGATCTGCTCGGTGGCCTTCATCAGCCCGATCTCGGCGGTGATCGCCGAGCCGGCGCGGCTCGCGAACAGCAGGCCCGCCACTACCGGCCCGAGCTCACGCACCAGCGACAGCGCGACCAGCACGCCGAGCGACTCCGAAGCGCCGAAGCGCTGCAGCGTCTCGTAGCCCTGCAGCGCGAGCACCATGCCGACGAACAGGCCCGACACCAGGATGATGATGAGCGACAGCACGCCGGCGAAATAGATTTCCTTCATGGTCAGGCCGAAGCGGCGCAGCGCCGTGCCCGAGTGCATCACCAGGTAGAACAGGAAGCGGCTGGCGAAGCCCAGCCGCCACACCTGCGAGGTGACGCCGTTGCCGATGCGCTCCAGGCGCCCGCGCGCGTGCTCGCGCAGATGATCCAGCTGTTGCATGCTCAGCTCGCCAGCTCGAGGTCTGCGGCGTAGTCCGGGGCCGGGTAATGGAACGGCACCGGGCCTTCCGCCACGCCGTTGACGAACTGGCGCACGAAGGGCTCGCCGCTGCACCGGATGTCCTGCGGCGCGCCCTGCGCGATGACGCGCCCATCGGCCATGAAGTACACGTAATCCACCACGCCGAGCGCCTCCTGCACGTCGTGCGTGACGATGATCGAGGTGGCGCCGAGCGAGTCGTTCAGCTCGCGGATGAGGCGCACGATCACGCCGAAGGAGATCGGGTCCAGGCCGGTGAACGGCTCGTCGTACAGGATGAGCTGGGGGTCGAGCGCGATCGAGCGCGCCAGCGCCACGCGCCGCGCCATGCCGCCCGACAGCTCGGTGGGCATGAGCTGCGCCGCGCCGCGCAGCCCGACCGCCTGCAGCTTGAGCATCACCAGGTCGTGCAGCAGGTCCTCGGGCAGCGCGAGGTGCTCGCGCAGCGGGAAGGCGACGTTCTCGTACACCGAAAGATCGGTGAACAGCGCGCCGAACTGGAACAGCATGCCCATGCGCCGGCGCATCTCGTACAGGCCCTCGCGTCCGAGCTCGGCGGTGGAGCGCCCCAGCACGCGCGCCTCGCCCGAGGTGGGCAGAAATTGTGCCGCGATGATGCGCAGGAGCGTGGTCTTGCCGCAGCCCGACTGGCCCATGATGCCCACCACGCTGCCGCGCGGGATGGACAGGTCGATGTCGCGCAGCACCGGCCGCGCCGGGTCGTAGCCGAACGCGACCTGCCGGATCTCTACAATCGGGCTTTGCTCAACGGGGCTTTGCTGCACAGCGTAATATTATCGCGCATGGGGGAGGGACTCGCGAACGCGGCGGTGCGCATCAGCGCGCTGGTGAAGCGCTACGGCGCGCTTCAAGCCCTGTCCGGCGTCGAGCTCGAAGTGCCGGCGGGCGAAGCGTTCGGCCTGGTGGGCGCCAACGGCGCCGGCAAGACGACCCTGGTGCGCTGCATGCTCGACCTTACGGCCGGCGACGCCGGCGACGTGCGGCTGTTCGGCCTGCCGGCCGGCCTGCCGCAGGCGCGCCGCCGCCTGGCCTACGTGCCCGAGCGCTTCATGCCGCCGCACTACCTGCGCGGCGGCGAGTTTCTGTCGAGCCTCGCGCAGCTTGGCGGGGCGCGCTACGACGCGGCGCGCGCGCGGGCGCTGCTGGCCCGCCTGGAGCTCGACCCCTCGGTGCTCGGCCGCCCGGTGCGCCAGCTCTCCAAGGGCATGACGCAGAAGCTCGGGCTGGCCGGCGCATTCCTGCTGGAGCGCGACCTCTACGTGCTCGACGAGCCGATGAGCGGCCTTGACCCTGCCGCGCGGGTCGCGGTCAAATCGGTGCTCCGCGGGCTCGCTGCCGAAGGCCGCACCCTGTTCTTCACTTCGCACGTGCTGGCCGACGTCGAGGAGCTGTGCTCCTCGATCGCGGTGCTCGAGCAGGGCCGCGTGCGCTTCCGCGGCGCGCCCGCCGAGCTGTGCCGGCGCTACGGCGAAGCGCGTCTGGAGCAGGCTTTTATGAAATGCATCCTTGAGCACTAGGCCTGCGCTGCTCGTGGTCGACGACGACCCGCTGATCGTCGATACGCTGAGCTTCGCGCTCGGCACGGATTACGAGGTGCTCGCCGCGCAGTCGAGGGAGCAGGCGATCGAGCTGGTGCGCCGGCTGCCGCGCGCACCGCAGCTCGCCCTGGTCGACCTCGGGCTGCCGCCCACGCCGCATTCGCCCGAGGAGGGCTTTCGCCTGATCGCCGACCTGCTCGCGCATTCGCCGGCGATGAAGATTTTCGTGCTGTCGGGCCAGAACGAGGCGGCCAACGGGCGCCACGCGCGCGCCCTCGGCGCCTGGGAGTTCGTGGCCAAGCCGGCCGACCCGGCGGCGCTCAAGCGCCTGCTGGAGCGCGCCGTCGAGGTGGCACCGGCGCTCGCCACCGAGCTCATCGGCACGAGCGCGCCGCTGGAGAAGCTGCGCAGCCAGATCGCGCAGTTCGCCGCCTCGCCCTTCCCGGTGCTGATCGAGGGCGAGTCGGGCAGCGGCAAGGAGCTGGTGGCGCAGAGCCTGCACCGCCTTTCGGCGCGCGCCGAGCGGCCGTACTTCGCGCTGAACTGCGCCGCGCTCGCCCCGACCCTGGTGGAGGCCACCCTGTTCGGCTACGCCAAGGGCGCCTTCACCGGCGCGGGCAGCGCGAAGTCGGGCTACTTCGAGGATGCCCAGGACGGCACGCTGTTCCTGGACGAGATCGGCGAGCTGCCCCTCGAGATGCAGTC
>CBDDSA010000303.1:0-21191 GCA_965233185.1 uncultured bacterium
GCCGTGGCCGCCGAGGAACTTGGTGGCCGAGTGGTAGAGCAGATCCGCGCCCAGGTCGAACGGCCGCATCAGGTAGGGCGTGGTGAAGGTGGCATCCACCAGCAGCGGCAGCTTCGCCTCGTGCGCGATCGCCGCGACCGAAGGAATATCGAGTACGTCCAGGCCCGGGTTGCCGAGCGTCTCGGCGAACAGCAGCTTCGTGGTCGGCCGGATGGCGCGCTGCCACTCGTCCAGGCTTCTCGGATCGATGAACGTCGTGTCGATGCCGAAGCGCTTCAGCGTGTAGCCGAGCAGGTTGTGCGAGCCGCCGTAGAGCGAGTTGGAAGCGACGATGTGCTCGCCCGCCCCCATCAGCGTGGCCACCGCCAGGTGCAGCGCCGCCTGGCCGGAGGCGGTGGCGATGGCGCCCACGCCGCCCTCCAGCGCCGCGATCCTTTCCTCCAGCACCGCGACGGTCGGGTTGGAGATGCGCGAGTAGACGTGCCCCGCGCGCTCCATGTTGAACAGCGACGCCGCGTGCTCGCTGTCGCGGAACACGTACGAGGTGGTCTGGTAGACCGGCACCGCGCGGCTGCCGGTGGCCGGATCCGGCGACTGCCCGGCGTGCAGGGCTAGCGTGTCAAAACCGGGGTATTTCGGAGCCGCCATGGAATTCGGGCTCTGACCCCGATTTCCGGTTCAGTGCAGGTTCTTGCGCGAAGGCCGGGTGTAGGTCTCGAACGCGCGCTCGCTTTTCTTCTGCTTCGAGGCCTTTTCCTTCCAGTCGCGGTCGAACATCTCGTTCACCAGCGTGGTGACCTGCGCCACTTCGGTCTTGTCGAACTGGCGCCCGAGGATCGCGGCGACGTCCTCGACCATGCAGCGGCGCTGCGCTTCGTGGATGGCCTGCGGCGTGGGGCCGACGAACATGAGGCGCGATTCCTGCTCGCCGTTCTCGAGGTACACGGTGACGTCGACCTCCACGGCCTCGTAGCAATACGGCCCGAGGTTGTCGAGCACCGCCTCCAGCGCGCCGTGGAAGCTGCGGCCGATCTCGCCGGTCCAGCACAGGTACAGGATGAGCTCCTTCTCGTCGTACTTGATGCCCGGCTCGTCGGGCTCGACGCTCTTGACGTCGGCCAGGTTGTCGGCGTCCAGGTACTCGAGCAGCGGCGCGAACGCCTGCTCGAGCTGCCGCTTGGAGACGCCTTCGAGAATGGGAATATCGGCATGCACGTGGACTTCGAGCCGCATGGGGTGAACCTCTTCGGGGGATGGCCGAATTCTACCCGTAAAATTCCGCCCTCTCATGAGGCCCGACTATGGCGGCGGCAGCCTGGTGAACCTCGTCGCCTCGATCGCCGAGGCCCGCGGCGGCGTGGCGCGCCATGCGCCGCTGAAAACCCTTTCGGCAGCGGAGCTTGCGCACGCGCGGCATGTCGTGCTGGTGCTCATCGACGGGCTGGGGGACAACTACCTCGCGCGCAAGGGGGCGGGGGGCGAGCTCGCGCGGCGGCGCAAGGGCGCCCTGACGTCGGTGTTCCCCTCCACCACGGCCTCCGCCATTACCACCAGCTACACCGGCTGCACGCCCCTGGAGCACGGGCTCACCGGCTGGTTCACCTATTTCGGCGAAGCCGGCTGCGTCGCCGCGCCCCTGCCGTTTCGCAGCCGCGGCGACAACCTGCCGCTGCGCGCCCGGGGCTTCACACCCGAGCGCGCCTTTCCGGCGCCGCCGCTGTTCGAGTCGCTCGAGGTGCGCTCCATCGTGGTGACGCACCGGGACATCGTGGATTCCGACTACAACGTGCGCCATTGCGCCGGCGCCGAGCGGCGCGCCTACAGCACGCTCGACGAGCTCGTGGACCAGGTGGAGGCCGCGGTGAAATCCGGGCCGCAGCGCAAGTTCGTCTACGCTTACTGGCCGGACTACGACGCGGTCTCGCACCGCTTCGGCTCGCAGGGCGCCGCCGCCCTCGCCGAGCTGGAGAAAATCGACGCCGCGTTCGGCCGGCTCCTCGCACGGCTCTCGGGCACCGAGTCGGTGGTCCTGGCGAGCGCCGACCACGGCTTCATCGACGTTTCCCCGGACGAGTCGCTCGAGCTGCCGGCGTTTCTGTGCGCGCAGCTGCGATTTCCGCTGTGCGGCGAGCGCCGCGTGGTGTACTGCTACGCGCACGACCCGAAGTCCTTCGCGGAGCAGGCGAAGCACTGGCTGGGCGAGCGCGCCGAGGTGATGCCCAGCCGGGCGCTGGTGGACGAAGGCTGGTTCGGCCCGGGAGAGCCGCATGCGCGCTTCGCCGAGCGCATCGGCGACGTGGCGCTGGTGATGCGCGGCCACTGGACGGTGAAGGACTGGACCCCCGGCGAGCCGCGCCACCTGCACATCGGCAACCACGGCGGCACCAGCGACGACGAAATGTTGATTCCCCTCATAGTGGAGACCATATGAAAGCGACCGTCAACGGCATCGAGACGTATTACGAGATCCACGGCAAGGAAGGCGCGCCCTGGCTGGTGTTCAGCCACTCGCTCGCCTGCAGCGTGCGCATGTGGGACGGCGAGATCGCGCGCCACAAGGACAAGTTCCGCATCCTGGCCTACGACACCCGCGGCCATGGCCAGAGCGCGGCGCCGAAGGGCGCCTATACGCTGGAGGCGCTGGCCGACGACCTGCATGCGCTGCTCAAGCACCTGAAGATCGACAAGGCGCATTACTGCGGCCTGTCCATGGGCGGGATGATCGGCCAGACCTTCGCCCTCAAATACCCGGGCATCTTCCAGTCGCTGACACTATGCGACACCACCAGCCACTACCCGGCGGCGGCCGCGCCGATGTGGCAGGAGCGCATCCGCATCGCCGAGAGCCAGGGCTTGAAGCCCCTGGTGCAGCCGACCATCGAGCGCTGGTTCACGGCGCCGTTCCGCGAGAAGCGCAAGGACGAAGTGGCCAAGATCGCAGCGCAGATCGAGAAGACCCCGGTCGCCGGCTATGCCGGCTGCTGCCACGCCATCCCCAAGATCAACGTCACCGCGCGGCTGAAGGAGATCAAGTGTCCGGCGCTGGTGATCTGCGGCGAAGACGATCCCGGCACGCCGCCGGCGATGGCGCGCGAGATCCACGAGAACCTGCCGGGGTCGAAGCTGGTGCTGATCGCGCAGGCGGCGCACCTGTCCAACCTCGAGCAGCCCGAGGCCTTCAATCGGGCGCTTGCGCAGTTCCTTTCAGGCCCTGCCAGCGCGCGAGCGTAGGGGAGTGCACCCCGAAGAGGTCGAGCACGCGCGCCACGGTATGCGCGATGAGCTCGTCGATGCTCTTCGGCATGGCATAGAAGGCGGGCACGGGCGGGAAGATGATCCCGCCCATCTCGCTCACCGCCGTCATGTTGCGCAGGTGCGCGAGATTCAGCGGCGTCTCGCGCGGCAGCAGCACCAGGCGCCGGCGCTCCTTCAGCACCACGTCGGCGGCGCGCGACACGAGGTCGTCGGCGTGCGCGTGCGCCACCGCGGCGAGGGTCTTCATCGAGCAGGGCGCGATCACCATGCCCTCGGTGAGGAACGAGCCGCTGGCGAGGGTGGCGGCGATGTCGTTCGGGTGATAGGCCGCATCGGCCAGCTTCTCGAGCTCCTTCCTGCGCATCTTCAGCTCGTGCCAGAGGTTGAGCGCGCCGGCTTCCGACAGCACGAGATGGGTTTCCCACTCTTCCATCTTCTGCAGGGATTTGACGATCTCGACCCCGTAGATCGCGCCGGTGGCTCCGGTGATGCCGACGATCAGGCGCTTTTTCATGGCGGATAGGTTACCCGGGAAGCTGATGCTCGTGGTGTTCGGGCCGTTTGCCGCGGGCTACTTCCTGTCGTTCTTCTTTCGCAACGTGAACGCGGTGATCTCGAAGGACCTGGCGCAGGAGTTCGACCTCACCCCCGCGGACCTGGGCTTTCTCACCTCGATGTACCTGCTCGCCTTCGCCGCGTTCCAGCTGCCGCTGGGCGTGCTGCTGGACCGCTACGGCCCGCGCCGCGCGGTGGCGGCGCTGCTATGCGTGGCGGCGGCCGGCGCGCTCATCTTCGCGCTGGCGCGCGACTTCACCATGCTGGCGATCGGGCGGGCGCTGCTCGGCCTGGGGGTGTCCGCCGGCCTCATGGGCGCGATCAAGGCGTTCACGCTGTGGTTCCCGCTGTCGCGCCTGGCCACGCTGAACGGGCTGTACCTCGCCGCCGGCGGCATCGGCGGCCTGTCGGCTACGGCGCCGGCCGAGGCTTTGATCGGACCTTTCGGCTGGCGCGCCCTGTTCTTCCTGCTGACCGCCCTGTCGGTGGGCGCGGCGTTGCTGGTGTTTTTCGTCGTGCCGGAGAAGCCGCTGCCGGGGCAGGGCCAGACGCTGCGCCACCAGATCGCCGGGTTCCGCCGCATCTTTGCGTCGCGCGCGTTCTGGCGCATCGCGCTGCCGCTGGTCATCTGCCACAGCGCCTATCTCGCGCTGCAGGGCCTGTGGCTGGGGCCCTGGCTCTACGACGTGGCCGGCCTGCCGCGCGCCTCGGTCGGGCGCTACCTGCTCATCACGGCGCTGGCCTATACCCTGGGCTCGGTATTTTTCGGCGTGACGAGCGATCGCCTGGCGCGCGCCGGGGTATCGCGCATGACCATGTTCAAGCTGGGGCTCGCGGTGTCGCTCGCGATGTACTGCCTGATCGCCGCCGGCACGAGCGCCGGGCTGCCGGCGATCCTCGCGGTGTACGGCTTCACCGCCATCTCGGCGGCGCTCGCCTACCCGCTGCTGACGGTGCTGTTCGCGCCGGAGATGACCGGCCGGGTCAACACCGCGTCGAACGTGCTGATGTTCGGGGTGGCGTTTCTCTTCCAGTGGGTCATCGGAGCGCTGCTGCCCTACGGCTACAGCGCGGCGCTGTTCAGCCTGGCGGCGCTGCAGGTCGCAGCGCTCGCCTGGCTGTTGCCGATGAAGGAACGCGGCTAGCCGCGCTTGTAGACGATCTTCTTGGTCTGGCCGTCGCAGGTGCCGACCACCACCTTGCCCTCGGCTTGCGCGTCCCGCTCGACGATCTCGAGCGTGAAAGTGTCCACGCCGTTCTTGCGGATCTTCGCGTCGATCTCGGCCTTCAGCTCTTCGCAGGGCTTGCGCTGCTGCGCCCAGACGGAACCCGAAAGACCCAGCACCAGCATCGCTACGAGCAGTCTGACGATCATTTTTATCTCCCTTTGCGGCTGTGTCGCCGTAGGAGCACTTTACTACTGTACCGGCTGCAGCAGCCAGTACAGGGCCAGGACGCCTGCGGAAATTGTCACAAGCAGGCCCAGCCGGCCGTAGCGGCGGAAGCTGCCGTTCGGCCTGAAGTAGAGATTGCGGATCAGGTCGTCGCGGCCGCCGCCCCACAGCCAGTCGGGGCCGGCCTTGTTCACCACGTAAGGATTGAAGATCCCCAGCAGGAACGAGAAGAACGTTCCCACGATCATGCCCATTGCCACGAAACCCCTCCCGTTCAGGCGCTGCTTGTAGCGGAGGATTATATTCGGGTATCGCAGTCTCTACGATGTCCGAAAAGGGCGACAGGAGGACGGAAGAATGTACAAGACCACCATTGCGGGAAGCCTGCCCAAGCCGGACTGGCTGGCCGAGACGCGGAAGCTGTGGCCGGCTTGGCGCGCCTCGGGTTTGGAGCTGGAGCGCGCCAAGCGCGACGCCACGCTGCTGTGGCTGAAGGAGCAGGAGGACGCCGGCCTCGAGATCGTCACCGATGGCGAGCAGTCGCGCCAGCACTTCGTGCACGGCTTCCTCGAGTTCGTCGAAGGCATCGACTTCAGCCGCAAGGTGAAGATGGGCATCCGCAACAACCGCTACGACGCGATGGTGCCGGTGGTTACCGGGCCGCTCAAGCTGAAGGGCCGCGTACACCAGGCCGAAGCGCGCTTCGCGCGGCGCCATACCGAGCGGCAGCTGAAGATCACGCTGCCCGGGCCGATGACCATCGTCGACACCATCGCCGACGAGCACTACGGCGACAAGGTGAAGCTCGCCATGGCGTTCGCCGAGCTGCTCAACCAGGAGGCGCGCGCGCTGGAGAAGGACGGCGTCGACGTGATCCAGTTCGACGAGCCCGCGTTCAACGTCTACATGGACGAGGTCAAGCGCTGGGGCATCAAGGCGCTGGAGCGCGCCGCGCAGGGTCTCAAGTGCACCACCGTGGTCCACATCTGCTACGGCTACGGCATCCAGGCCAACGTCGACTGGAAGAACACCCTGGGCGGCGAGTGGCGCCAGTACGAGGAGATATTCCCGGCGCTCGCGAAAAGCAGCATCGACCAGATCTCGCTCGAGTGCATCAACTCGCGCGTGCCGATGGAGCTGCTGCGGCTGCTGAAGGGCAAGGACGTGCTGCTCGGCGTGATCGACGTGGCCACCGACACCATCGAGACGCCGCAGCAGGTCTCGCAGACCATCCGCAAGGCCTTGCGCTACGTGCCCAGGCAGCACCTGTTCCCGTGCACCAACTGCGGCATGGCGCCCATGGACCGCGACATCGCGCTCGCCAAGCTGAAGGCCCTCACCGCCGGCGCCGCCCTCGCCAATCGGGGTCAGAGCCCGAAAAGGAAAAAGGCCAAAGCGAAGGCGAAGCGGCGCTAGAAGCCGATCCTGCGCTTTGGCGCAACCGGCGGCGGCGCCAGCAGCGCCTGCAGCTTGCGATAGAGGTCGCGGAGAGCGCTGTCATGCTGCAGGAGCGCCACGCAATTGGAAGACGCCATGTAAAGACAATTCTGGCTCTGACCCCGATTGGGGAATCGGGGTCAGAGCCCGATTACCAGGCCAAAGCGAAAGCGGGGGAGCACTCGGATTTCGAGCCGCGCGGGTCGCAGCCCGCCTCGAGCGCGCCGCTAGCCTCGTCGAGCTGCGCGCCGGAGACGAAGCCCTCGGTCCAGTCGGGGGCGACGTCCACGTCGTGGCCGCGGCGGCGCAGCTCGTCGATCACCTTCGCGCCGGAGCGCGCCTCGATGCGCACGCGGTTGGGTAAGCCCTGGTGCGGCGAGAAAAAGCCCGGGAAATGCTCGGTCGACAGGCGCGGCGCCTCGATCGCATCCTGCAGCGGCAGGCCGAAGGCGGCGCGGTACAGGAAGAACTGCAGCAGCCATTGGCCCTGGTTGTCGCCGCCCATGGTGCCGAAGGTCATCCACGGCTTGCCGCCCTTGAAGGCGAGCGACGGCGTCAGCGTGGTGCGCGGGCGCTTGCTCGGCGCCACCACGTTCGGATGGTGCGCGGGCGCAAGGTAAAAGGTCATCATGCGCGAGGACAGCGGAAAGCCCAGCGGCCCCATCACCTCGGAGGACCTGATCCACGCCCCGCTCGGGGTGAAGGAGGCCATGTTGCCTTTGGCGTCGATGGCATCGACGTGCACCGTGCCCGCGCCCCAGTCCTTAGGCATGAAGCGCTCCTCCGCCGGCAGCAGCGCCGCATTGCGCCGCGCATCGCCCGGGCGCAGCTCGCGATTGGACTTTCGCATGTCGATCAGCGCCGAGCGCATTCTCGAGTAATCGTCGGATAGCAACACCTCGGCGGGGACCGGGACCATCGACGGGTCGCCGTAGTACTGCTCGCGGTCGGCGAAGGCGAGCTTCATCGCCTCGATCAGCAGGTGGCAGTAATCGGCGCTGCCCGGCTGCATGCCCTGGAGATGCGGCCACATGAGGGCGAGGGTCTGCAGCTCGGCAGGCCCCTGGCTCCAGAAACCGCACTTGAAGAGCTCGACGTCGCCCATGCGCAGCGACACCGGCGCCTCGATGCGCGTCTGGAAGGCCTCGAGGTCCGCGCGCGCCAGCAGGCCGTCGCGCTCCTTGACGAACTTCGCGATCTCGCCCGCGATGTCGCCCCGGTAGAACGCCTCGTGCGGATCCTTCGCGTTCGCCAGGTAGTCCAGCGTGCGGGCGAGCGCCTCGTTCTTCAGCAACTGCCCCACCTCGGGCGCCTTTCCCCCCGGCAGATAGAGCTGCGCGCTCCCCGGCCACCTCGCCCGGAACTTGTCCTGCAGCGCCACCAGGCCGAACTTGTGCTGCTGGCGCAGTCCCGCCGAGACCGGAAAGCCCTTTCCCGCCAGCTCGCGCGCCGCCGTGGAGACTTCGCGAAAGCTCATCGTGCCCCAGCGGCCCAGCGCCGTCACGAGCGCCGACAGCGTCGCCGGCACGCCGGCGGCGAGCACATCCTCGTCCGGCACGTCCTTCAATCCGCGCTTCATGAACGCCTCGGGCGTGGCCGCCATGGGCGCGGCCATGTTGCCGTTCAGCGCAATCACGCGCGACTCGCCCGCGGGACGTATGAGCACCGGGCACTCGCCGCCCAGCGTGTTCATCTGCGGATTGACCAGCCCCTCGACCAGCGTCATCGCCACCGCCGCGTCGGTCGCGTTGCCGCCCGCCTTGAGCACGTCGGCGCCGGCGTTGGCCGAAAGATAGGAGTTCGACGCCACCGCGCCGCGCGTGCCGATGAGGCGCGGATAGAACGTGGTCGAGTCGGTGGGGGCGATGCGGTAGGCGCGCAAGCTCATGTCGTGAGAATAGTGCATGCATCTGTTCGAACTGCTGGCCGAGCGCAAAATTGAAGAAGCCGTTTCGCGCGGAGAGCTCGACGATATTCCCGGCACCGGCAAGCCCCTTGCCCTGGAAGACCACCCGCTGATCCCCGAAGACCTGCGGCTCGCCTACCGTATCCTGAAGAACGCCGGCTTTGTGCCCCCTGAAGTGGAGCAGATAAACCAGATCGGTGAGCTGGAGCGGCTGGTATGCAAAGGCAGTGCGGACGAAAATGCGGTGCGCAAGCTGGCGCTGCTAAAGACCCGCATCGAAGGCGCGTACTACGAAAAGGTTTTAAGACGGCTTCGCTAGCTCGGCGGGCGTGCCGATGAGCGAGACCAGCGCGTCCGCGGGTATCGGCGGCACGGTCTTCTCCCAGGCCTCGTAACGCGCCCGCAGCTCGGCGAAGCGCTCGGGCTCGCGGCGGGCGCGATTGGCGCGCTCGCGCGGATCGCGGGCGAGGTCGTAGAGGAACTCGTTGCCTTCGAGCGAAAGCCACTTCCAGCTCCCCGAGCGCACTGCCTTCTGCTGGCGGAATTTCATGCGCCAGAAGAGGTCTCGTTCAACCGTCCGGGAAGGCGATCGAAGAACCGGATTGAGATCGAGCCCATCCAGCGGGTAATCGGGATGCGGGGCAACGCCGGCCGCCTCCAGGAAGGTCGCCACCCAATCCATGGTGACGGCGAGCTGCGCCGTGGCCTTGCCCGCCGGAATGCGCCCCGGCCAGCGCGCGATGTACGGCACACGGATGCCGCCTTCGAGGAGGTCCATCTTGCCGCCGGTGAGCGGCCAGTTGTCGGAGAAGCGCTCGCCGCCGTTGTCGCTGGTGAAGACGACGAGCGTGTTGTCGTCCACTTCGGCGAGCAGCCGGCCGATGCCTTCGTCCATCTGGCGCACCATGGCGAGATAGGTGTCGAGCGAGCCGCCGTCCAGGTGGCTGATGCTGCGGATCACCTTCGATTCCGCCTCGTCCTCGCGCGCCTCGAAGGGCCAGTGCGGCGCCGTGTAATGCAGGGAGAGCAGATAAGGCTCGCCTTTTCGTTTCTGGACGAATTCGACCGCTTTCTGCGACAGCAGGTCGGTCAGGTAGCCCGGGCGCTGCACTTCCTGCTCGCCTTCGTACAGGTCGTGCTTGCCGCCCGAATCGCAGTGCGTGAAGTAGTCCACGCCGCCGCTCATCGGGCCGAAGAATTCGGCATAGCCGCTTTTCAGCGGGCCGAAATGCGGCGCGAACCCCAGGTGCCACTTGCCGACCAGCGCGGTGGCGTAGCCCGCCTCGCGCAGCAGCGAGGCGAGGGTCGGATGGGCCGGCGGCAGCCCGAGCGCGGGGTTGCCGCGCGCCAGGCGGCTGGAGATCGGCTCGTCGGCGGCGCCGCGCAGCCGGTATTGCCAGCGGCCGGTGGCAAGCGCGAAGCGCGTGGGCGAGCATACCGGCGAGTTGGCATAGCCGTCGGTGAAGCGCAGGCCCTGCGCCGCCATGCGATCCAGGCTCGGAGAACACCCGGTGCGGCCTCCGTAGCACCCAAGGTCGGCATAGCCGAGGTCGTCGGCCATGATGAAAATGAAGTTCGGCTTCACATCAATCCAGCTTGAGGCCGATGCGCTGCACGACCGGCGCCCATTTGGCCGCCGCCGCCTTGAGCACCCGGGTCGCTTCCTCGGGAGAACCGCCCAGCGTCGTCACGTCGAGCCTGGCGGCGCGCTCCTTCACTTCCGGGGCAGCGAGCGCCCGGCTGACTTCGCGGTTCATGCGCTCGACGATGTTGGCGGGCACGCCCTTGGGCGCGAAAAGGACCAGGTAGAAAGGGGCGTCGAAGCCGGGCGCGCCGGCCTCGGTCGCGGCGGGGACCTCCGGCGCGAGCGGCGAGCGCTGCGCGGTGGACACGGCGAGCGCATTGAGCTTGCCCGACTTCACGTGCGGCAGCACGGTGGGCGTGGCGAGAAAACCGCAATTGACCTGGCCGCCCATCACGTCCGCGGTCGCTGCCGCGGGGCCCTTGTAGGGCACGTGCAGCATGCTCGCCCCGGTCATCGACAGCAGCAGCTCGGCGGCGAGGTGGCCCGGCACGCCGGGGCCGCCCGAGGCATAGCTCAGCTGGTCGCGCTTGGCGAGCGCCAGCAGCTCGCCCAGGCTCTTCGCCGGCACGCCCGCGTTGCACACCATCATTTGCGAGAAGCTGCCCAGCAGCGTGACCGGGCGGATGTCGTCCCACGGATCGAACGGCAGCTTGCGGTACACGAGCGGGTTGACGGTGAACAGGGTGTCGGTGGTGATGCCGAAGAGGTAGCCGTCGGCCGGCGCCTTCGCCACCACGTCGGCGCCGATGTTGCCGCCTGCGCCGGCGCGGTTCTCCACCACGAACGGCTGCTGGAGCTCGGCCTGCAGGCGCTCGTTCACCAGGCGGGTGAGGATCTCCGAGGGCCCGCCGGGCGGAAAGGTGATCAGCATGCGCACCGGCTTGGCCGGCCAGCTTTGCGCGCCGACGCCGGAAAACGCGCACAGCAGGATCAGGAAAGCGAGAGATTTCAGATAGCGCGGCATGGTCATGCTCCGAAGTTGAGCTCCACCCCCACGTTGTCGGGGTCGCGGAAGAATACCTGCGTCACGCCGGTGCGCTCGATGACGCGGCTGGTGAACTCGATGCCGTTGCGCCGCAGGAGCTCGTGCATCTGCTCCACGCTGCCCTTGGCGATGAACGCGAGATGGTCGACCGCGCCGGTCTCGCGGCTGGGGATCTGCTTGTCGAAGATGATGTGCACGATCGGCACCTCGCCCGCGTACAGCCACACGCCGCGGAAGCTCAGCTTGGGGCGCGGCCCCACCTTCAGGCCGACGATGTCCTCGTAAAAGCGGGTGCTGCGCTCCGGGTCCGAGCTGAGCAGCGCATAGTGATCCAGGCCGACGACCGGCATGCGAGCCTCCTAGTTTGCGTCGCGCAGCATGCGCACCTTGCCCACCGGGCCGTTGGGCGACATGCCGGCCCAGCCCTCGACCCGGTCCAGGTCGATGATGAGCGCAATTCCAGTTCGCGCGGGGTCGTGGTTGCGCTCGGCCTCCGCCATGCCTGCGTAGATGCGGTTGCGCGCCGCCTCGTCGGTGGACACCCGCGCGCGGCCCTGGAACTGGTAGGTGGCCTTCGTATCCTCGTCGCGGTACATGAGCGCGATTTTCGGATTGCGGGCGATGGCGTTGAGGAAGTTGCCGTCCGAGTTGCGCACCCATATGGCGAGCTGGTCTTCGCTGAACGACTGGGTCGAGCCGCGGAACGACAGGATCGGCTGGCCCGAGGGGTCGACGTAGGCCACCATCATCGGATGGCGCGTGGCGAGCGCGCTGTCCACGAGCTTGCGGATGTCCTCGGTCAGCCTGAGCGGCGCCGCGGGCGTCGGCGCGCCGCCGAACAGCGGCTGCTGCCGGATGGCGCCGATGCGCTCGCCGGAGAATTCGAAGACCAGGATCACGCCCGCAGCAGGCGAGCCCGGCGGCATGCGGCCCGTGACCTTGACCTGCGCGCCGTCGGCCTCGGGCCTGGACCAGGCGAGCTGCCGGTACGCGTCGCCGCTCATGTGCTTGTGCACCGCCTCGCGGCCGCTCGTGCGGGCGAGCGCCTGGAAGAACGCGTCCTCGGCCAGCAGGTCGGCGCGCGGGGATTTCAGGAAGTCCTGCACCAGCTCGATCTTGTTCATGGCGGCGGATTTTACTATCGGCCCATCAGCAGGTTGGGAAGGAATGTGGCCACCCCCGGCACATAGGTGACGATGGCGAGCACCACCAGGTTGACGAAGATGAACGGCCACACCCCGCTCGTGATGTCGATGATGCGCTTGTTCAGCGTGGAAGCGGCGACGAAGATGTCCAGGCCGAAAGGCGGGGTGATCATGGCGATGCATACGGTCAGGCCGATCACCAGGCCGAAATGCACCGGGTCGATGCCGAAGGACTTGGCCACCGGGAAAAGCGCCGGGACCAGCACCAGCATCGCGGCGCCCGGGTCGATGAACATGCCGGCGATCAGGAACACGAGGTTGACGATGAGCAGGAACATCAGCGGCCCGGCATCGATGGCCTGCATGAAGGCGAGCACCGCCTGCGGCACCTGGGCAATGGTGATGAAGTACGACAGCGCGCTTCCCACCGCGATCAGCATGAAGATCACCGTGGTGAGCACGGCGCTGCGCTGGGCGACGTGCAAAAAGCTCTTCAGGGTGAGGCCGCGGAACACCACCGCCTCGACGAACAGCGCGTACAGGACGCTCACCGCCGCGGCCTCGGTGGCGGTGAAGATCCCCGAATAGATGCCGCCCAGGATGATGGCCGGCATGCCGAGCGCCCAGGCGGTGCCGCGCAGCGCCGCGCTGCCGGCGTCGCGGCGCTCGCGCGGGCTGCCGACGCCGCGGCGCCAGGCCTCCCACGCCACCAGCGCATGGAAGGCGAGCCCCAGCACCACGCCGACCGCCAGCCCGGCGGCAAACAGGCGGCTGATGGAGGTCTCGGTGAGCCAGCCGTAGATGATGAGCGAGATGCTCGGCGGGATGAGCAGCGCCGTTTCGGCGCTCGAAATCACCAGCCCGAGGCTGAACTTCTCGCTGAAGCCGGTAGCGCGCAGCCGCGGGTACATCAGCCGCCCGAGCGCGGCGACGGTGGCCGGCGCGGAGCCCGATACCGAGCCGAAGGCCATCGACGACACGACCGCCGCATGGCCGGCCCCGCCCCGGGCGCCGCGAAAGCCCGATTCGGCCGCGCCGGACAGCAGCCGGGCAATGCGCCCGCCCGCCATGAGCTCGCCGGCGAACACGAAGAACGGGATGGCGAGCAGGATGCTGTGGTTGATGCCCCCGACCATCTTCTGCACCAGGATCTCGTCGGGCGCCCCGCCGTAGAAGGCGGCCTTGACCAGGTAGACCGGCACGCCGAGCACCAGGAAAAGCTCGAAGCCGAGCACCAGCATCAGCACCGCCACCGCGATGATGAGCCAGATCATGCCGGGCCGCTGCCCAGCCAGGCCGCCGACGCAGGCCGGCGGCGCGCGTCGCGTACCGCGAGCAGGCGCAGCAGGAAGCGGAACGCCATCGAGGCGAAGCCGAAGGCGGGCGCGAGATAAAGCACGTAGGTCGGGATGCCCAGGGTCGGGCTGATCTGGCCGCTTTGCATGACGAAATGCGCCAGGCGAAGCGCGAACACCGCGGCGCCGGCGCAGAACACCAGGCCGACGACGTCGATCACCCCGAACAGGAGGCGCTCGTGCCGCTCGCGCAGCCGGCCCCGGATGACGTCCACCGAGACCTGGCGGCCGACCTCGAGCGTGATGCCGGCGGCGAGGAACACCACCCACACGAGGAGATAGCGCGCGCCCTCGTCGATCCACGCCAGCGCGCTGGCATACGCGGGCGCGAGCGCGCGCACCAGCACGTTGACCCCGTACAGCACCGTCATGGTGATGAGCGCCGCCGCCGCGGCGTAGCGCTCGAGGGCGCCGAGCGCGTCGGCGGCGCGCGCGAGCTGCGCCCTCACTTACTGAGGGCCTGCAGCTCCTTTTCGTAGAGCGCGATCAGCGCCTTGCCCTCGGCGCCGGCCTGCGCCACATAGGCATCGCGCCCCGCCGGGTACACGATGGCGCGCAGCCGGGCGCGCTCGGCTTCGTCGGCGACGCGCACGTTGAGCCCGGCGCTCTTGAAGAAGGCGAGCGACTTCTGGGCGTCGGCCTCCTTGCCGCGGTCCACTTCCGGCGCCACCTCGCGGAAGGCGGCTCGGATCACCTCGCGCTGCGCGGCCGAGAGCCGCTGCATGAAGCGCGGGCTGAACAGCACGCACTCCACGATGGCGCCGTGGTCGGTCACCAGCAGGTTCTTCTGCACCTCGAAAAACTTCATCGCCTGGATGATGTCGAGCGGATTTTCCTGCGCGTCGATCACGCCGGTCTGCAGCGCCGTGTACAGCTCGCCGAACGGCAGCACGATGGCCGAGGCGCCCAGCGAGCTGAACTGGCCGATGAGGATCTTGGAATCCATCACGCGGAAGCGCTGGCCGGCGATGGCCGAGAGGTCGTTGAGCGGCTTGTTGGAGGTGAGCTGCTTGCGCCCGCCGGACCACAGGGCGATCGGCTCGAAGCCGCGCTTGCGGAACGACTCGAGCACCGACTGCCCCAGCTTGCCTTCGCGCAGCCGGCGCGACTTCTCGCGGTCGGTCGGGAAGATATAGGGCACGTCGAAAATCGACACCGCCGGGTTGAACCCGCCGAGGAAGGAAGCCGGCGCGATCATGGCCTCCAGGCTGCCCAGCTGCACGCCTTCGCCCATCTCGCGCGCACCGCCCAGCTGCGAGGAGGGAAACACCTGGATCTCCACCGCGCCGCTGGTGCGCTGCTTCACCAGCTCCGCCGCCTTGAGCAGGCCGCGGTGCTTGGCCGTGGTGGGCGGGTCCTGCGAGGCCAGCTTGGCGACGAATTCCGCGGCGCCGGCCGGGGTCGCGGCCAGCACGCAAACCAGCAAAAGTGACTTAAGAAATGACGGCAGAAATGACGGCATGTTGCCTCCCTCTATGAAGCGCCGAGGCTAGCATGGCGCGCCCGCAAAAAGCGATACGCGCTACTTGCGTTTCGCCTCGAAATCGTCGAGCGCCTTCTTGAGGTCGCGGTACTCGCCGCAGGGCAGGAAGCAAAGCTTGTCGAGCTGCCTGAGGTGCTCCTTCGCCTTGGGCAGGTCGCCCACCATCAGGTAAGCCTCGCCGATGTATTCGTGCGCGCCGCGATGCTTGGGATCCAGCCGCAGGGCCTCCTGGTAATGCTTGAACACCAGGCTCATGTCCGGATTGGCGGCCTTGCGCAGCGCATAGGCATAGAGGTTGTGGTAGTCCGCGTTGCCCGGCTCCTTGGTGAGCGCGCTCTTCAGGAGGGCCTGGGCCGCGCCCCAGTCGTTGCGCTCGGCCGCCGCGGCGGCGCCCTCGAGCACCGGGTCGCCCGCCGGCGAGGGGCCGCTGTCGGCGGCGAAAACCACGACAGGCGCCAGCAGCAGGGCTAAGATCAGTGGACGGATCGGCGATTTCATGTGTTCTCTCCCTGGATGAGGATCCTACTCCTCGCAGTGGCAGTAACCACAGTGGCGTTAACAGTGGCGTCCCCGGTGGCATTCCCCGAGCCGCCCAGCTCGCGCGAGCAGGCGCTCGCCGGGCTGCGCAGCGCCGACGCCACCACCCGGGCCGAAGCGCTGGTGTGGATCGCCAACCGCGGCACGCCCGAGGACGACGGCCTGCTGCACGAGCGCCTGCGCGACGAAAGCGCCCTGGTGCGCAGCTATGCCGAGCAGGCGCTGTGGCTGCTGTGGAGCCGCTCGGGCGAAGCGGACATCGACGCAATCATGGCGCGCGGCGTGGAGGAGATGCAGGCCGGCCGCCATGACGCGGCCATCGCCACCTTCTCCGGCGTCATCTCGCGCAAGCCCGGGTTCGCCGAAGCGTGGAACAAGCGCGCCACGGTCTACTACCTGGCCGGCGACTACCGCCGCTCCCTCGCCGATTGCGCAGAGGTGCTCAAGCGCAATCCGCGGCACTTCGGCGCCCTGTCCGGCGCCGGCATGGTGCACGTGGCCCTCGAGGAGTACGAGGAGGCGCAACGCGCGTTCCGCCGCGCGCTGGAGGTGAATCCCAACATGGTGGGCGTGGAGCTCGAGCTGCTCAAGCTGGACGAGCGGCTCAAGGGCAAGCGCAAGCTCTCAACCTAGCCACCAGAAAACCGCCACGCCGGCCATTGCCGTGGCGAGCAGGCTGCGCGTGAGGAAGGCAACCGCGAAAGCCGCCGCGATCGCCGGCGCGCCGGCGGCGCCGGCCGACGCGAGCTCGACCGCGATCAGCGAGGAGAGCACCGCCACCGGCACGTAGCGCAGCCAGCCGAGCAGCCACCCGGGCAGCGCCAGGCGCGACAACGCCACCAGCGGCAGGACGCGCGGAATCGCGGTGACCGCCGCGCAGGCGAGCACCAGCGCTAGGAATTCCGGGCGGACTTCCATCGTTCCAGGGCGAGCCCGAGCGAAGCGCCGACCATGGTGCCCGCGACCACCGACCAGGGGCCCGGCCAGACCTCATGGATCACCAGCGCGCACAGCGCGGCCAGCGCGCCGGCCGCCAGGCCGGCGAGGCTTTTCAGCTGCAGCACCAGCAGGCCGGCGAACATGGCCGGCAAGGCGAACGCCAGGGCCCGGGTGTTGGAGGCGTAAGCCGAGAGCGCGGCGCCCGCCAGGTTGGCCGCGGCCCAGGCGCTCCACGCGGCAAGGTTGAGCCCGGCCATCCAGGCGGCCGGGATGTCCTGTCTCGATGAAGCCACGACGAAGGTCTCGTCCGTGAGCTGCAGGCCGAGGAGCGCGTTCTTCCACGCCGGCACCGCGCGCAAGGCGGGCGCGAGGGCGGCGGACAGCAGGAGGTGGCGCAGGTTGAGCAGGAACACGGTGAGCACGATGGCCGCCGCCGGGCTCCCCAGCATGCCCGCCACCACGAATTGCGCCGAGCCGGCGTACAGCACCGTGGAAAGCAGCGCGATCTCGGCGTACGACATCCCGGCGGCGCGCTCCACCACGCCGGCGGCGAAGCCGATGCCCAGATAGCCCAGGACCACGGGCAGCGCGGCTTTTACGCCTTGGCTGAACACCTAGGAAACGTACAGACAGGTGAAACGCACAGACAGGTGAAACGTACAAGCAAGTCGTCCCCGCGAAGGCGGGGACCCATTTGAGTCGAAAAGATTTTGTGCACAGGCTTCCCAAACTTTTCAAACTGGATCCCCGCCTTCGCGGGGACGACCGCCAGACGCCTCTTCAAATTTGCTCCGGCCCGCTCTTTATCCCTAGATGAAGTCTTTCGCCGCCGTGTCGGCGTCGACCGGCCGGCCGATGAGGTAGCCCTGCAGGTAGTCGCAGCCGCAGTTGCGCAGGAACTCGCGCTGCGCCTCGGTCTCCACGCCCTCGCCCACCACCCGGATGTCGAGGGCGTGGGCGAGCGCCACGATCGCCGAGACGATGGCGCACTGGTCCTCGTCGCCCGGCAGCTCGGCGGTGAACGAGCGGTCCACTTTCAGCCGGTCGACCGGGAAGCGCTTCAGGTACGACAGGCTGGAGTAGCCGGTGCCGAAATCGTCGATCGCCACCGACACGCCCAGCTGCTTCAGCTTCTGCAGCGTGCCCAGCGCCACGTCGCTGTGCTGCATGGCGGTGGTCTCGGTGATCTCGAGCTCCAGCAGGCGCGCCGGCAGGCCGGTATCCTTCAGCGCCGCGGCCACCACCTGGACCAGCTTCGGATCGTTGAACTGGCGCGGCGACAGGTTGACCGCGATGTGCAGGCCGCGCTCCACGCCGATGAAGGTGGCCCAGCGGCAGGCCTCGCGCAGCACCCACTCGCCGAGCTTCAGGATCAGGCCGGTCTCCTCGGCGAGCTGGATGAACTCGGCCGGCGCCACCAGGCCGCGCTGCGGGTGCTGCCAGCGCACCAGCGCCTCGTGCCCCGACACTTCCCCGGTGCGCGCATCCACCACCGGCTGGTAGTGCACGCGCAGCTCGTCGTTGCCGAGCGCGCGGCGCAGGTCGCCCTCCAGCGCGAGGCGCCGCGACGCCGCCTGGTTCATCTCGGCAGTGAAGAACTGGTAGTTGGCGCGGCCCATTTCCTTCGCGTGGTACATCGCCGCGTCGGAATTGCGGATCAGCGTCTCGGCATCGCGGCCGTCGTCGGGGAACACGGCGATGCCGATGGAGGGCGTCACGGTGAGCTCGCGCTCGTCGGCGGGTATGGGGCGCGAGAGCTCGTCGATCACCTTCTGCGCCACCTGCGCGGCGTCCTCGGCGCGCTTGATCTCGGGCAGCACTACCACGAACTCGTCGCCGCCGATGCGGCAGATGGTGTCGCCGATGCGCAGCTGGTTCACCAGCCGCAGCGCCACCTCGCGCAGCAGCAGGTCGCCCACCGCATGGCCGAGCGAGTCATTGATGATCTTGAAGCGGTCCAGGTCGACGAACATCACCGCGCTTTGCTTGCGGTTGCGGTAGGAAAGCGCCAGCGCCTGCGTGAGCCGGTCCTCGAGCAGGCGCCGGTTGGGCAGCCCGGTGAGCGCGTCGTGGTCGGCGAGGTGCTTGGCGCGCTGCTCGGCCATCTTGCGCTCGCCCACCTCGATCTCCAGGCGCTGGTTGGCCGCCTGCAGCTCGGCGGTGCGCTCGGCCACGGCTCTCTCCAACGCGTCGCGCGAGCGCTCCAGCGATTCGCGCGCGGCATGCTCGGCGCTGACGTCGTCGTAGATCCAGATCGAGCCCTCGTGCGGGCGCGACGCGTCGATCGCCTTGCCCACCAGCTTGCACCAGAACAGGCTGCCGTCCTTGCGCCGGTAGCGCCGCTCGGTGGAGACCGCCTCGCTGCGCTGCATCTGCTCGTAGAAGGCGGCATCGTCCTTCCACGAGGGCGTGTCGGAATAGATCACCTCGGTGCCGCAGCCCAGCAGCTCGCCCGGCGCATAGCCGAACATCTGCTCGAAGCGCGGGTTGCAGCGCTGGTAGATGCGGTTCCTCAGGAACGCGATGCCCACGGTGGCGTTGTCGAGGATCAGCTCCTGCTCGGCGAGCGCGCGCTGCACGCGCAGGTCCGCGTCGCGCTCGGCGGTGACGTCCTCGAAGCTCCAGATCCACTCCTGGTCCGGCTCGCCCAGGTCGGTGCGCCGGCCGCGCGTGCGGCAGCGGAAGGTCGAGCCGTCGCGCCGCCGGAAGCGCCATTCGCTGTCGTGCGTCTCGCCCGGCGCGGTGCTGTGGTAGGCGAGGCGCCCGGCTTCCTCCCAGTCGGCCGCCGAGGCGAACAGCACCGAGGAGCTCTGGCCGACCAGCTCGCCCGGGCCGGCGCCGACCATCTCCTCCAGGAAGCGGTTGCAGCGCTGGATGGCGCGGCCGCGCACGAAGGCGATGCCCACCGAGGCGTTGTCGAGGATCAGCTCCTGCTCGGCGAGCGCCCGCTGGATGCGCTCTTCCACCTGGGCCTGCTCGCGCAGCAGGCGCTGCAGGTCCTCGTCGGCGCGGCGCCGCTCGCTGATGTCCTCGAGCAGCCACACGTAGCCGTGCGCCGCGTCGCCCGGGCGCACCGCGCGGCCGGTGACCCGGCACCAGAAGCCCGAGCCGTCCTGGCGCCGCAGCCACTGCTCGCGGCTGTGGATCCTGCCGTCGTCGAGCTCGCCGTAGACCCCGCCCGCCTGCCGGTACTCGTCGTCGGTGAAATAGATCTCGCGCGTCGAGGTGCCGGCGGCGGCCCCGGGCGCATAGCCGAACATCTCCTCGTAGCGCCGGTTGGCGCGCACCGTGCGCCGGTCGCGCCGGAAGGCGATGCCCACCGCCACGTTGTCGAGCAACGCCTGCTGCTCGGCGAGCACGCGCTGCAGCTCGTCCTGGGCGCGGCGCTCCTCGGTGATGTCCTCCACCACCCATACCGAGCCCTTGTGCGGGTCGCCGGCGTCGACCGCCGCGCCGGCGATGCGCGTCCAGATGGCGCCGCCGTCCTTGCGCTTGCGCAACTCCACCCGGCGCGACACCTCGCCGCGCCCGAGCGTGTCGTAGACCGCGGCGGCGCGCGCGTGCAGCGAGATGTCGGGGTACAGCACGGCGGTGGTCTTGCCGGCGAGCTCGCCGGGCGCGTAGCCGTACATTTCCTCGTAGCGCCGGTTGCAGCGCACGATGCGCCGCTCCTTGAGGAACACGATGCCCACCGTGGCGCTGCCGAGGATCGCCTCCTGCTCGCGCAACAGACGCGCCACCTCGTCGGCCTGGCGGCGCTTGTCGGTGATGTCTTCCACGATCCACACCGTGCCCTGCTGCGGGTTGCCGGTGTCGAGCGCCTTGGCGATCATGCGCGCGAGGAAGGTGGAGCCGTCCTTGCGCCGCACCTGCCACTCCAGGTCGAGCTGGCGCCCCTCGTTGAGCAACGGCACCGCGATCTCGCCGAGCGCGGCGTAGCTTTCGCGGCTGGGGTACACCACCTCGCCCGACTGGCCGATCAGCTCGTCGCTCGCATAGCCGAACATCTCGGCGAAGCGCGGATTGCACAGGAAAAAGCGCCGGTCGCGGGTGTAGGCGATGCCGATGGAGACATTGGCGAGCAGCGCCTCGTACTCGAGCTGCGTGTAGCGGGTGCGCCCGGCGTAGCTCGCCGGCGGCGACTCCAGCGCGGTGGCGGACGCGGGGCCGGGCAGCGCGGCCGGGTCGTTCACGGATACTTCCGGCGCGCGAGCGCGGCGAAATCCGCCGCGTAGCGGCGCAGGCGCTCCTGTGCGCGGGCGCGCTGCTCGGGGCTCAGGCTGCGGTCGACGTCGAGCAGCAGCGCGTACAGCTCGCGCCGAGCGGCGTCGAAGGTTTGCGCGGCGGCCGGGTCGCGTCCGGCTTGCCAGTTGGCCACGCGCTCGGGGAGCAGGTCCCGCGCGCGGCGCGCACGCAGCATGCCGAGCACCTCGGCCTGCAGCCGCTTGCGATCGAGGTCGCGCAGCTCGCCCGCCAGCGGCGCGCGCTCGGAGTACAGCCGCACCCGCTCCACCTGCGCCTGAGAAAGATTCCCCACCCAATCCTCCAGCCGTTCTTCTACGCGCTGCGCGCGGCGCTTGCGGCGATCCCCCTCGCTGCCCCGCAGGTTCTGCGT
>CBDDSA010000304.1:0-4736 GCA_965233185.1 uncultured bacterium
TGGCAACTTTGAAAGGAGGTGATCCAGTGAGACATGACCAAGGCAACACCGGCCGGCAGGGCTCCACGGGATCTACCCGCAGCAGGATCCAGAGGAGCCGGGCCCGCAGCTAAAGGCCGGCTGCCTTAGCAAGCAGCACCAAACGCCCCGAGCCGCCCTGCGGCCGGGGCGTTTCCTTTCCGGGGCATGAAGCTTGCACGGGCCGGGTCATGAAACCCACCCAGACCCCGCAGCAGAAGCGCCCCGACGCCGACGCGATCAAGCCGGACGGCGAGCTGGACAAGGACAAGCTCAAGGAAAACCAGAAACGCCTGAACGTCGACGAGCAGCACAAGACGCCCGAGATGCACAAGGGCCACCGCGGCACGTTTCCCTAGGCGGCGGGCTTGCGCCGCCAGGTGCTCAGGCCGGCCAGCCGGTACAGCGGGCACTTCCCCGTGAACCCGGTGACCGCGAGGATCACGAACCCGGCGTAGGCGAGGTACTTGAGCGGCGGCGGGATGATGAACGCGGTGAAAAGCAGCGCGAAGCCGAGCAGCACGCGCAGCACCGAGTCGAGCACTCCTACGTTCTGCTGCATGACGAGCCTCCTGTAAGAAGAGGCTCCACCCTAGATCCGCGCGGGACGACCGCTTTGATCCGCGTCAAACCGGATCAACGCACCGTCACCGCTACGGCCTGGACTGCGTTGTTCCCCATGCCGGCGAGGTTCCAGTCCGGCTCGAGCGGCTGGACGTGGCCCAGCGCGTCGGTGGCCCGGCAGGCGAGCACGCGCTCGCCCGGCTCCGCGGGCCAGTCGCATTGCCAGCTGCGCCACGCGTAGCCCTTTTCCCAGGCGCCGAGTTCGGCATCGCGCCAGGTCCCGTCCACCGAGAGCTCGACGCGGACGATCTCCACCCCGTTGCCGCTCCACGCTCTTCCTGCGATGGCATGAGTGCCGCGCTCTACCAGCCTGCGGCGCGTGAAGTAGTCCGGCATCCCAGGCGGCACCATGAGGGCGCGCACCTTCATGTGCCGGATCGGAACGCCCTTCTCTCCCTTGACCTTGCGATAGTGATAGCCGACCGCCTGCTGGAAGCCGTCATAGGCACCCGCAAGGACCTCGATGCGCGAGAGCCACTTGACGCTCGCCATGCCGTACCAGCCCGGCACGACGAGCCGCAGGGGCGCGCCGTGCTGCGGGAGAAGCGGCTGGCCGTTCATCGCCCACGCCACGAGCACCTCGTCGCGCAGCGCCTCGGCGCGCGCGAGGCTGCGGCCGTAGTCGTGCTCGACGCCGGCATCGAAGCCGTGATCCGCGCCGATGAACGCCACCTCTCCCGGCCCGTCCCGCATCCCGGCCCTCTCCAGAACTGCACGGAGCGGCACGCCCGTCCAGTCCGCCGTCCCGATCGCGCCGTGGATCCAGGGCATGCTCGGATAGCGCGGCGACATGCCGGCGCGGCCGTTCCCCGCGCATTCCAGGGTGACGCGGGTCGTTCGCGCCGGCAGGGCACGGATCTCGTCCATGGAAAGCCTCAGGTTCTTGCGCACCTCTCCGGTGACGAGGAGATCGAACGTCTCGTCGCGCAGATCCGGAACGTCGAAGTGGGAGAGGGTGTAGTGCATGCCCACCGGAGTGACCTCGTATCGCAGCGCTTCGAGCGGCATCCCGACGTTGCGGGAAGCAAGGCCGAGCTCCTCCGCCGAGAAGGGTCCTTCCACGGGCGGACGCGACGCGCGATCGAAGAACGGGTGGCTCACGCTCCCAGCGATCGTACTGCATGTCTCAGTGCCAGTTGCCGATCCTGACGTCGTCGGGACTCCACCAGATCGACCCGCAGACCGAGCGGGTCCTGCGCACGATCGAATCCAACCGCTTCGTCACCGGCGTCACCTAGGGTGGAAGGCGACCTCTGGTACGCCGCCTGGGAAGGAAACGAGAGCGAGCTGCGGCGCGTCGATCCGCAGACCGGCGCAGTGCTTGAGAAGCTCGCGATGCCCGCCGGCACGAACATCTCCGGCCTGGAGTCCGATGGCGCCTACCGCTTCTTCTGCGGCGGCGGCAAGACCGGCAAGGTGCGCGCCGTGCGCCGGCCCAAGCGCGCGTGAACGAGGCGCTGGCCGCTCAGCGGGCCTTGGTCAGATAGCCGCCATACATGTACTTGTCGTGCTCATGAGGCTTGTCATCACTGCACGTCAACGTGTCGGCGATGCCTTGATCGACCAAATCGGGATGGACCCACCAGTCTTCGACGATCCAGTCTGCCCACGAGACATCGCTGACCACTATCCGGTATCCGAGCGAGTGCAAGAATTTTCGACTCTCTATCCTTTCGGCAACACCCCCGGCAGAGTAATCGTGCTCATAGGTGATCACTCTGAACTTATATAGCGCATGCGGAATGCGCTTCAGGGCAGCGAGCGTGACGGGTGGCGGGTCCGTATCCAGCGATAGATAATCGATGACCGCGGGGAGTCCGGCCGCAGTTAGAAGCTCTTTGTAGTCGACGGTCCGTGCGTCCTCCTGGTAACAGGGATTCCTCCGTCTTTCGCGATGACGCTCCACCATCTCGGCCCTGAACTCGACGCCGACACCGCTCCAGGAGAAAGTCGATTCGAGCAAATAGGTATTGCTTATGAAAATAGGCTCGTGCGCCCCGATCTCGAGGTACGTCCCGCCCACCTTCCCGTCAAGAAGGCAAAGCACGAACATATCCTGATGCAATTGGCTGAAGTTGATCTGCACGCGCTCCAGCCCGGGGAACTGCCGAATGAGCCAGCGCCGCTTGACCATCGAGTACCCGATCGGGTTATAGAAGTCTGGGAGATTAGGCACGTCGCCTCAATTCTGCTCTGGAAAACCGAGCGCGAGCAGCCGATCGGCCGCGTGGCGCCACGTGAAGCCGGAAGCGACGTGCCGCGGCCCGGCGATGCGTGCACGCTCGCGCAGCACCGGCGTCTCGATGGCCTCGAGCATGAGCGCGATCAGGTGTTCGAGGTCGGGCTGCAGCATGATGCCCCGCCGATGGTGCGGAGCGGCCGTGCGGCGGCTGCGGACGCGCAGCGCGGACTCGCCGGTGGTGAAGTCGTCGGTTGGGCCGCCTCCGGTGCAGATCGCCAATGTGCCGCACGCGGTCGCCTCGAGCACCGGCAGGTTGAATCCCTCGGCCAGATAGGGCGACACGTAGGCGTCCGCGCTCTGATAGAGCGACGCGAGCTGACGCGCGCTGTAAGTGTCGCCGATGTAGGTGAGGCGCGCGTGCACGCGCTCGCGCTCCGCAACGGTGAGTTCGCGGGTCACGTGCGGAATGAAGTCGCGCGAGCGATAGAGCGCATCCATGCCCTTGATCGTCAGCCGCGCACGGGGATGGCGCTCAAGCACTGCTGCAAAGGCCTTGAGCAGGAGGCCGATTCCCTTGTTGACCGTCAAGGCGCCGACGGAGAGGAACAGGAAACCGTCGATTCCCATCGCCGCGCGCATGTCGGAACGCTGCTCTGGAGGAACGGGGCGGAAGACGCGCACGTCGACGCCGTGCGGCACGACCTCCAGGCGCTCGGCCGCCGCCCCTTCGCTTAGCAAACCCTCGCGTGACCAGCGCGACGGCGTGACGATCACGCAGCGGCTGTCGCGCAGCGCGCGCGCCGGCGAAACCGCATGGTCGGGAAGAAACCCGAACTCGGACGTCGCGAAAACCAGCGTGCGCGGACAGGACGAGGGCGACAGATCGAAGGGGTAGCCGATGCGATACACCGCGTCGGGCACGTCGGCGCCGGCCGGCGCCGGTATGTCGGCGATGACGCGCTCGTCTTCCGGGTCGAGGAGCCCGCCTTCCTGCCGCCATTCAGGCCTGTAGAAGGCGCGGTCGCGGTGCAGCAGACGCACGTGATCGCGCAGCGCGAGGAGCTGATACTGGTTGACGAGCGCGAAGGAATGCGGCAGGAACCGCCAGCCTTCGACGAGGAGCGTGCGACCCTGGTCCATGCCGCGGTGGTAAGACGTAGACCGCTGAAAATTTGGTAGGTCGTGGCGGATTCGAACCGCCGACCAACGGATTAAAAGTCCGCTGCTCTACCAGCTGAGCTAACGACCCGTGTATGGAGTACCAAGCTGCTGAAGGGTCGGAATTTTATCAGCCCTGCATGCCGCTTCGCCAGTCGCCGGGCGTTTTCACCGCTTCTGCAGGATCGCGAGTCGCTGCTTGGCGCTCGCCGCGGCGCTGCTGGTCGGGTACCGGGCGACGAGCTCCTCGAGGCTCCTGCGCGCGCCGTTGCGATCGCCCATGGTCTCCTGCGAGCTCGCGATGCTGAGGAGCGCGTCGGGCGCCTTGTCGCTCTGCGGCCAGGCCGCGAGCACCTTGCGCTGGGCGTCGATCGCTTCCTTGTACTTACGCTGGCCGGAGTAGGCCATGCCGATCCAGTACTGCGCGTTGGGCGCGAGCACCGAGCTCGGGTACGTGACGAGGAAGCCCTGCATCGCCGACACGGCGAGCGGATAGTTGCCCAGCTTGAACTGGTCGAGCGCCGCCTGGTAGGCGCGGTTCTCCGCGGCTGAGGGCTCGCCTGCCGCCGGGGTGCCCGGCGTGCCGGTGGCGCCGGCGCTCTTCTCGCCCGCTTCCTCCAGCTTGCGCAGGCGGGTATCGATGTCGAGGTAGAGGTCCTTCTGGCGCTTCTCGGCGAGCTCGCCCTGGTGGTTGAGGACTTCGACCTGCCCGCGCAGGCGCTGCACTTCCTCGCGCAGCGAGTTGATCTGCGAC
>CBDDSA010000305.1:0-2942 GCA_965233185.1 uncultured bacterium
CCCGAGAGCCGCGGATACTGGGCCGGAATGCCGGTGCCGGCGGGGCCGTGGCAACCGGCGCACGCGGGTACGCCGGTCGCGGCGTTGCCGCCGCGCCATAGCTTCTGCCCGAGCGCCGCCAGATCCTTGTCGGAGGCAGGCGCAGGCTTGACCTGCTGGCCGGAATAGTAAGCGGCGAGGTTCTTCATGTCCGCGTCCGACAGATTGGCCACCATGGGCGTCATGATGGCGCTCTCGCGCACCGGCTTCTTGCCGCCCTGCCCTTTGAAGTCGGCGAGCTGCTTGTGCAAGTATTCCGGAATCTGGCCGGCGATCTTGGGATTGGCGGCCGCGACGCTGTTGCCGTCCGCGGCGTGGCAGGCAGCGCAGACCTGGCCGGCGATCTGCTGCGCCTTTGCGGCGTCCTGAGCCTGTGCGCCACCGGCGACGACGATCAACGTGCTAAGCGCCAATGCTCGAAGCAATTGTGTCCCCTGATCCCGACGAAAGGCGCGATTTTATTAGAATTCCCGGCTTTCGGCACCGATGAACACCTTTTCGCAGGCCGCCTTTCTCGCCTCCAGCGGCAGCGCCGCGGACCGGCCGCCGCCCGGGCCGCCCGAGATCGCCTTTGCCGGCCGCTCCAACGTGGGCAAGTCGAGCGCGATCAATGCCCTGCTCGGCCGCAAGCGTCTTGCTTTCACCAGCAAGACGCCCGGCCGCACGCAGACGCTCAATTTTTTCGCGCTGGGCGACGCGGCGCGGCTTGTCGACCTGCCCGGATACGGGTTTGCGCGCGTGCCGAAAGCCGTGCGCGCGCATTGGCAGACGCTGGTCGGCGATTACATCGCCGCGCGCGAGACACTCGTAGGAGTCGTCATCATCATGGACGCCCGCCATCCGCTGACGCCGCTGGACGCCCAGCTCATCGAATTCCTCGGAGGGCTGCCGCTGCTGGTGCTGCTGTCCAAGGCGGACAAGCTCACGCGTCCGCAGCAGGCGGCCACGCTGAAGGAAATGCAATCCGCCCTGGCGGGCGAGGTCATTCTTTTCTCGAGCGTTACGCGACAGGGCGTCGAGGAATGCCGCAGCCTGCTGGAGCACTGGCTCAAGATGCCGGCTCCGCAGGCCGCTGGAATAAAAAACCCCCGGTAAAGGGGAAGTAAACCGGGGGTAAAACGCCTTAACCTTGGGTTAAGGCACCCGCTCAGGGAGGAGAAGCGGGAGACGATAAACATCGTCTGAAGGTAAGATGCATGCGCCCGGCCAAAGTTCCCACGGCAAAAAACTCCGAAGAATCAGCGATGAAGGTTTACGGCCAGTTTCCAGCGGTGCGCATGCGGCGCATGCGGCGCGACGATTTTTCCCGCCGCCTGATGCGTGAGCACGTCTTGAGCGCCGCGGATTTGATTTACCCCGTGTTCGTCATCGACGGCAAAGCCCGCACCGAGCGCGTGGCTTCCATGCCGGGTGTGGAGCGCTTGACCGTGGATAAGCTGCTGGCCGTCGCGGAGCAGTGCCTGAAGCTGCGCATTCCCGCCCTCGCCCTGTTCCCCGCGATCGAGCCGGGCCTGAAAACCGCCGACGGCCGGGAGGCGTTCAATCCGAAGGGGCTCGTGCCCCGCGCGGCCGCGGCGCTGAAGAAGCGCTTTCCCGAGCTCGGGGTCATGACCGACGTCGCGCTCGATCCCTATACCACGCACGGGCAGGACGGCGTAGTCGATCGCACCGGCTACATCCTCAACGACGTCACGCTGGAGGCGCTGGTGAAGCAGGCGCTCGTCCAGGCGCGCGCTGGCGTGGACATCGTGGCGCCCTCCGACATGATGGACGGCCGCATCGGCCGCATCCGCGCCGCGCTGGAAAAGGCCGGGCACATTCATACCCGGATCATGGCCTACTCGGCGAAATACGCCTCCGGCTTTTACGGACCGTTCCGCGACGCGGTCGGCTCGGCCAAGAGCCTGGGCAAAGGCGACAAGAAGAGCTACCAGATGGACCCCGCGAACTCGGACGAAGCGCTGTGGGAAGTCGGCCTTGACCTCGCCGAGGGCGCCGACATGGTGATGGTGAAGCCCGGCCTGCCGTACCTGGACATCGTGCGGCGCGTGAAGGACGAATTCAAGGCGCCGACCTTCGTGTACCAGGTGTCGGGGGAATACTCGATGCTGCGCGGCGCCATCGACCGGGGCTGGCTGCCGGAGTCCTGCGTGCTGGAGAACCTGCTCGCTTTCAAGCGCGCCGGCGCCGACGGCGTGCTTACGTATTTCGCGCTCGACGCGGCTAAGGCGATGTCGCGAGAGTTAGGGTCTTGAGGAAGCGCTCGGCGCTCTGGTAGCCGACCACGCGCAGGCCGCGGATCTCGCGCCCCTGCGCATCGAAGAAAATGATGCCGGGCGGGCCGAACAGGGAAAAGCGCTTGAGCAGTGCGCGGTCGGCCTCGCTGTTGGCCGTCACGTCGGCCTGCAGCAGCAGCAGGCCGTCGAGCTGCGCGCGCACCTTCGGATCGGAGAACGTGAAGGCCTCCATCTCCTTGCACGACACGCACCAGTCGGCGTAGAAATCGAGCATGACCGGCCTGCCGGGGGCGGCAAGCCGCGCCTGCAGCTCTCCAAGGGAGGCGACCCGCGTCCAAGGCAGTTTGGCATCCGCCTTGACGCCGCCTTCGCCTAAGGTGAGGGCCGAAAGCGGACGCAGCAGGTCCCGGCTGCCCGAAAGCGCGCCGACGAGCAGCGCCACGCCGGCAACGAGCGCCACCACGCCCACGCCCTTCCATAGCCGCCACCAGCCGGCGGCGGCGTCGGGCAGCGGATCGAGCGCGCGCAGGAACATCGCCGCACCGATGAAAAGCGCCGCCCACGCCAGCATCACGGCGAGCGCGGGCAAAACCGGCGACACCACCCAGATCGCGACCGCGAGCAGCAGCACGCCGAAAAACCGGCGCACCGACTCCATCCAGGCGC
>CBDDSA010000306.1:0-17248 GCA_965233185.1 uncultured bacterium
GAAAAGCGCCCGCCGCGCTTCAGCCGCCTGCGCGTGGAAGATGACGTTTTGCCGCCTCAATCAGAATGAAGACTTTACCGCGCGGCAGGGACTTCGTTCATCCGATCTCCGCGTTATCGATGAGGCGCGTCGATCCCAGACGCGCGGCCGCGAGCACGACGAGGGATCGCTCGGTTTTCTGCGGCAATCCGAGATCGGCGCTGCGCCGGACTTCGACGTAGTCCGGCTGCCAGCGGTGCGCGCGAAGCTCGTTCGCCGCTTCCTCGGCTAGCGCCGCGAAATCGCGCTCGCCTGCGCCGGCTCGAGCCGCCACTTTTCGCAGCAGGCGCTGCAGCCGAGGCGCTTCGACGCGCTCGCCGGGCGAAAGATAGGCATTACGCGAGCTCATCGCGAGGCCATCGGCCTCGCGCACGGTCTCGCCGGCGATGATCCTCACGGGCAGATTGAGCTGCTCGACCATGCCGCGTACGACGATGAGCTGCTGGTAATCCTTCTTGCCGAAGACGGCGATAGCCGGCTGGACGCAATTGAAGAGCTTGAGCACTACGGTGGCGACGCCGTGAAAGAAGCGTGGCCGGAAACGGCCTTCGAGCTCGTCCGCGAGCGGCGGAGGCTGGACGAGATAGGTCTGCGGTTCAGGATAAAGGTCTTGTTCGTCCGGGGCGAACACGAGCTCGACCCCTTCAGCGGCAAGGCGGGTGCAATCGGCCTCCAGCGTGCGCGGGTAACGATCGAAATCCTCGTTCGGCCCGAACTGGAGGCGGTTCACGAACAGGCTCACCACGACGGCGCTGGCATGGCGGTGCGCCAGCCGCACGAGCGACAGGTGTCCCTCGTGCAGGGCGCCCATGGTGGGGACGAGAGCAAGCGGGCCGACCGCCCGTGCAGCGCGGCGCAGCGACTGCACATCGCGCAGCACTCTCACGCCTTGCCGCCGCAGGCCAAGGTCTTCCGGCAAGCCGGCGTGCGGCTGGACCCCAAGGAATTCAGCATTCGGGATTCGCCCACGCGAAGCGCACCACCGGCCCCGGAATGCGGCGCAGCAAGCCGTCGGCGCAGAGGAAGTTGAGGTGCGCGAGCGTTTCACCAAGGGCGAGCGAGGCGTTCATGGCGTCGAGGCTGCGGCGAAAGAGAACCGGCACGAGGTCAGCCGCCGTCCGCGGCACGCGACAGGCCGAGCGGGCGGCGGCGAGCATGGCATCGTGGTGGGCACGCAACTGAGCAATCCTTGTCTGGACGCCGCGGAATGGCAGGCCGTGCGACGGCAGGACCAGCGTGCGCGCGGGAAGCGACTCGAACGCGCCCAACGACTGGAGGAACTGGCGCAACGGGTCGGCTTCCGGCTCGTTTCCCCATACCCCGATGTGCGTGGAGATTCGAGGCAGCAGCATATCGCCGGAAATCAGGACGTCGAGCTCGCCGCAGTAGAACGAGGCATGTTCCGGCGAGTGGCCGATGCCCCGGATCACGTGCCACTCGCGGTCGCCGATGCGCAGTTGCTCGCCGGGAAGGATGCGGCGGTAAGAGAGCGGGGCGGCCGGCGCGAGGCGGGCGTAGATGTTGCCGCGCTCGCGTACGCGCGAGAGCGTGTCTTCATCCATTCCGTGGCTGCGGTAGAACGCCTCGCGAAATTCGACATCGAAGCCCGGTAGCCCCGCCATCAGCGCCCGCGCGATGAGGTATTCGCCCTGGGTGATCCATAGCGGCGCCTGCCAGCGCGCGCACAGCCATTCCGACAGGCCGATATGGTCCGGATGGCCGTGCGTCACCAGAACGCGCTTCACGCTTGCACCGCGCAGGAATGTCCGCTCGAGCAGTTGCCATGCGCCGCGCGTATCGTCGGTCGCGAGGCCGCAGTCTACGACGGTCCATTGCGCTGCTTCATCGCGCAGCAGCCACAGATTGATGTGGTCGAGCGCCATGGGCATCGGCATGCGCAACCAATAGAGGCCCTTAACGACTTCAAGTGCTTCCCCGGGCGCCGGCGGCTCGGCAAAAGAATAACTAAGCGCGAGTTCGTCGCTCCGTAGCGGGCGATCGTCCCTCATGAACGCGGGACCGGCGAGCTATACTCCGCGACCGGCGATGACAGGCGGCAGGAGTGTCGATGAAATCTTCGGCAGTTCAATACCTTCTTTCGTATCGGATGGCCGTGGTGGCCGGCCTGCTTTCTCGAAGCTCCGCGATTCTCTACCGGAGAATGTTCGACGTAAGCCTCCTCGAGTGGCGTGTAATCGCACTGCTTGGAGCGTTCCAGCCAATGTCCCTCAAGGAGCTGTCCAATCATGCCGGGCTCGTCAGGAGCCAGATGAGCTTCCTCGTCGCGGGACTTGTGCGGCGCGGTATCGTGCTCCGGAGCGCCAGTACCCGGGATGGCCGGAGCGTAAGCCTGAGGCTTTCGGAGCCTGGCAGACGTCTCTGTAGGGAGCTCGTGCGAACCGCGTCGGAGCGAAACCTCTTGTTTGGCGCGTGCTTGAGCCACCACGAGCGCCAATGCCTGGACCGCATCCTGGACAAGCTTTCGCACGCTGCCGCCAAAGTCATCGAGAAGGAGCGGACCGCCGCTGCTTCGATGCCTGCATCAAAGCGCCGGCGTCGGACGCGTTGCGCCCGGGCGGACCGTTGACCCGCCGGTCTGAGAAAGGTCATAATGTTACCCATCGGCACTATTGTGCCGCCCTAGGAGGACGACATGCAAGGCGCACAGACCGCGGCGGCCAGCACTTACGCGAGGACCTACGAAATGGGCGACGAGCTGCCCGGTGAGTATCGCGAGCTGCTTCTGCATCTGCTCGAAGCGCACAACGAAAATTTCGGCTCCGAGTGGTATCGCAACCACCTGAAGTATCTTTTCGATCAGGCCATGGATCTCGCGCCAGATCCGGAGTCGCGATTCCGGATGGCGCAGTTCCTCGGCGACGAAGCGACCCACGGCTGGATGTTCTACACGCTGACCCGGGAAATGGGCGTAGACACCAGCGCCTGGGGCATCAAGTTGAAGGTGTTCGACGACCACCTGCAGTCCTGGCCCGACTACGTCTTTTTCAATGCTCTAGGCGACCTGGCAGGTACATACCAGGCGACGCAGATGGCGAATTCGAGCTTTCTGCCGCTCGCGCGGGTCGGCAAGAAAGTCGAGCGGGACGAATGGGGCCATTCGAAGATGGGGGAGTTGCATCTCAAGAATCTGTGCGCCACCCCTGAGGGCAAGGCGCAGGCACAAGAGGCGCTCAAGCGCTGGTGGCCCGTCGCGCTCGACATGTTCGGTTTCTCCAACTCAAAACGCAACGAGCGCTATCGGTACTGGGGCATCAAGCAACAGACTAACGGCGAGCTGCGCGAGCGGTTCAGGAAGCACGCCCGGCCCATGCTCGAGCGCAACGGGCTGGTCGTCCCGGACGACAACGCCGGCCGCAAGACGGTCTAGCGCTTCGTTCGCAAAATCCAAGGAGAGAATGTGAAGATCGAGATCTCGTATGCCGCATGCAAGGGCCACGGCAAGTGCGTTCGCGCGGCCCCCACGGTGTTCCGGCTTGATGAGCACCAGCTTCCAGACGTCCTGATCGAGTATCCAGGGCCGGAACTGGAGAAGGCGGTGCGCCAGGCGGCAGAGCTTTGTCCCACGCGCGCGGTGCAGGCGCTGGCATGGGTGCCCCCTGCCAAGCAGGGGAAGTAGTCGCGGCGCGCGCGCCATGCCGCTGACGGCGGGGATAGCCTTCGACGAGTTCACTTTCCGCGTCGAGATGTCGAAGGTGGAGGAGCTCTGCTTCGCATTGCGCGAGCGTAGCCCGATATATCGTGACCTGGCGCTGGCGCTCGCGGAGGGTTATCGAGCGATTCCCGTCCCGCCGACGTTTCTCAACAGCAGCATCCAGACCGGCGTGACGGGCGCGAATCCGGTAGACGCGTTGGGGATATCGCGCAGGCGCGCGCTGCATGCCGGTCAGGAGTACGAATATCTGTCGCCGATTTGCATCGGCGATACGCTGACCGGCCGTACCACGCTCACGGAGCTCACGGAGAAGGAAGGACGTTCCGGACGGCTGCGTTTCCTCACGCTCGAGACCCGTTTCAGGAGGGAAGGTGTCGAGGTCGCAGTGGTACGCAATCGCGTCGTGGAGCGCCTCGGTCGGGAGGCCGAATGATCGGTGCCGCCCGCGAAGCGCGCGCCTTGGCCGTCGGCAGCTCATTGGGCCGCATTACGCACCCCGCGCCGACGCGCATGGAAATCGCGTGGTACATGGTGGCGAGCTACGACAGAAATCCGATCCACGTGGATGAGCCGTTCGCTCAGGCGGCTGGTTTTCCTACGGTCATCGGCCAAGGAATGATTCCGTTGGGGTACCTCGCCTCGCGGCTGGTCGGGGAGGTCGGGCACTCGCGACTTCGCGGCCTGGGCGCTGAATTCATCGGTCCTGTGTTTCCGGGCGAGGATCTCGTGACCGAAATCGTGCTGGTCGGCGAAAAGGATCACGGCGAAGGGGTGGAGCTGAGTTGGAAGATTGCAGCGGAGAATTCAAAAGGCGAGGCGAAATTGCGCGGCTGGGCGCGGACATTTCACGAGGATGACGGTGGAAAACCCCGCTGACCGCTTTACCCGCGGTGAGCTTGAGGCGCTCCAACTGCAGCGCCTGCGCGAGCAGGTGCGCCGGCTCGCGCGCAACCCTTTTCATCGAGAGCGCTTCCGTGCCGCGAGGCTCGAGGCGGAGAGCCTCAGGACGCTTGACGATCTTCGGCGGTTCCCGACGATGAGCAAGCAGGATGTGATGGAAGATACCGCGCAGGATCCGCCGTTCGGGAGGCGCCTGGGCGTGGATCGCTCCGAAATCCGCGAGATTGTTACGAGCGGCGGCACCGCCGGACGGCAGCCTGAGGTATACGCCTATACCCGGGACGACCTCGGCGCGGCGGTCGACGTGTATGCCCTGGACCAGTACTGGAAGGGCGCGCGCGCGGGCGACGTCGCCATGATGGTGAGCCAGATCGGGATGCTTACCTCGCCGCCCTTCAACGTGCGGGCCTGGGAGCGGCTAGGTATGCCGGTGCTGCGCGTCGGTCCGAACACCACGGAGGAGAGAGTCGCGACCTTCGTGCGCTTCAAGCCTGCGGTGCTGAAGCTTCCCTTTGTGTACGCCATCCGCTTCATCGAGGCCTGCCGCGCCGCGGGGGTCGATCCAAAACGTGAAGTTCCAGGCATGAAGTTCGTTTTCATTTCCGGCGGCGCGTACCCGCTCGAATTCGCCCGCGCCCTGGAGGAATTCTTCGGCGCCCCGGTGCAGGAGGTCTTCGGCTGCTCACAAGCCGGAACTGTCGTGTGTGGCACATGCGAGCGCGGGGCAGTCGTCTCGGGCGGGCGCGGCTGGATGCACAACTTCGAGCACGAGTTCGTGGTTGAGGTGCTCGACCCGGCCACTGGAAGGCAGGTGCGAGATGGCGAGGAGGGCGAGCTGGTGATCACCCCGCTACGGCGTGCTGCATCCCCGGTGTTCCGCTACCGGATGAACGACCGGGTTCGCTACGGCGGCCCGGGCCGCTGCAGTTGCGGCCGCCCATACTCCACCATCGAGTGCGGCACGATAGCGCGCTACGACGACATGCTGCGTATCAAGAACATCAACGTGTGGGTACACGATCTCGATGCCCTGATCCTGGCGCATCCGGGCATCGACGAGTTCAACGGCGTTCTCGCGCTCGATCCGGAGGGACGCGAGCGAGCGCGCGTGCTTGTCGAGCTGCGGCCCTGGGCGGCAGAAGGGCAGGTGCAGGAGCAGACCGTAAAGCAGCTCGCAGCACGCTTGAGGGACGCATTTCGCGTTTCTTTCGACGTCGAAGTCGTGCCGCCGGGCACGGTGCGGCGCTTCGAGCTTAAGCAGCGCCGCTGGTCCGATGAGCGGACGGCGAGAATGGCCGATGCGTGAAAGGAGGAGTCGGTGAGATACCCGGAGCAGTTGCTGCTGTGCTTGACCAGCGGGCTCAGATCGATGCTGGTGGGGTTTGGCCTTGTGCTTTGCGTAGCGATGGAGCCGGCGGCAGCGCAGCTCATCGCTGGCCGCCCGATCACGATCGTCGTCCCAGTGCCGCCCGGTGGTGCGAACGACGTGCTTGCACGTCTGATAGGGGCGAAGTTGCAGGATTCGCTGGGGCAGGCGGTCATCGTTCTCAACAAGCCCGGGGCCAACCAGGTTATCGGCACCGACTACGTCGCCAAGGCCGCACCCGACGGTCACACTCTCCTCTTGACCGGCACGAGCGCGATGGCGGTGAATCCCGCGATGAGCCTCAACCTCCCGTACGATGCGCAAACCGACTTTGCTCCGATCAGCATGATCGGCGCCGTCGAGCTGCTGCTCGCGGTTAATCCGTCGGTTCCTGCGAGTTCGGTGTCGGACCTGGTTACCCGGGCGAAGGCGGATCCGGCCGCCTTCATGTACGCTGCCGGCACGACCTCGTTCCAGCTCGCGGTCGAAATGCTCAAGCAGATGACCGGCGCGGGCATGACCCACGTTCCCTACACTGGCGGCGCTCGCGCCGCGACGGCCGCGGTTGCGGGAGAAGTACAGGTGATCATCATCGACGCCGCCACCGCGATTCCAAACATCCGGGCGGGAAGGCTGAAGCCGCTTGCTGCCATACCGCGCGTGAGGAGCCTGCCGGATTTGCCCGATCTCGCGCAAGCGGTGCCGGGCTACGAGATGTCAATCTGGCTTGCGCTTTTCGCACCGAAGGGCACCCCGAGCGCGGTCGTCGCAAACCTCAATGCCGAGGTCACGCGGATCGTTGGTCTGCGGGAGGTAAGCCAGCGGATGCTCTCACTCGGTATCGAGCCTTCCGTGGGAAGCCCGGAGCAGCTTCAACGTGTCGTGGCGGCCGATATCGCCAGATTTCGCTCGGTGATCAAAGCGGCCGGCATTCGCCCACAGTGAGAACGGCGGTCCTGACGGAAGTACAGTATGAGGACGTGGCGCGGCTGGTCGACGACCGCGCCGACGAGGGCCACTTCAGCGTGCGCCGGGAGATCTTCACCGACCCGGAGGTCTTCGAGCTCGAGATGCGCCACATCTTCGAGGGGACATGGCTGTTTCTGGGCCTCGCCAGCCAGGCGCCCAAACCGCACGACTTCTTCACCACCTGGGCCGGCCGCCAGCCCGTCGTGGTGATGCGCGACGCGAAGGGCAGGCTGGGCGCGTTCTTCAACACCTGCCGGCACCGGGGGGCGATCCTTTGCCACACCGAGCAGGGCAATGCCAAGTACCACGTGTGCCACTACCACGGCTGGGCCTACGATTCCTCCGGCAGGAACATCGACATCAAGGACCACAAGCACGGCTGCTATGCGCAGCCGTTCGAGTGCCAGGATCACGGCCTGGCGCCCCTGGCGCGCTTTGCCGAGTACCGCGGCTTCCTGTTCGGCAGTGCCAATGCCGACGTGCCTTCGCTCGAGGAGTACCTAGGCGATACCCGAAAGTTTCTCGACCTCATCGTGGATCAGAGCCCCCACGGCACCGAACTGCTGCCGGGCAGCTCGACCTACGTCTTCAAAGGCAACTGGAAGCTTCAGGTCGAGAATTGCACGGATCTCTATCATGTTACCTCCACGCATCAGAGCTTCATGAACATTGTCAGCCGACGGAATTCCGGCCTGTCCGACAATCGGCTCAAGACCATCGATTTTTCTGCCATGGGCCGGGCGGACGTCGTGCGCGGCAGCTTCACGTTCCGCTATGGTCACGCCGTGAGCTGGGGCAGCAACCCGACGCCCGAGGCGCGTCCGCTCCATGCTCAGATAGATGCGCTGCGCGAGCGCGTCGGGCCCACCATCAGCCGGTGGATGCTCGGCAGCCGCAACCTTACCGTCTACCCCAACCTGCAGCTTGCGGACAATGCCTCGACCCAGTTGCGCATCATCCGGCCGCTGGCGGCGGACCGCACGGAGATGAAAATCTATTGCCTTGCGCCGGTTGGAGAGAGCGACGCGGCGCGCGAATTTCGCCTGCGCCAGTACGAAGACTTCTTCAATGCTACCGGCATGGCCACGCCCGACGACACGGTCACATATGAGGACTGCCAGGCGGGATATGCCGCGCGTAACGTGGAGTGGCAGCAAGGTTATGCGCGCGGCGCGGGTGCAGTTGGTCGGGGGCCTGACGAACACGCGCGCGAGCTTGCCATTCGCCCGGAAACCAGTGTCGCCGGGCCGGCCGGGCTTGCCGACGAAACCGTGTTCCATGCCGGCTACCGAGAGTGGCTGCGCCTGATGAAAGGGGGGTTCGACCGCATCCGTGCGGGGCCGAATTCACTGCGGCAAGAGGTGAGGCGCCGATTGGATCTGCATCACCAAGGCTAACAACGGAAATACAACGGAGGAGGTAAAGATGAGCGGATACGCAAGGAGGGGAGCCTTGGCGCGCGGTGCGTTGGTGCTTTGTGCGCTGCCTTTGCTAGCGCTGTCTGGCACTGCCCGGTCACAGGAGGATGGGTTCGCAGCGGACCTGTATCGCAAGGCCAGGGCGGCCAACGAAACCAAGGTGGCCTACTACACGTCGATGGTGCCGGCGCAGTTCGCAGCGGTGCAGCCGGCATGGATGAAGCGTTATCCCGACATCCAGATCGAGCACGTGCGCGCGGATCTCGGCCAGACGCTGGAGCGGGTGCTCGCAGAGAGCCGGGCACGCAAGCATCTCGCCGATGTCATATCGAGCAGCGAAACCTCGTTCGTGGCCCTTCAGCAGCATAAGCTTCTCGCCAAGTTCGACGTGCCCACGCGCAGCAAGTGGATAGAGCCGTTCAGATCGCAATTCAACGGATACCAGTTTCCCTCGCGGGTGCTGCAGATCGGATTCGCGGTCAACACCAGTCACTTGAAGGAGGCCGAATTTCCGCGCGCGTGGAAGGATCTGCTCGATCCGAAGTGGAAGGGCCGGCTTGGGATCCCCGACCCTCGCGTCGGCGGTGGCGCCCAGCTCTGGTTCATGACGCTCTGGGACCGCAGAGACTACGGCGAGCGGTATATGACGGCGCTCGCGGCGAATCAGCCTCTCATCAAGCCAGGCATCCTGCAGGTCCAGCAGTCGGTTGAGCTCGGCGAGGTCGACGTCGACATCGTGGCATATGACTACATCACGCTGCCGGCGCGCGACGCCGGAAAGCCGGTAAGTTTCGTGCTGCCAAGGGACGGCACCGTTCTCCTCGCCACCTACGACTCGGTGGCGGCGAACGCGCCCAACCCCAACGCGGCACGGCTGCTGGTCCATTTCCTGATGAGCAAGGAAGGCCAGGAGGCGCTCGCATCGGCGTACGTTACGCCGGTTCATTCCGACGCGGCGATCAACCCGAAGGGCTCGAAGCTGGGAAACACGCCGGTGCTTTCAGCCGCGGCTACGGAGGAACAGGTAAGGAAGGTGAAGATCTACGCCGGGCACATGAACCGCGTATTCGGACTTCGCTAAGACGTTGCACAGCGCGGTTTCGATTGCCGGGATAACCGGGGACGCGCGCGCTTCCCTCGCGCAGCGCTGGCTCTGGCTCGGCGTGATGCTTGGCACCGCGCTGCTCGTCGTCTATCCGCTGGGCATGTTTCTCGTCGGCAGCCTGCGCAGCGCACCATGGGGCGATCCGGGCGCGGCCTGGACGCTTTCGGGATACGTCAATGCGTATGCCGACAGCTACACCTGGAAGCTGGTCCTCAATACCTTCGTGATCGGCGCCATGACGCTGCTCGGCGTGATGGCGGTGAGCGTCAGCTCCGCTTGGCTGCTCACGCGCAGCGACATCCCTTGGAAGCCCTTTCTCGAGGTGCTGCTTATCGCGCCCTACTTCCTGCCGGCGGTGGTCTCGGGCGCGTCCTGGTCGATCCTGGGAAATCCGCGAAACGGGCTGCTCAACACGTGGATTTCGGCTCTCGCAGGCGAGCGGGTGGTGCCGATAAACGTTTACACCCACCTCGGTATCGCGTTCGTGCTGGTGACCTATATCGCGCCGATGGCCTACCTCCTCATCGCGCCGCTGTTCCGCAACATCGACAGCAGTATGGAGGAAAGCTCCTACGTTTCGGGGGCCTCGACCCTGCGCACCCTGTCACGCGTCACGCTGCCGGTGCTTGCGCCGGGCCTGCTGGGAGTCGGACTGCTGATGGCCATCAAGGCGCTCGAACCGTTCGAGGTGCCGTTCATGCTGGGCATGCCATCGCGCATCGGCGTGTTTACCTCCGAGATTTACGCGGCGTTGACCTTCACGCCCCCGGCCGATTATGCGCGCGCCACCGCCATCGCGGTGCTCCTCGTGGCGATCACGGCCGGTCTCGTGCTGCCGTTCCAGCGCTATGTCGGACGCAACGAAAGGCGCTTCGTCACCCTGCGGGGCAAGGGACACGTCGCCCGCATGACCCGTCTGCGCCTCTGGCGGTGGCCTCTCCTCGCGGCATGCGTAGCGTATGGCTTCGTCAGCTTCGTGCTGCCGCTCTATCCGATCGCGCTAGCCGCAGTGAGCAAGGTGTTCGGCGTGTACCAGGCAGACAATTTCACGCTCGAGCACGTCCGCGCGGTGCTGGAGACTCCCCTGCTTCGCCGCGGTGTGGTGAACTCGGTCCTGCTCGCCTTCGGAGGCGCCACCCTGGGCTGCTTGTGGGCGTTCCTGATAGCGCATATCGTGCATCGCAGCCGCCTGCGCGGCCGCAAGATGCTCGATCTCATGTCCTATCTTCCGGTCAGCGTACCGGGCATCGCCTTGGGCTTGGCGCTGCTGTGGGGTTACCTGGCTACGCCGGGCCTTTCGCAGCTGTACGGCACGCACTGGATCCTGCTGATCGCCTACATGACCGTCACGCTGCCGTTCGCGGTCCGCACGGTCAGCGCAGCGATGTTGCAAATCGATCCGGAGCTGGAGGAGGCGAGCCGCATGCACGGGGCTGGGCTACTGCGCACCTGGTGGCACGTGCTGGTGCCGCTGATGCGCCCGGGGCTGGTCGGCGCCTGGACGCTGCTGTTCATACTCGTGGTGCGCGAGGTCGGCGCATCGGTCCTGCTCTACACCAGCGATTCGGTGGTGCTGTCGGTGCTCGTGATCGATCATTGGAACTCCGGAGTGCTTGGGCTGGTCGCCGCCATGAGTTGCTACATGATCGCGGTGATCGGCGCTGCCGTGTTGTTGCGCAAAGTGCTCGGGGGTCGCCTCGATAGCATCACCTGACGCGGGCACGCCGCCTATATCATGCTGAGAATCTCCAACATAACCAAGAAATTCAACTCGGTGACTGCGCTCGACGGCGTGTCGCTGGAATTGGGCGCCGGCGAGTTCGTCAGCTTCCTCGGGCCCAGCGGCTGCGGCAAGACGACGTTGCTGCGCATCGTCGCCGGTCTGGAGGAGCCGGATGGCGGGGAAATTTGGGCCGGTTCCGAGTGCCTCGCGGGCGGGGGCCGATTCATCCTTCCCGAGCAGCGCGGCTTCGGCATGGTCTTCCAGTCGTACGCCCTGTGGCCGCACATGACGGTGTTCGAAAACCTCGCCTATCCCCTGAACGTCCGCAAGCGCCCCGCGAGCGAGGTTCGCGAGAGCGTGGCTTCAATGCTCCGGTCGCTTGGCCTGGAAGGCTTCGGGCAGCGCCGGCCTTCGGAGCTGAGCGGGGGTCAGCAGCAGCGGGTCGCTCTGGGCCGCGCGCTCATCACGCGGCCCCGCGTGTTGTTGCTGGACGAACCTCTGAGCAACGTCGACGCGCGGGTGCGGCAGGATATGCGCCTCGAGATCCGCCTGGTACAGCAGGCCACGGGGATCTCCGCGATCTACGTGACGCACGACCAGACCGAGGCGCTGGCCATGTCCGACCGCGTGGTCGTCATGAACCACGGCCGCATCGAGCAGGTCGGTCGCCCCGGGGAGGTCTATCACCGCCCGGCCAGCGCCTTCGTCGCGAGCTTCATGGGCGCGAATCTTCTGCCGGGACGCGTCATCCGGTCCTCCGGGGGCAGCGTGGTGGTGTCCCTCGACGGGTTGGGTATGGAGGTCCCGGTGGCCGGCAGCGCCGCCGTGGGCGAGGCGGTGGAACTCGCGGTGCATGTCGAGGATACCCGCATCGTGTCACACGGAGCACCTGGCGCGGGCAGCGCGCGTTTTCTGGTCAGCAGCTTTGTCGGCGGGCATATCGAGGTTGAAGCTGAATGCCGCGACAAACGGCGCCTCCTGGGAGTGCTGGCGACGCAGGCCGCGTGCGCCGAGGATCGCGGCGACGTCGGCATCCTTCTGGACCCGGAGCGGCTGTGGTTGGTGCAACCTGTTGAACGGAAATGCCGCCAATGAGCCCCTACGACCGTTACACGCGACTGCGCTTCGACCGGCCGCACCCCCACCTGCTACGCATCACGCTCGACTCACCGCTGAAGATGAACGCCATGGACGCGGCAATGCATCGCGAATGCTCGGAGGTATGGGCAGACGTCGACGCCGACGCTAGCGTTCATGCGGTGCTCCTGACGTCAGCGGGCAAGCACTTTTCCGCGGGTGGCGACATGAGCGGCGATCCGAAAGAGCGAGACCGCTTCGAGGTGCGCATGCAGGTCATGACCGAGGCCCGCAATATGGTGTACGGCATGATCAACTGCGCCAAGCCGATAGTGAGCGCGGTGCGCGGCTGGGCGGTCGGTGGAGGGCTGGTCTGCGCGCTTATGGCCGACATCTCAATTCTGGCGAAGGACGCCAGGCTTTCCGACGGGCACGTCAAGATCGGCGTGCCTGCGGGCGACCACGCCGCCATCATTTGGCCGTTGCTGTGCGGCATGGCGAAGACCAAGTACCATCTGCTGCTCGCCGAGCCGCTGAGCGGCGAGGAGGCGGAGCGCATCGGACTAGTCTCTCTGGCGGTGGACGATGCCGATCTCGACGCCAGGTCGCTGGAGGTGGCGGTCCGGCTCGCCGAGGGCGCTCAGACCGCGATCCGCTGGACCAAGCATTCGCTCAACAACTGGCTGCGCATGGCAGGCCCCATATTCGACAACTCGCTGGCGATGGAAATCATCGCTTTTTTTGGTCCGGAGTGGCAGGAGGGACGGGCGGCATTTCAGCAGAAAAGGGCGCCGCGATTCGGGCCGGGGTCCTGACCGGTGACCGTCAGGGGCAAGGCTTACGTCGTCGGCGCCTTCGAGCATCCGACCCGCAAGGCCGAGGACAAGTCGGTGGCGCAGCTGCATGCCGAGGTGGCAAAGGGCGCGCTCGAGGACGCCGGGCTCGCCAAGGCTGATGTCGACGGGTACTTCTGCGCCGGAGACGCGCCGGGCCTCGGGCCCCTTTCCATGGTGGACTACCTCGGCCTCAAGGTGCGGCACGTGGATGCTACTGACACCGGCGGTTCCTCGTACCTGATCCACGTCGGCCACGCGGCGCAAGCGATCGCGCTCGGAAAATGCCACGTAGCACTGGTGACGCTCGCCGGGCGGCCGCGCTCCGAAGGTTCAAGCGGAACGCAACCGCGCAGTTGGGGCGCGGCGGTGCCCGAAGGCCCGTTCGAGGTCCCATACGGCCTCGTCACCGCGAACAGCTATGCGATGGTCGCAATGCGCCACATGCACGAGTTCGGCACCACCTCCGAGCAGCTCGCCTGGGTGAAGGTGGCGGCCTCGCACCACGCGCAGCATAACCCTCACGCGATGCTGCGCGACGTGGTCACGGTGAAAGAGGTACTCGACTCGCCGGTGATCGCCGATCCGCTACACCGCCTGGACTGCTGTGTGGTTAGCGACGGCGGCGGCGCCGTGATCGTGGCCCGTCCCGAGATCGCAAAGAGCCTGAAGCGCCCACGCGTGCGGATCCTGGGCGCCGGCGAATCGCCCAAGGGACAGGCGGGAGGCAAGCTCGACCTTACGACCTCCGGCGCGGCGTGGTCGGGTGCGGCCGCCTTTGCCGAGGCGCGCGTGGTCCCCGCCGACATCCAGTACGCGTCGGTCTACGACAGCTTCACCATCACGGTGCTGGTCCAGCTCGAGGATCTCGGCTTCTGCAAGAAAGGCGACGGGGGCAAATTCGTCGCGGACGGCAACCTCATTTCGGGCAGCGGGAGGTTGCCCTTCAACACCGACGGCGGCGGATTGTGCAACAACCACCCGGCAAACCGCGGTGGTATGACCAAGGTGATCGAGGCCGTACGCCAACTGCGCGGCGAGGCGCATCCGCGGGTCCAGGTGAAGAACTGCGCGCTCGCGCTTGCCCAGGGCATGGGCGGGCAACTGGGTACGCGGCACGGATCTGCGACGCTCATCTTGGAGCGGGCATGACGGAACGAAAAATACCGGCGCCCCCGTTGAATCCGGAGGCACAGCCCTTTTTCGACGCCGCCGCGAACGGCAAGCTCCTCATCAAGCACTGCGACGACTGCAACCAGTTCCACCACTATCCACGCGCCCTTTGTCCGTTCTGCGCCTCAGACAGGACCAGATGGCGCGAGGCAAAGGGCAGCGGCACGATCCATACCTACAGCGTGCTTCGCCGCGGCGCCACGGTTCCGTATTGCATCGCCTACGTGACCCTCGACGAGGGTGTTTCGATGCTGACCAATATCGTGGACTGCGACCTCGATTCGGTGCGGGTTGGCCAGCGCGTGAAGCTAGTATGCAAGACGACCGATGGCGGTTGCGCGGTGCCGATGTTTACCTTGGTGTAGGGATTGGCGCACTTACCGGGGTAACGGCGGCGGCACTGCCGAGTTCAAACTCCCCCGACGCCCTAGGCTAAAACAGCCCGGAGGTGTATGTGGCCAAGGCAGGAGCTATTAGCTAACGCCGTTCGGCGGTACGCCGAGGCGATGCGCGCTGCCCCAGCCAGCCTGCACATCCAGCTCTCTCGCGCGCGCTTTGATCAGGACTGCACGGCGTTGCGACGAAACACGAGCGGCTTGCCGCCGTGACTGCGCTTTACCATCCAATGCGAGAGGGCGGAGTCGAGGTGAAACGCGTGCCCGGGAAACCAATCGGCGAGCGCGCGCGCAAGGCGCCGCCCTTCGGCGACGTCGCCGGATCGTACGAGCTCGAGCACCGCGTAGACCGAGCTCAGTACGGCGTTATGCTCGTCGACATGGCATTGCCGCGGCGGGAAGTCGGTTGTCTCCATCCAGCTGTTCTCGTCCGCGAAATGCTGCTCCGCGTGCCGGGCGAAATGCCCCAGGTGCGCGGCGAGCTCGCCGTCCGCGCAGGCGAGAAGCGCATTGACGATGATGACGAACTCGCGATGTGTCGCGTCCATCGGGGCATAACCGAGAAGGTAGGAGTCACTCCAGACCATTGCGTCCGCGTCGCTCATCGCGCGAGCATACCATCGCGCAGGCCGGTCGCCCTTCTGCGTAAGCTGCTCAACTCTTCACCGTCTGTTCTTCAGCTCGCCGACGCCGGCCGGCGCCGGTGCTCGATCAGCCATGTCGGAACGAGCGCCGCGGCGAAGACGATGGCTGTGATGAGGAAGCCGTCGCTGAAGGCCATCGTGCTCGCTTGCTGGTAGATCGCCTCGCCGAGGAACCACGCGGCGGCCGGCATTTGCTGGGGGTCGGGCAGGCCGGCGGCACGCGTGAGGCCCGCGACATGCGCAAGGTAGGCCGTCACGGCGGGACTGTCGGGCGTCTGCGTGGCGGCGAGCGCGTCGGCATGGAAGGCGGTGCGCCGCTCGAGCGCGACGGCGAGCAGGTTCACGCCGAAGGCGCCGCCGAGCTGGCGCGTGAAATTGATGGCGCCGGAGCCCTGCGCGAGGAGCTCCGGCGGCAGTACGCGGAGCGAGCCGACGCTGAGCGCGGGGAACACGAGGCCCATACCGACGCGGCTCAGCACCGTCCACCAGGCAAGCGTCCAGAAGCCGGTGTGCACGTCGGCATAGGCGGTGAGATAGGAGGAGTAGGCGAAGACGACGAGGCCGGCGGCGATGAGCAGGCCCGGCGACATGGCGTCGCTCAGGCGTCCGGCGAGCGGGAACACGGCCACCAGGACGAAGCCGCCGGGCATCAGCAGCAGGCCGGCCTGGGTAGGCGTGAGGCCCTGGATCGCCTGCACGAACACCGGCAGCAGGTAAGTCGTGCCGAACAAGCCCGCTCCGAGCACGAAGCTGACGAGCGAAGCGGCCGCGAAGGGCACCTGCCCGAAGAGGCGCAGATCGAGCATCGGATGCGCCGTGTGCCGCTCCCAGGCGACGAAGCCGGCGAAGGCGCCGGTGGCGAGCGCGAATTCGGCGAGGATGGCGTCGGAGCTCCAGCCCCACCGCTGGCCGCCCGCGAAGGCGCTCAAAAGCGCCGTCAGGGACGCAGCGAGAAGCGCGAGCCCGAGCCAGTCGAAGCCCGGCCGGGGGCCGGTGTCGGCGCGGCCGGGCAGGAAGAGCTGGGCGAGCGCGATCGCCAGGGCGGCGAACGGCACGCCGAGATAGAACACGTAGCGCCAGTCGAAGCTGTCCATGAGCAGCCCGCCGACCCAGGGGCCGAGTGCGGGGGCGAGCACCACGCCGATGCCGAAGACGCCCATGGCGGCGCCGCGCCGCTCCGGCGGAAACACCTGGAAGATGATCACCATCGCCATCGGCTGCACGATGCCCGCGGCCGCGCCCTGGATCACCCGCGCGGCGATGAGGACGTCCTCGTTGGGCGCGATGCCCCCGAGCAGCGAGCCCGCCGTGAACAGCGCCAGGGCGGCGGTGATGGCGCCGCGCTGGCCGAGCACCTGCTCGGCCCAGTGGGTGAGCAGCATGGTCGCGGTCATCGCGGCGAGGAAGCCGGTGGACAGCCATTGCGCCTTGGTCTGATCGATGCCGAAGGCGCCCATCACGGCCGGGATGGCGACGTTGACGATCGTGGCCGAGAGGATGACCGAGATCGCCGCCGTCATGGCCGTTCCGGTCGCCAGCCAGCGGTAGGCCGGACCATACTGCCTGAACATCTCGTCAGTCGCCGACATCGATCTCCACTTCCACCATCATGCCGGGGCGCAGCAGCGCGCCGTCCTGCGCGAGGGCGATGCGCACCGGCAGACGCTGCGTCACCTTGGTGAAGTTGCCGCTTGGATTGGGGCTCGGCAGCAGCGCGAACTGGCTCGTTGCCGCCTCGCCGAGGCGCGCTACCTCGCCCTTGAACGCGCGGCCCGGATAGGCGTCGACCGTAACGGTCGCCCGGGCGCCGATCTTCAGCTTGCGAAAATCGGTCTCCTTCACGTTGGCATCGACCCACACCGTCCCGGGATCGTGATACATGAGCAGCCGCGTGCCGGGCAAGACGTATTCGCCGGCATCGACGAACTTGGCG
>CBDDSA010000307.1:0-12092 GCA_965233185.1 uncultured bacterium
AAGTAGGTGTAGACCTTCTCCAGCTCCTCCTTGATCCCGGCGCCGATGTAGCCGCGCGTGTAGGCGCCGGTCAGCAGGTTCTCCTCCACCGTCAGGTGCTGGAAGCAGTGCCGCCCTTCCATCACCTGGCAGATGCCGCGCTTCACCAGCGCCGACGGATTGAGCTGGTCGATGCGCTCGCCGCGGTACAGGATGCGGCCCTTGGTGACGTCGCCGCGCTCCGCCCGCAGCAGATTGGAGATGGCCTTCAGCGTGGTGGTCTTGCCCGCGCCGTTGGCGCCGAGCAGCGCGACGATCTGGCCTTCCAGCACCTCCAGCGACACCCCGCGCAGCACCAGGATGACGTGGTCGTAGATCACCTCGATGTTCACCACCGAGAGGATCGGCTCTGGCTTCTCCTGCAGTACGGCTGCCATGCGCTTCCAAGAAAAAGCCGCCCGGAGGCGGCTTTTTCCCGGGAAAGGCTACTTCTCCTTGGAGCAGTCGCGGGGCGTGATGCCCTTTTCCTTCGCGTACTGCGCCGCCGACGCCTCGATCATGGGACGCACGATGGACTGGTCGGACTCGATCCAGTCGGTGATGACGTTCCACTTGCGGCCGTCCCACTGCACGAACTTCACCGCGCCGCCGCCCTCGTGGTCCATGCAGGACACCTTGAGCGGCTGCATCAGGCCGGTGGCGCCCAGCTCCTTCAGGCGCTTCTCGTCGATGTTCAGGTGCTCGATGCCCCAGCGCACCTGCTCGCCGGTCATGGGCTTGCCCTTGCCGAAGCGCGCCTGCGCCATGCGGATGGCTTCGGCGGTGATGATGCCGGCGACGATGCCGCGCGTGTGGTAGATCGAGCCCACGCGCGAGTTGTCCTCGAGGTCGCCTTTGCCCTTCTTGTAGACGTGCTTGAGCACCTCCTGCATCACCGGGAAATTGGTGCCGGGCAGGTTGAAGGCCGCCGCGATGTAGCCCTTGGCCGCATCGCCGGCGGGAATCACGTCCTCCTCCGCGCCGGCCCACCACACGCCGACCATCTTGTTGCGCGGATATCCGACCCGCGCCGCGGCCCGGATGGCGGTCGGGTTCATCACGCCCCAGCCGCGCAGGATCACCCAGTCGGGCCGGATCTGGCGCACCTGCAGCCATTGCGACTGCTGCTCGTTGCCCGGGTGCGGCACCGCGATGTGCGTGACGGTGAAGCCGTACTTTTTCGCCTGCACGTCGAGCACCGGGATGGTTTCCTTGCCGTAGGCCGAGTCGTGGTAGATGTGCACGATCTTCTTGCCCTTGAGCTTGTCCATCCCGCCTTCCTTCTGGCCGATGAACTTGATCTTCGCGGTGTTCTGCGACCAGTAGGTGGTGATCAGCGGAAAGATGTACGGGAATACCCGGCCGTCGGCCGCGTCGGTGCGGCCATAGCCCATGGAGATCACCGGGATCTTGTCGGCGGTGGCCTTCTCGATGAGCGAGTAGGTGATGCCGGTGGACAGCGGATGGATCACGGTGGCGCCGGTGGGCCCCTTGTTCTTGGAGCGCTCGTAGCACTCGACGCCGCGGTCGTTGCGGTACTCGGTCTCGCATTTCTCCCAGGTGAGCTTGACGCCGTTGATGCCGCCGTCGCGCTCGTTCAGCATGGCGAAGTAGTCGATCATGCCGCCGCCGAAGCCCGAGCCGCCCGGTGCATACGGGCCGACCCAGTAGAAGTTGGCGGGGATGAACTGCTCGTTTTGCGCTGCGGCAGGACCGGCAATGCCGGCTGCGGCGAGCGCGAACGCGGCCGCCGCAATGGTCGTAGGTTTCATGGTGCTGATCCTCCTCCTAAGGGGACAAAGCGCTTTCAGTATAGCCCGTCAATGGGGGAACGGCCACAGGCGCAGCTTCTCCTTGGCGATCTGCCACAGGCGGGCGAGCCCGTTCGGCTCCACGATGAGGAAAAAGATGATCAGCCCGCCGAAGATGATGAGCTCCAGGTTGGAGACGGCGGCGTGCGAGATGTCCATGCCGAGCGTATGCGACATCCACCCGGAAGCCACGTTGAGAAAGATGGGGAACAGGGTGATGAACGCCGCGCCGAGGAAGGAGCCGAGGATCGAGCCCACCCCGCCAATAATGATCATGAAGAGGATGCGGAACGACAGGTCCAGGGTGTAGGCCTCGGGCTCCACGGTGCCGAGGTAGCAAAAGGCATGCAAGGCGCCGGCCACGCCGCAGTAGAACGAGCTGATGGCGAAGGCGAGCAGCTTGGTCTTCATCATCGGGATGCCGATGACCGAGGCGGCGACGTCCATGTCGCGCACCGCCATGAAGGCGCGGCCGGTCTCGCTGCGCATCAGGTTCTTGGCGGCGAGCGCCATCAGCGCCACCACCGCCAGGGTGAAGAGGTACTTGCGCTCCGGCGTGTCGAACGGCACGCCGAGGATCACGATCTGCTGCGCGGTGATCACGCCCGAGGCGCTGTAGTTGGTGAACCAGCCGAAGCGCTGCAGCGCCCACAGCACGAAGAACTGGCAGGCGAGCGTGGCCACCGCCAGGTAGAAGCCCTTGATGCGCAGGCTCGGCAGGCCGAACACCACCCCCACGGCGGCGGCGCACAAGCCGCCGATGATGAAGCTCGGGATGGCGCCGAGCCAGGGCAGGCGCAGCATGACGTTGTAGGCCATGAAAGCCCCCACCGCCATGAAGGCCGCGGTGCCCAGCGAAAGCTGCCCGGCGTAGCCGGTGAGGATGTTCAGCCCGAGCGCCGCCAGGGCGAAAATGAGAAACGGCGTGATGAGCGCCCCCAGCCAGTACTGGTCGCCGATGAGCGGCACCACCGCGAAGGCGAACACCAGCAGCAGCGTGACCGCAATGCGGTCCTGGCGGATCGGGAAGATCTGCTGGTCCTGCGCATACGTCGACTTGAACTGCCCTGCTTCGCGGTAAAGCATTACCTCATTCCCCCTCAGACCCTGTCGATGTGCTTCTCGCCGAAAAGGCCCTCGGGCCTTACCAGCAGGAATAGCAGCGCCACCACGTACGCGAACCACGACTCGATGCCGCCGCCCACCATCGGGCCGAAATACACCTCGGCGAGCTTCTCGGTGGCGCCGATGATCAGGCCGCCGATGATGGCCCCCGGGATCGACTCGAAGCCGCCGATCAGCAGCACCGGCAGCGCCTTGAGCGCGACGAAGGTGAGCGCGAACTGCACGCCGTTGCGCACGCCCCAGATAAGGCCCGCCACCAGCGCGACGAACCCGGCCACGGCCCACACGATCGCCCAGATGTGCTGCAGCGGGATGCCCACGGCGAGCGCCGCCTGGTGGTCATCGGCCACGGCCCGTAACGCACGGCCGATGCGCGTCTTCTGGAAAAACACCGCGAGCACCGCCACCAGCAGCCCCGCGACCACCGCCGCGAAGATGTCGAACTGGCTGATGTTGATGTTCCACTTCTGCGACAGCCACTCGATCGGCAGGTCGGGGATGCCGAGCTCCAGGCCGTGCGGCTGCGAGCCCCACAGGAGCTGCGACAGCCCCTCCAGCACGAAGGTGAGGCCGATGGTCGCCATGAACAGCGTGATCGGCGGCTGGTTGATGAGCGGGCGCAGCACCACGCGCTCGGTGGCGAGGCCCAGCAGCACCATGACCGCGAGGGTGACCAGCAGCGCCAGCCAGAAATTCCACTGCATCTCGAGCAGCGAGACGAAGGTGAGGGCGGCAAAGAACACCATCGCGCCCTGCGCGAAATTGAACACCCCCGAGGCCTTGTAGATAAGCACGAAGCCCAGCGCCACCAGCGCGTACATCACGCCGGCGAGCAGGCCGCCGGCGAGCACCTCGATGAAAAAGATCGCCTCGATGGGCATCAGTGCGCCACCCCGAGGTACGCATCGATGACTTTCTGGTTGCTGCGCACTTCGGCCGGCGTGCCGTCGGCGATCTTGCGCCCGTAGTCGAGCACCACCACGCGGTCGGAGATGTCCATCACCACGCCCATGTCGTGCTCGATCAGCACGATGGTGGTGCCGAACTGGTCGTTCACGTCGAGCACGAAGCGGCACATGTCCTGCTTCTCCTCGAGGTTCATGCCGGCCATCGGCTCGTCGAGCAGCAGCAGCCTGGGCTGGGCGGCGAGCGCGCGGCCCAGCTCCACGCGCTTCTGCAGCCCGTAGGCCAGGCGCCCCACCGGCGTCTTGCGGATATGCTGGATCTCGAGGAAGTCGATGATCTCCTCCACCGCCCGCCGGTGCTCGAGCTCCTCGCGCCGCGCCGGGCCGAGCCACAGCGCCTGCTGCAGGAAGTTGCAGCGCATGCGCAGGTTGCGCCCGGTCATGATGTTGTCGAGCACGGTCATGCCCTTGAACAGCGCGATGTTCTGGAAGGTTCGCGCGATGCCCAAAGCCGCGGCCTCGTGCGGATCCATGTCGTCGAAGACCTTGTCCTCGAAGCGTATCTTTCCCTGCTGCGGGTGATACACGCCGTTCAGCACGTTCAGCATGGAGCTCTTGCCCGCGCCGTTCGGGCCGATGATGGCGCGGATCTCGTGCTCCTTCACGTCGAAGGACACCTCCTGCAGGGCGCGCACGCCGCCGAACGCCAGCGAAACGTTCTCGACGCTGAGGATCATGCGGCGCGCTTGGCTGCGGCCGGCGCGAAGGTCTTCGCGTCGCGGATCTTGAGGTCGGCGGAGTAGGTGCCGGTGCGCCCGTCCTCGTAGCGCACCTGCGCGCTCACATGAACCGTGGAAGCAGAGCTGTACAAGGCTTTCAAGAGCGGCTCGTACTTCTCGGCGATGAAGCCGCGGCGCACCTTGCGCGTGCGCGTGAGCTCGCCGTCATCGGCCTCCAGCTCCTTGTGCAGGATGAGGAAGCGGTGGATCTGCGAGTGGGCGATCTCGGGCTCGCCGGCGAGGTCGGCGTTGACCTGCTCGACGCAGCCGCGCACCAGGTCGTAGACCTCGTCGCGGGAGGCGAGGTCGGTGTAGCCCGAATAGGGCATGTTGCGCTTCTCGGCCCAGTTGCCGATGGCGTCCGGGTCGATGTTGATGAAGGCGCACACCCGGTCGCGCTCGTGGCCGAAGCACACCGCCTCCTTGATGTACGGGAAAAACTTGAGCTTGTTCTCGAGGTACTTGGGGGCGAACAGGGTGCCGTCGGCCAGCTTGCCCACATCCTTCACCCGGTCGATGATCTTCACGTGGCCGTCGGCGTCGAAGAACCCGGCATCCCCGGTGTGGAACCAGCCGTCGGCGTCCTTCGCCGCATGCGTCGCCTCCGGGTTCTTGTAGTACTCGCGGAACAGGCCCTCGGAGCGGATCAGCAGCTCGCGCTGCGGGCTGAACTTGAGCTCGACGCCGGCGACCGCCGGGCCCACCGTATCGGAGCGCACCTGGCCGTTGGGCTGGATGCACACGAACACCGCGGTCTCGGTGGAGCCGTAGAGCTGCTTCAGATTGATGCCGATGGAGCGGTAGAAGCGGAACAGATCCGGACCGATGGCCTCGCCGGCGGTGTAGCCCACCCGCACCCGGCTCATGCCGAGCACGTTGCGCAGCGGGCCGTAGACCAGCAGATCGCCGATGCCATACGAGAGCCTGTCCAGCGGCCCGACGCGCTTGCCGTCGAGCAACGCGCCACCGACGCGGCTCGCCACGCCCATGAACTTGCGGTAGAGCCAGCGCTTGAGCCAGCTCGCGTCGTCCATGCGGATGGACACCTGCGTGAGCAAGGCCTCCAGCACCCGCGGCGGGGCGAAATAATAGGTCGGCCCGATCTCGCGCATGTCCGTCAGGACGGTCTCCGGCGCCTCCGGGCAGCAGATGCAATAGCCGGTGACGAAGGCCTGCGCGCAGGAAAAGATGTTCTGCCCGATCCAGGCGGGCGGCAGGTAGGCGAGGATGACGTCGCGCTCGTCCAGCTTCTCCATCTGCGCGGCGGTGCGCGCCGGGCCGATGAGGCTGGCGTGCGTGTGCACCACGCCCTTGGCCGCGGCGGTGGTGCCCGAGGTGAAAAACAGGCCGGCGACGTCGCTGCCCCTGCCTTTGGCAATCTCATCATCCATGGCGGCGGGATTATCCGCGAGCGCTTTCCTGCCCGTTTCCAGGAGACTCTCGTAGCTGCGCAGCTGCGGCTGCTTGTAGTTGCGCAGGCCGCGCGGGTCGTCGTAGTGGATGCGCCGCAGCGTAGGGCAGCGCGGCAGGATCTCGAGCAGCTTGTCCACCTGCTCCTGGTCCTCGGCGAAGGCGAGCTCGATGTCGGCGTTCTGGATCGGAAACGCCATTTCCTCGGCCACCGCGTCCTGGTAGAGCGGCACCGGTACGGCGCCCAGGCACTGGACCGCGCACATGGCCGCATACAGGCGCGGCCGGTTGTCGCTCACCAGGGCGACGTGGCCGCCGCGCTGCAGGCCGTCCGCGGCCAGTCCGGCGGCGAGCGCGCGCACCTCGTCGGCGAATTGCCGCCAGGTCCAGGTTTGCCAGATGCCGAGATCCTTCTCCCGAATCGCCGGACGGTCCCCGCGGCTGCGCGCGTGGTGCATCAGCAGCTTCGGGAACGTATCGAGTGCTCCCCCATGCTCCGCCATCAAGGTCCTCCTCCTTGAGCCAGCCGATTCTTGCATAAAATGGGACCATGCAAGGCAAAGAGCACTGGACGCGCAAGGGCGACGTCAAGCTGTTCCTGTGGCAGAAAGGGGCGCCCGGCTCGCCCAGGGGCACGATCCTGTTCGTGCACGGCTCGTCGATGGCCTCGCAGCCGACCTTCGACCTGCAGGTGCCGGGCCGCCCGCATTCCTCGGCGATGGAGTGGTTCGCCGGGCGCGGCTTCGACACCTGGTGCCTGGACAACGAGGGCTACGGCCGCTCGGACAAGTCGCGCCCCATAAACTGCGACATCCCCAACGGCGCAGATGATCTTGATTTCGGGACCAGATACATATTGGAAAACACCCGGGCGAAAAAGCTTCTCGTCTACGGTATCTCCTCCGGGGCGCTGAAGGCCGCCCTGTTCGCGCAGCGCCACCCCGAGCGCGTGGCGCGCCTGGCGCTCGATGCCTTCGTCTGGACCGGCGAAGGCAGCCCGACGCTCGCCGAGCGCAAGAAGCGCCTGCCCGAGTTCCAGTCGAAGCACCGCCGGCCCATCGACCGCGCCTTCGTGCGCAGCATCTTCAGCCGCGACCACCCGGGCACCGCGGACGAGGCCACGGTCGAGGCCTTCGCCACGGCGATCCTCGCCCTCGACGACTCGGTGCCCACCGGCACCTACGTCGACATGTGCTCGAAGCTGCCGCTGGTGGATCCGGAGAAGATCAACGTGCCGACGCTCATTCTGCGCGGGGAGTACGACGGCATCGCCGGCATCGAGGACCTGCTGAAGTTCTACGCGCGGCTGCCGCATCCGGACAAGCAGTTCTCGGTGATGGCCGGCATCTCGCACGCGAGCTTCCAGCAGAAGAACTACCTCACGGTCTATCACATCCTGCACGCGTTCTTCACGCAGCCGGAGCCGGTGTACCGGGGCTAAGAAAAAGGGGTCAGAGCAATTTTTCGCTTTGCCGCCGTCCTCGGCGGAAAAATTGCTCTCACCCCTTTTTCTTACATGCTGCGCCGGTACTGGCCGCCCACCTCGAACAGCGCGTGGGTAATCTGGCCGAGCGAGCACACGCGCACCGCGTCCATCAGCACGGCGAACACGTTCTCATCGCGCATTACGGCCTGCCGGAGCTTCTCCAGCATCGCTTCCGCGGCAGAAGCGTTCTTCTTGTGAAACTCCCGCAGCCGCTTGAGCTGCGACTGCTTCTCTTCCTCGGTCGAGCGGATGAGCTCGAGCTTCTGCGGCGCCGACTCGCCCGCCTTGTCCGCCGAGGGATGGCGGAACGTATTGACGCCGACGATCGGGTAGGAGCCGTCGTGCTTGCGGTGCTCGTAGTACAGCGACTCTTCCTGGATCTTGCCGCGCTGGTAGCCGGTCTCCATCGCGCCGAGCACCCCGCCGCGGCTCGATAGCGCCTCGAACTCCTTCAGCACCGCCTCCTCGACCAGGTCGGTGAGCTCGTCGACGAGGAACGACCCCTGGTTGGGGTTCTCGTTCTTCGCCACGCCCCATTCCTTGTTGATGATCATCTGGATCGCCATGGCGCGGCGCACCGATTCCTCGGTGGGCGTGGTGATCGCCTCGTCGAAGGCGTTGGTGTGCAGCGAGTTGGTATGGTCGTAGGTGGAGATCAGCGCCTGCAGCGTGGTGCGGATGTCGTTGAACGCCACCTCCTGCGCGTGCAGCGAGCGCCCCGAAGTCTGCGAATGGAACTTCAGCTTCTGCGAGCGCTCGTTGGCGCCGTAGCGGTTGCGCATGGCCACCGCCCAGATGCGCCGCGCCACGCGCCCGAGCACCGCGTATTCCGGGTCCATGCCGTAGGAAAAGAAGAACGACAGGTTGGGCGCGAAGTCGTCGATCTTCATGCCGCGCGCCAGGTACGCCTCGACGAAGGTGAAGCCGTTGGCGAGCGTGAAGGCGAGCTGCGAGATCGGGTTGGCCCCGGCCTCGGCGATGTGGTAGCCCGAGATCGACACCGAGTAGAAGTTCCTCACCTGGTTCTCGATGAAGTACTCCTGGATGTCGCCCATCACCTTGAGCGAGAACTCGGTGGAGAAAATGCAGGTGTTCTGTCCCTGGTCCTCCTTCAGGATGTCCGCCTGCACCGTGCCTCGCACGGTGGCCAGGGTTTCGGCTGTTATTCTTTCTCGCTCTTCCTCATCGGGATCCTTCTTGTTGTCCCGCTTGAACTTCTCAACCTGCTGGTCGATCGCCGTATTGAAGAACATCGCCAGGAGGGTCGGCGCCGGGCCGTTGATGGTCATCGACACCGAGGTCGCCGGATCGCACAGGTCGAACCCCGAGTACAGCACTTTCATGTCCTCCAGCGTGGCGATGGACACGCCGGAGTTGCCGACCTTGCCATAGATGTCCGGGCGCTCGTCGGGGTCGAAGCCGTACAGGGTCACCGAGTCGAAGGCGGTCGACAGGCGCTTCGCCGGCATGTCCCTGGACAGCAGGTGGAAGCGCCGGTTGGTGCGGAACGGATCGCCCTCGCCCGCGAACATGCGCGTGGGGTCCTCGTTCTCGCGCTTGAAGTGGAACACCCCGCCGGTGAAGGGGAACTCCCCCGGCAGGTTCTCCCGCATGCGCCAGCGCAGCAGCTCGCCGTGGTCCTCGAACCTCGGCAGCGCGACCTTGGGCACCTTGGTGCCCGAGAGCGACGTGGTGTTGAGCCGCGTACGGATCTCGCGGTCGCGCACCGGCACCACCTGCTCGTCCCCCGAATACGCCGCGACGGTCTGCGGCCAGGCGTCCAGGAGCGCTTGCGCTTCGGCGTGGAGCTGCTTTTCCTTTATAAGACGCTCAAGCTCGGGCGGGGCGGCCTGGCCGAGCGCCTCCTGCGAAAACCTCAGATGCTGCCGCTCGCGCGCGAGGCGCGACTGCGCCGCCGCGAACGCATGGTAGGCCCGCACCGTCTCGGCGATATCCGCGAGGTAACGGCTGCGCTGCGGCGGGACGATGGCGTGGGTGCCGGAGGAGACTTTCGCCGCGGGACGCGGCAGCCGGCCGGGCTGCAGCCTGAGCCCCTTCTCGGCCAGCTTGCCGGCGACCGAGTGGTACAGCGCCGTTACGCCGTCGTCGTTGAAGCGCGCGGCGATGGTGCCGAACACGGGCATGTCCTCGACGGCGGCGCCGAAGGCCTCGCGGTTGCGCTGCACCTGCTTGCGCACGTCGCGCAGCGCATCCTCGGCGCCCTTGCGGTCGAACTTGTTGATCGCCACGAAGTCGGCGAAGTCCAGCATGTCGATTTTCTCGAGCTGGCTCGCCGCGCCGAATTCCGGCGTCATGACGTAGAGCGAGGCGTCGACGTGGGGCACGATGGCCGCATCCCCCTGCCCGATGCCCGCGGTCTCCACGATGATGAGCGCGTGGCCCGCCGCCCGGCAGGCGGCGATGGCGTCGCCGATCGCCGCCGAGAGCTCGCTGCCGGTGTCGCGCGTAGCGAGCGAGCGCATGAAGACGCTCGGCCCGTGGATCGCGTTCATGCGGATGCGGTCGCCGAGCAGCGCGCCGCCGGTCTTGCGGCGCGTGGGGTCGACCGACAGCACGGCGATTTTCAGGGCGTCGTCCTGGTCCAGGCGGAAGCGCCGCACCAGCTCGTCGGTGAGCGAGCTCTTGCCCGCGCCGCCGGTACCGGTGACACCGAGCACCGGAGCCGGATTCCTCTTTGCTTTCTCAAAAATTACTTCTTTACTCTTGAAAACCCCGAGCTCGAGCGCCGTAATGACCTGCGCCAGCGAGCGGGCGTCGCCCGCTTTCAAGTCTGCCGGCGCGTGCTGCGCGAGGTCGAAGTCGCAGCGCGCCAGCATGTCGTTGATCATGCCCTGCAGGCCCATGCGCTGGCCGTCCTCGGGCGAGTAGATGCGCGCCACGCCGTAGGCCTGCAGCGCCTCGATCTCGGCCGGCACGATCACGCCGCCGCCGCCGCCGAACACTTGGATGTGCTCCCCGCCGCGCGCAGTTCCGTCCCGGCCATGCAGCAAGTCGAGCATGTACCTGAAGAACTCCAGGTGCCCGCCCTGGTAGGACGACACGGCGATGCCCTGCACGTCTTCCTGCAGCGCCGCGCTCACCACCTCGTCGACCGAGCGGTTGTGCCCGAGGTGGATCACCTCCGCGCCCGAGGACTGCAGGATGCGGCGCATGATGTTGATCGCCGCGTCGTGGCCGTCGAACAGGCTCGCCGCGGTGACGAAGCGGATCTTGTGCTTCGCCTTGTAGACCAGCTTCCCGGAGTCGGACAGGTCGGTCATGGGGTCGGGAAAGCCTAGTTGACGTTTACGTCAACGTCAATCCGGGTTAGTCACGGTAGGACGGGTCCAGGCGGTCCACCTGGCGCTGCAGGGCGGCGAACACGTCCTCGCAGGTGCGCTTCTCGGCCGGGCCGCCCTCGCGCACGGTCTGCGGGAACACCGCGTCCTGGATGCGCCGGACCGCGCCGGCCTTGCTCACCGCGAGCTGCACGTCGCAGGCGCGCTGCGCGGTCCAGAGCCACATGTAGGCCTGCGGCACGCTCGGCCCCCACGCGAGCAGCCCGTGGTTGCGCAACAGCATCACCGGCTTGTCGCCCAGGTCGCGCACCAGCCGCTCCTGCTCTCCGGGCTCGACCGTGATGCCCTCGAAGTCGTGGTAGGCCACCTTGCCGTGGAGCATGGCGCCGTAGAAGTTGTGGTGCGACAGCCCCTCCTCCAGGCAGGCGACCGCCACGCCGCTGGTGGTATGCGTATGCATCACGCAATGCGCATCGGCCAGCGCGCCGTGGATCGCCGAGTGGATCACGAAGCCCGCGCGATTCACCGGCCAGGGACTCTCGCGCACCGGGTTGCCCTCCACATCGATGAGCACCAGGCTCGAGGCGGTGACCTCGCTGTAATGCAGCCCGAAAGGGTTGATGAGAAAGCGCACCTCCGGACCCGGCACGCGAACCGTGATGTGGTTGAAGATCATCTCGGTCCAGCCGAGCAGCGCGAAGATGCGGTAGCACGCCGCCAGCTCGACGCGCGCCTTGCGCTCGGCCTCGGTCGTGGGCAGGTCCTGGAGCGGGCGCGCCGCGGTCTGCATGTAGATCGTCATGGCCTCAGTTTACCCGCAGCAGCCCGCCTGCCTGGCCCCCGGCGCGCAGCTGCGCGCATTGCGCCGCGGTAAGCCCGGTGTTGGCCGGCGAAGTTTCCGCCCGCATCAGGTTGCCGGGCGCCTCGCTATGGTCCCCGCTGTCCGCGAGCAGGTGCGCCAGCTCGTGGGCCAGGACCTGCGGCAGGTCGCGGGCGCCGAACGCCACCCAGACGGTGCCCGCGAGCTCGGGACGCCCCGCCGAGTTGCCGCGCCCGATCGCCTCGGCGTCGAAAGGCGGGTCGTTGCGCGTGTCGTCGACGAAGAAGATCGCCGGCCTGAAGGCCGGCAGGCGCGCGAGCAGCTCGCGCGACACCGGCGTCCGGTACACCCGGAAGCGCGCCGGCGCCTGCACCACCCGCAGCTCGGCCCGCGACAGCGCGATCGCGCATTGGCGCAGCAGGCCGCCCGCCTCGAGCAC
>CBDDSA010000308.1:0-3313 GCA_965233185.1 uncultured bacterium
GCGAGGTCTACAGCTTCTCACGCACGCCCGGGCAGGAGCGCGGCAACCTGGACCAGGTCAACCGCCTCGCCTGCTATCTCGCCGACACCCTGCAGCTCAGGAAAAGCCCGTGACCCTCAACGCAACCTCGCAGGAGCCCAAGATGAAACGCAAGATTCTTCTAGCATGGAGTCGCTCGTGATCACGTTGACGATAGAGCAGCTCGCCGAGATCTTGAAAAAGTCTCCTAAAGACAATCAGTTCGGATATGGTCCGCTCGCCGAACTCGTTGCCGCCCTGGTTCAAGTGCGCCGGTGCCAAGAAACCTCTGTGGCTTCAGTCGACAGTCACGCGATTTCTTGAGGACCAGGCGAGGCGGGATGGGGCGCTGCCTGGTGATGTGGAAGACAGACCTCAGATAGCTCTACCGAAACTCTCGCAGCGCCCAAGAGCCACGAGGTCGGCGACGAGCACGCCGCCGCCGCGCCGGTGATCAGCTGACTATCCTCTCGACACGCGGCGAAACGGTCAACTCCCTGCGTTCGGAACGCTCACCCTTTTCCACACCGACAGGCCTGCGAAGGACCTCACGGCCTGTTGAATCGCCACGCGTATGTGGCCGTGGCAAGGGCCTTGGCAACGTACGATTCCCGGGTGTAGCCCTTTTCGATCGTCAATGCTCAGAACACGAATCGAGCATGCCGTTTGTGCCAATGTGACGTGAGACACCTACCTTCGTAGAATTACTGTCGAAAGGTAGACCCCGCAATGTCCGATAGGAAAAAACTGAAAGTGATTTCATCTTCATCGACGAAGACCATGTCGCCTGCGGGCGCCGCGCCAAGCGCGGCGCCCGATCCGGAGGTGCGTGCGGTTGCGAAGCGGCGGCTGTTCAGTGCCGCGTACAAGCTGTCCGTGCTGCAAGAGGTCGACGGCTGCACGAGCCCGGGTGCGATCGGGGCCCTGTTGCGCCGCGAGGGGTTGTACAGCTCGCACCTGACGACATGGCGGCGGGAGCGCGAGGCCGGAGCGCTGCAGGCGCTCGGGCGCCAGCGGGGCCGCAAGGCCAAGGTGACGCCCGAGGGGCGGCGCATCGCGCTGCTCGAGGCGAAGAACGCGCGGCTCGAGCGCGAACTCGAGCAGGCGCGACTGATCGTCGAGGTGCAAAAAAAGCTCTGTGCGCTGCTGGGAATTCCGGCGGCAGTGCCGGAGAACACCGGGAGCGAATCTTGAGCGCAGTGACCGAACTGGTGCCGGCGCTGCCAATACGCCGCGCTGTGCGCGCCCTGGGTGCCTCGCACGCCACGTGGTACCGGCGTCAGGCACCCAAGCGGGCGAAAGGCGAGCATGCGCGCGTGGCCCCGCCGCTGGCGCTATCGGCGGTCGAGCGCGATCGCATTCTCACCACGCTCAACGACCCGCTGTCTGGCGACAATTAGAAATGCCGGTGGCGACAATTAGATTTGCCGGTTGAGGGGGCTGCTTCCACGCCCTCGTTATCATGCCGCTCCAACCGGAGCCGGCATGAAAAAAGACGGAGAAATCAAATTGTTGATCGATGAACGCGGCAAGGGAGCGAGTCAGAAGCTGGCGGCGGCCAGGGCGGGGGTGAGCGAGCGCACCGCACGCAAGTACGAGCAGGCCGGGAAGTTGCCGAGCCAGATGAAGAAACCGCGCAAGCACCGGACACGGGACGATCCATTCGCTGGCGACTGGCCGTGGGTCGAGGCCCAGATCCGCGACGATCCGGCGCTGCAGACGAAGACGTTGTTCGCGCTGCTGTGCGCGGCGTTCCCGGGGCGGTACCAGGAGGGGCAGCTGCGCACCTTGCAGCGCCATGTGCAGGCGTGGCGGGTTCGCCACGGACCGGGGCGGGAGGTCATGTTCCCGCAGCAGCACCAGCCCGGACGCATGGCGCAGTCCGACTTCACCTCCATGAACGCGCTGGGCGTGAGTCTCGCCGGCACGGCGTTTCCGCACCTGGTCTATCACCTGGTGCTCACCTACTCGAATGTCGAGGCGGCGCGGGTCTGCTTCTCGGAGAGCTTCGAGGCGTTGGCCGAGGGGCTCGAGAGCTGTCTGTGGCAAATCGGCGGCGTGCCCGAGTGGCACCGCACCGACAACTTGACCGCCGCGGTGCGTGATCTCGACCGCGACGGTCTGCACGAATTTACCCAGAACTACCGCGCAGTGCTGGCCCACTACGGGATGCAGCCGTCGGCCAACACCGCCGGTCAGGCGCACCAGAACGGCGACGTCGAGCAATCGCACTTCCGCTTCAAGCAAGCCGTGGATCAGGCGCTGCGGGTGCGCGGCAGCCGCGACTTTGCCGATCGCGGCGCCTACGAGCGCTTCCTGGCGGAATTGATCCGGCAGCGCAACCTCACGCGCTCCGAGCGCTTCGAGGCCGATCGGGCGGCGCTACGCCCGCTGCCGGCGGCGCCCCTGGACTTCACCCGCGAGCTCACGGTGCGGGTGTCGCGCTTCAGCTTGATCCGGGTGCTGCTCAATCACTACTCGGTGCCCTCGCGCCTCATCGGCGCCACCCTCAAGGTGCGCGTGCGCTCCGAGACACTCGAGCTCTATCACGGCCCGATGCAGGTGCTGATCCTGCCGCGCCTGTCGGGGCGCAACCGGCACCGGATCGATTACCGCCACCTGATCTGGTCGCTGGTACGCAAGCCGGGTGCCTTCGCGAACTACTGTTACCGCGAAGAGCTGTTCCCGACCACGGTCTTCCGCTGCGCCTACGACGGCTTGCTCGAAGCCAAGCCGACCAAGGCCGACGCCGAATACCTGCGGCTGCTTGGCGGCCAGCACCTCGGAAGCTGAAGTCGAGCTGGCGATCAAGCTGCTGCTCGAAGCCGGCTGCACGCCCACCTTCGACGCGGTGCGCGAGCTCGCCGGCAGCAGCAAGCCCGCCGTGGCGCCGGCGATCGCCAAGACGACGCTCGACCTGAGCGGCTACGACACGCTGCTCGCCTCGCGGGGGCAGCATGGCTAGCCCGCGCGAAGAATTGCTGGAGCTGTTGCGTGGGCTCAACCTGGGCGCGATGGCAGCCGCGGTCCAGGACACGGCGCTACGGGCCGCCAAGGAGGGGCTCAGTCACGAGACCTTCCTGCTCGAGCTCGCCCGCACCGAACGAGCGGCCAAGTCCGCGCGGCGCGTCGAGCGATTGCGCAGCCATTCGGGGCTGCTGCCGGGCAAGACCTTCCGTGCGCTCGATCTGAGTCGCTTCGCTCCGGCCGTCCGGATGCAGATCGAGCGCTTGCGTGATGGCAGTTTCCTCACCGAATCGATCAACGTCGTGGCCGTGGGTCGACCCGGCGCCGG
>CBDDSA010000309.1:0-47081 GCA_965233185.1 uncultured bacterium
CCCGCGGTTTCCACCAGGCCGCGCCGCTTGTCCGGCGCGGCGAGCAGCGCGCGCAGGCCGGCAAAACTGTCGGCGGTCGCCACCCCTGCGCCCGCCAGCTCGGCGAGCCCGCGCTCGACGAACGCGGGTAGCAGGCCGGTCGAGCGCACCAGCTCATCGAAGAACGAGGCGCCCTTCCTTGCGAGCACCTCGCGCAGGGCTTTGGCCTCGGAGGAAAACTCCAGCACCGGCGCCTTGTCGACGCCCCAGTAGCCGACGTGCTCGCGCAGAAGCAGCGCGATCGGCGAGCTGCGCAGGGGCGCCCGGCTGCCCGGCGTGAGCCGTCCCCAGGCGACGCGGCCGGACAGGCACAGGCGGTCGATCTGCTCGCTGCCGTAGTCGGCGACGCGGGCGGGCAGCACGTCCTGCTCCCAGCCGGCGGCCGCCACCTCGAACCCTTCGAGCTGCGCCACCACCGCGGCGAGGCCTTCGGTGCCCTGCACCTGGTCCTGCGCAGCGACATGCTGCCAGTGCAGCAGGAAGCGCATGAACTCGGCCGCGCTCACCGGCTCGATCTCCGCGCGCAGGCGGTTAAGTGTGTAGCGGTGGATGCGCGCGAGCAGCCGCCGGTCGCACCACTCCAATTCGCGGTCAGAGCCCGAATTCGTGAAGCGCCCGCGCAGGATGCGCCCCTGCCGCTCCAGCTCCAGAAGATTCGCATCCTCGGGCGCGAAAATGGGTCCGAGCACCTCCAGCCGGCTCGCGAGCAGCTCGACGGCGGCGTCGTTCTGCCGCTCGTGCGCATACCACGCGTCGCCGCGCTTCACGACTCTCTCTCCAAGCTCATGGAGCAGTGCGAGCCAATGGCCCGCGAGCTCGACTTCGCGGATGTACCCGGCGACCATGAGCGCGTCGTACATCTCGTCGGGCGTCCCGGCCACCGGCCAGGCCTCCTGCCGCACCCGCTCGATGGCCGCCGGGTCGAGCGCACCCAGGTCATCGGCGCTGCGCACTTCGGTGGCGCGGCGCGTGTGAACGGCGCGCGTGCGGCGCTCTTCCAGCGGCGCATCGTCGAGGAAGGTGTACACCGCGGAGTTGAGCAGCTCGTGGCTGAGGACCGACGGCTCGGGCGTGTCGCGGGCCACCAGCTCCACTTCTCCCGAGAAAATCCTGCTCAATTGGAATTCGAGGCCGGCGGCATCCACCGCCTCCTCCAGGCAGTCGCGCAAAGCCTGGTTCACCAGCGGGTGGTCGGGCACCTCGCGCACGCCCTGCAGGTTGTCCTGGCACGCGAGCGCGTCGGGGAATACCGCCTGCAGCAGGTCTTCGGCATACGTGCGCTGCAGCTGGTTCGGAACGCGGGCGCCGCCGCGGTTGCGCGGCACGGCGAGCGCGAGCGTGGTGCTCCAGCGCCAGCGCGTCTCGAAAATCGGCGATTGCAGCAGCGCCTGCACCAGCGTCTCGCGCAGCGTGTTGGGGTGCAGGTAGCGGAACACGTCTTCCAGCGCGAACGAATGCGCCTCGCCCAGCGACAGGATCACCCCTTCCTCGGTGGCCGCGGCCTGCAGCTCGAAATTGAACCCCTGGCAGAACTTCTTGCGCAGCGCGAGGCCCCAGGCGCGGTTGATGCGGCTGCCGAAGGGCGCGTGCAGCACGAGCTGCATGCCGCCGGACTCGTCGAAGAAGCGCTCGAGCGCGATGGCGTCCATGGTGGGCACCAGCCCGAGGCTGCGCTTGGCCTCCGCGAGATATGCCGCGATCTGCTGGGCGGCGGATTCGCCCAGGCGGTATTCGGATTTAAGGAGCGCCACGGCCGGCGCGAGCTCGCCCTCGGCCCTGGGCACGTCGGGACCGGGAAGCTCGAAGTCCACGGCCGCGCGCAAGCTCGACACCGCCTGGCTCATCTCGTCGCTGCGCGCCGGCGCCTCGCCGAGCCAGAAAGGCATGGACGGCGGCTGTCCCTGCGCGTCGGCCACCCGGACCACGCCGTTGCCGATGCGCAGGATGCGCCAGGAGGTGTTGCCGAGCTGGAACACGTCGCCCGGCAGCGATTCGATGGCGAAATCCTCGTTTAGCGTGCCGATGAAATGGCCTTCGGGCTCGAGCACCACGCGGTAGTCGAACACCTCGGGGATCGCACCGCCGCTGGTGATGGCGCTCAGGCGCGAGCCTTTGCGGGCGCGGATCTTCCGGTTCAGGCTGTCGTGGTGGATGAGCGCGCCGCGCCGGCCGCGGCGGGTCGCATAGCCGCGCGCCAGCATGTCCACGACTTCCTTGAAGTCACGTTTGTCCAGGCTGCGGTACGGATACGCCTGCCTCACCAGGTCGTACAGGGCCTCTTCGTCCCATTCGCCCTGCGCGGCGGCCTCCGCCACGATCTGCTGCGCCAGCACGTCGAGCGGCTTGTCGGGAACGGCCACCCGGTCGAGCGCCCCGTCGTGCACCGCGCGCACCATCGCCGCGCATTCGATCAGGTCGTCGCGGGTCAGCGGAAAAATGCGGCCCTTGGGCACGCCCTTCACGGTATGGCCCGATCGGCCCACGCGCTGCAGGAAGGTTGCGATGCGGTGCGGCGAGGAGATCTGGCATACGAGGTCGACATGGCCGATGTCGATGCCCAGCTCGAGCGACGCGGTGGCGACCAGGACCTTGAGCCGGCCCTCCTTGAGCCGCTGCTCCGCGTCCAGGCGCGCCTCCTTCGCCAGGCTGCCATGGTGCGCGGCGACATGCGCCTCGCCCAGCCGCTCGGACAGCTGGTGCGCCATGCGCTCGGCCAGCCGCCGGGTGTTGACGGTGACCAGCGTAGTGCGGTGCGCCTCGATCAGCCCCACCAGGCGGTCGTAGATCTCCTTCCACACTTCGTGCGACATCACCGCCTCGAGCGGCGAGCCGGGCACCTCCACCGCGAGGTCGAGGGCCCGCTTGTGGCCTTTGTCGACCACCGCGCAGGACTGGCTGGTCAGGAAGCGCGCCACCTCGTCGATCGGCTTCTGCGTCGCCGACAGCCCGATGCGCTGCAGGCGCCGCCCGCAGACGTGATCCAGCCGCTCCAGGGACAGCGCGAGGTGCGCGCCGCGCCGCGACTGCAGCACGGCGTGGATCTCGTCGACGATCACTACCCGCGCGGTCGTCAGCATGCCGCGAGAGCGCTCGGCGGTGAGCAGCAGGTAAAGCGACTCGGGCGTGGTCACCAGGATGTGCGGGGGCGTGCGCAGCATGGCGGCACGCTCGCTCTGCGGGGTGTCGCTGGAGCGCACGGCCGCCGTGATCTTGACTTGCGGCGACAGCGCGTGGATCTCGCGGCGCGGCTCCGCCAGGTTCTTGTGGATGTCGGCGGACAGCGCCTTGAGGGGCGAAACGTAGATGACGCGCACCTCGTCGGGCAGGCCGCGCTCGAGCCCCTCGCGCAGCAGCCGGTCGATCGAGGTGAGGAAGGCAGCCAGCGTCTTTCCGGAGCCGGTGGGCGCGGCGATCAGCGTATGCTCGCCGCGCCGGATGGCGCCCCAGCCCTCGAGCTGGGCGGCGGTGGGCTCGCCGAAGCGGCCCGCCCACCAGCGCTGCAGAACGGGATGAAAATCCGAAGGTAGCAAGGTGATCATTTTGACATTACATTGCGGGATTCATTCATGCTCAACCCGGCCGAACGCAAGGCGTTGAAAGCCAAGGCCCACAAGCTCGAGCCGGTGGTGCAGATCGGGGCCAAAGGCCTCACCGAGGAAGTGGTTGCCGAGATCGACCGCGCTCTCACCGCGCACGAGCTGGTCAAGGTGCGCGCCGCCGCGCTGGAGCGCGCCGAGCGGCAGGCGGCGCTGAACGACATCGTGGCGCGCACCCACGCCCAGGCGGTCCAGCAGGTCGGTAAGATCTTCGTCCTCTACCGGAAAAACCCGTGATCACGCCCGAGCAGCTGCGCGCCATGGTCGACAAGGGCGAGATCGAAACCGTGGTCGCCGGGTTCACCGATCACTACGGGCGGCTGATGGGCAAGCGCTTCGACGCCGAGTTTTTCGTCGGCGAGGTGGCGACCGGCGGCGGGCATGCGTGCGACTACCTGCTGACCGTGGACATGGAGATGGAGCCGGTTCCGGGCTACAAGTTCGCCAACTGGGAGCTGGGCTACGGCGACTTTCATCTGGTGCCGGACCTGGGCACGCTGCGCCTGGCAAGCTGGCTCGAGAAAACGGCCCTCGTGGTCTGCGACGTGAAAAGCGAGAAAAGCCACGATCTCGTTCCGGTCGCCCCCCGCTCCATCCTGCGCCGCCAGGTCGAGGCCGCGGCAAAGCTCGGTTACCGCGGCTTTGCCGCCACCGAGCTCGAGCATTACCTGTTCCGCACCAGCTACCGGCAGGCGGCGCAGCAAGGCTACCGCGACCTCGAGCCCGCCGGCTGGTACCTCGAGGACTACCACATCCTGCAGGGCACGCGCACCGAGGCGTTCCACGCCGCCGCGCGCCGCCATCTCAAGCGCTCCGGCGTTCCGGTGGAGACCTCCAAGGGCGAATGGGGCCGCGGCCAGCACGAGCTGAACGTGCGCTACGCCGAAGCGCTCGAGATGGCCGACCGCCACGCGGTCTTCAAGCAGTGCCTGAAGGAGCTGGCCGAGGCCGCCGGGATGAGCGTGACCTTCATGGCGAAGCTCGCCGCCGACAGCGCCGGATCGAGCTGCCATATCCATTTCAGCCTGTGGTGCGACGGGAAGAATGCGTTCGATGCGCATGCCGAGGTTTTCCGCTGGTTCCTCGGCGGCTGGATCGCCCGCGTGCCCGACGTCATGGTGTTCTACGCGCCGACCGTGAACTCCTACAAGCGCTACGTGGACGCGTCGTGGGCGCCGACCCGCCTCGCCTAGAGCCACGACAACCGCACCGCGGGCTTTCGCGTGGTCGGCAAGGGCGCGGCGCTGCGCATCGAATGCCGCATCCCGGGGGCCGACTGCAATCCGTATCTCGCGCTGGCGGCCTCGCTTGCCTCGGGGCTCGACGGCATCGCCAAGCGCACCGAGCCTCCGGAGTGCTTCGTGGGCGACATCTATGCCGCCAAGACGCTGCCGCGCGTGCCGTACACGCTCGCCGAGGCGACGGACAAATTCGAGCAAAGCGAATTTTGCCGACGGGTATTCGGCAACGACGTCGTGGAGCATTACGCGCATTTTTATCGCACCGAGGCGGCGGCCTACGATCGCGCGGTCACCGACTGGGAGCGCCGGCGCTACTTCGAGCGGATATGAGGCTCAAGGACAAGGTGGCTTTGATCACCGGCGCGGGCAGCGGCATCGGCCGCCAGGCGGCGCTGCTGTTCGCCCGCGAGGGGGCGGCGGTGGTGGCCGTGGACGTCAACGAGCAGGCGGCGCGCGACACGGCGGCGGCGATCCCGGGCGCGCTCGCGGTGCGCGCCGACGTCTCGAAAAGCAGCGACTGCGCGCACATGGTCGCCGCGGCGGAAAAGGCTTTCGGCCGGCTGGACGTGCTGTTCAACAACGCGGGCATCATGCACGCCAGGGACGACGACTCGGTGGCGACCGACGAGAGCGTCTGGGACCTGACCCTCGAGGTCAATGCGAAAGGCGTGTTCCTGGGCTGCAAGCACGGCATCCCGGCGCTGCGCCGCGCAGGCGGCGGCTCGGTGATCAACACCGCCTCTTTCGTCGCCCGCATGGGCGCGGCAACGCCGCAGATCGCCTACACCGCAAGCAAGGGCGCGGTGCTCGCCATGACGCGCGAGCTGGCGGTGATCCACGCGCGGGAGAACATCCGCGTCAATGCCCTGAGCCCGGGTCCGCTGCGCACCGAGCTGCTGATGAGCTTTCTGGATACCCCGGAGAAAAAGCAGCGGCGCCTGGTGCATGTCCCCATGGGCCGCTTCGGCGAGGCCGAGGAAATCGCCAAGGCGGCGCTGTTCCTCGCCTCTGACGACTCCTCTTACATGACGGGAACCGAGTTCCTGGTCGACGGCGGCCTTACCGCCGCGTACGTGACCCCGGAGTGACCGCGACCGGGTCGCTCGCCGGAAACGTGGCCTCCAGCGCCTGATCGAGGAGCTGCTCCAGGTGGTCCTGCGCAAGCAGCTCGTAGAGCCCCGGATGGCCGAGCAGCACCGCCACCTGGACGGGCGTGCGCCCTTCGCGGTTCGGAATGCGCGGATCGGCGCCCGCGGCGAGCAGCCGCTCGATTTCCTTGCGGTCGTTGCTGAGCACCGCCCCGTGCAGCAGCGTATTGCCGAACGGTCCCTGGTAGTTGGGGTCGATATTGGCGTGGCGCATACCGCATCTTGCCGCAGCTGGGCCGCAAAACCTAGACGCCTGCAGGCGACAGCCCCATAGGATCGAACGACATGGAACACAGCCTCGAAGCGGTGCTCGAGCGCGCAGCCGCGGCGCAGAAGCGCTGGAAGCAAGTGCCGGTGCAGGAACGCGTCGCGGTGTGCCGCGGCATGACGCAGTGGTGCGTGGCTCGAGCCGACCTGCTGGGCGAAGAGCTCTCCCGGCAGATGGGCCGCCCGATCGCCTACAGCCCGAACGAGATCCGGCGCGGCTTCAGCGAGCGGGCGCAATACATGTGCGACATCGCCGGGGACGCCCTGGCGGAACTGACCGTCCCTGAGAAGGCCGGCTTCGCGCGCTTCATCCGGCGCGAGGCGCATGGCGTGGTGCTGGTGGTGGCGCCGTGGAACTATCCCTGGCTAACCTCGGTGAACGCCGTGGTCCCGGCGCTGCTCGCGGGCAACAGCGTGATCCTGAAGATGGCGCAGCACACCCCGCGGGTCGCCGAGCGCTACGCCGAGGCGTTCGCGGCCGCCGGCCTGCCGGCGGGCGTGTTCCAGTACGTGCAGGCGAGCCACGACGAAGTTGCGCGCATGATCGCGGATGCGCGCGTGAGCTTCGTCGCCTTTACCGGCTCGGTCGCCGGCGGACACGCGGTGCAGCGCGCCGCAGCCGCGCGCTTCATCCCGACGGGCCTGGAGCTCGGCGGCAAGGATCCCGCCTACGTACGGGCCGACGCGCCGCTGCAGGCCACGGTGGAGAACCTGGTGGATGGCGCCTACTTCAATTCCGGCCAGTCATGCTGCGCCGTGGAACGAATCTATGTCGACCGGCGCTGCTACGCGCAGTTCGTGGAAGCGTTCGTCGCGCAGGTGAGGCAGTACCGGCTGGGCGATCCGCTGGACCCGGGCACCACGCTCGGGCCGATGGTGCGCGCGCAGGCGGCGGACAGCGTGCGCGGGCAGATCCGCGACGCGCTGCAAAAAGGCGCGCGGGCGCTGCTGCCGGCCGAGGACCGCGAGGCAAGCGCGTATCTGCCGCCGCAGGTCCTGGTCGACGTGGACCACGGCATGGCGGTGATGACCGAGGAAACCTTCGGTCCGGTGGTCGGCATCCAGGCGGTCGCGGGCGACGAGGAAGCGGTGCGGCTCATGAACGACAGCCGCTACGGGCTGACCGCGTCGGTCTGGACCACCGACGTTGAGGCGGCGCTTGCGATCGGCGAGCGCGTGGACGCCGGCACGTGGTTCATGAACCGCTGCGATTACCTCGACCCGGCGCTCGCCTGGACCGGCGTCAAGGACTCCGGGCGCGGCTGCACCCTTTCGCGCCTGGGACTGGAAAGCTTCACCCGCCCCAAGTCTTTCCACCTGCGCCTGCAGCTCTAGTTCACCGCAGGAGAGCCCGGATTTCGCAGGATCTCCATCGCCCACCACTCGGCGCGCTCCAGCCGCTCGCGTAGCGGCTGGCGCTCGGTTTCGCTGGTCGCCTCGCGCAGCTGCTTTTCCACCGCCTCGATCTCGGCGTAGAACGGAAAAGCCTGCGGCGTGGGCGGCAGCAGCTCGCGGCCGCGCGCGAGACCGGCCAGGAAAGCGCCTTCGGCCTCCTTCGGGCAGACGCCGAAGTAGGCGCGGCCTTGCGCGCCCAGGCGATAGCCGCTTTGGGCGGTGCAGTACGCAGCCAGGTTGGACGGCTCGCGGCTGTCGAGCCCGGCGCAGCCGGCGAGGCCGGCTGTTAGTAACGCCAATAATGCTGTAGGGGAAGTACGGGACACGGGAAGCTCCTCTGTTTGCTGGCCCTGCTTGCTATTGATAGCGCACGTCGACGATCTCGTAGCGCTTGATGCCGCCGGGGGTGTGCACCTCGACCGAATCGCCCGACTCCTTGCCGATCAGCGCCCGCGCGATCGGCGAGCTGAACGAGATGCGCCCTTCCTTGATGTCGGCCTCGTCCTCGCCGACGATCTGCCAGGTGGCGCTCTCGCCGCTCTCGTCCTCGACCTCCACCGTGGCGCCGAACACGCAGCGGCCTTCGGCGTCGACCAGCTTGGGGTCGATGACCTGCGCGTTGGCGAGCTTCGCCTCGAGCTCGGAGATGCGGCCCTCGATGAACCCGGCGCGCTCGCGCGCCGCGTGGTACTCCGCGTTCTCGGAAAGGTCGCCGTGCGCGCGGGCTTCGGCGATGGCGCTGGAGTTCGCCGGCCGCACGATGGTCTTCAGGCGGTGCAGCTCTTCGCGCAGCAGCGCGGCGCCGCGCGCGGTCATGGGGGTCTTGGTCGGCATGTCAGTGGACCATCGCAGCTTCTAGCTTGACATGCAAGTCCTGCAGGCGGTAGGGCTCGAGCACCGCAAGGTGCTTCATGCCGGCGCAGGCGGCCTTGGCGCCGGCCACGGTGGTGTAGTACGTGACGCGCCGCGCCAGGGCGGTGATGCGAATGGCGCGCGAATCGGACACCGCGGTGCGCGTCGCTTCCACGGTATTGACGATGAAGCTGATGTCGCCGTTCTTGATCATGTCGACGATGTGCGGGCGGCCTTCGGCCACCTTGTTCACCGCGGCCACGGCGATGCCGTGCGAGGCGAGCACGCCGGCGGTGCCGCGCGTGGCGACCAGCGTAAAGCCCAGCTCGATCAGGTCGCGCGCGATGTGCACCGCGGCCACCTTGTCGCCGTCGCGCACGCTGATGAACGCGCGTCCGCCCTTGGGCAGCTTGACGCCGGCGGCGATCTGCGACTTCACGAACGCCTCCGCGAAGGTCTGGCCCACGCCCATCACCTCGCCCGTGGACTTCATCTCCGGCCCGAGGATGGTATCCACGCCCGGAAACTTGGCAAACGGGAACACCGCTTCCTTCACCGAGAAGTAGCCCGGGGTGACTTCCTCCACGGCCTGCTCCTTCAGCGTGCGCCCCGCCATGCAGCGCGCCGCGATCTTCGCCAGCGGCAGGCCGGTGGCCTTCGGGACGTAAGGCACGGTGCGCGAGGCGCGCGGGTTGACCTCCAGCACGTACACCGTGTCGCGCTGGATGGCGAACTGCACGTTCATCAGGCCCACCACCTTGAGCGCCTTGGCCATCAGCCGGGTCTGCCGGCGCAGCTCGCGCTCGACGTGGCTCGCCAGGGAATGCGGCGGCAGGCAGCAGGCCGAGTCGCCCGAATGCACGCCCGCCTGCTCGACGTGCTCCATGATGCCGCCGATGAGCGCCTCCTTGCCGTCGCTCACGCAGTCCACGTCGATCTCGATGGCGTCGGACAGGTAGCGGTCGAGCAGCACCGGCGAGTCGTTGGACACGCGTACTGCCTTCTCGGTGTACTGCAGGAGGCTGACCTTGTCGTGCACGATCTCCATGGCGCGTCCGCCCAGCACGTAGCTGGGGCGCACCACCACCGGGTAGCCGATCTCCTCGGCCAGCTTCACCGCCTCCTCGGCCGAGCGCGCGGTGCGGTTGGGCGGCTGGCGCAGCTCGAGCTTGTCCAGCAGCTTCTGGAACCGCTCGCGGTCCTCCGCTACGTCGATGGACTCGGCGCTGGTGCCGATGATGGGCACGCCGGCCGCGGCCAGGTCGCGCGCGAGCTTCAGCGGCGTCTGCCCACCGTACTGCACGATCACGCCCCAGGGCTTTTCCTTGTCGACGATCTCGAGCACGTCTTCCAGCGTGAGCGGCTCGAAGTACAGGCGATCCGAAGTGTCGTAGTCCGTGGACACGGTCTCCGGGTTGCAGTTGACCATGATGGTCTCGAAGCCGTCGTCGCGCAGGGCGAAGGCCGCGTGCACGCAGCAGTAGTCGAACTCGATGCCCTGGCCGATGCGGTTCGGGCCGCCGCCCAGCACCATCACCTTCTTGCGGCCGGTGGGCGCGGCTTCGCACTCCTCCTCGTAGGTCGAATAGAGGTAGGCGGTCTTGCTGGCGAACTCGGCCGCGCAGGTATCGACACGCTTGAACACCGGCCGAATGCCCAGTGCGTGCCTTTTTTCCCGTACTTCGGCTTCCGCGGTATTGAGGAGATAGGCCAGGCGCCGGTCCGAGAAGCCTTTGCGCTTCAAGGTCCTCAGGGCAAGAGCATCCATGTCCGAAAGCTTCCTGTCGTCGAGCTCCATTTCCAGCTCGACGATCTCCTGGATCTGGTCGAGGAACCACGGATCGATCTTCGTCAGGCGGTGCACCTCCTCGGGCGTAAAGCCGTTCTCGAACGCGTCGCCGACGTACCAGATGCGCTCGGGGCCGGGCTCGCCGAGCTCCCTTTCCAGCGTCTCGCGGTCGCGCGTGCGCTGGTTGAGGCCGTCGACGCCGACTTCCAGGCCGCGCAGCGCCTTCTGGAACGACTCCTGGAACGTGCGGCCGATGGCCATCACCTCGCCCACCGATTTCATCTGCGTGGTGAGGCGGTCGTTCGCCTGCGGGAATTTCTCGAAGGCGAAGCGCGGCACCTTGGTCACCACGTAGTCGATGGCCGGCTCGAAGGAGGCCGGCGTGGCGCCGCCGGTGACCTCGTTGGCGATCTCGTCGAGCGTGTAGCCCACCGCGAGCTTCGCCGCCACCTTGGCGATGGGGAAGCCGGTGGCCTTGGACGCGAGCGCGGACGAGCGCGATACCCGCGGGTTCATCTCGATCACCACCATGCGGCCGTTGGCCGGGTTGATGGCGAACTGGACGTTCGAGCCGCCGGTGTCGACGCCGATCTCGCGCAGCACCGCCACCGAGGCGTCGCGCATCAGCTGGTACTCCTTGTCGGTCAGCGTCTGCGCCGGCGCCACGGTGATGGAGTCGCCGGTATGCACCCCCAACGGAACCAGGTTCTCGATCGAGCACACGATGATGCAGTTGTCCTTGCGGTCGCGCACCACCTCCATCTCGAATTCCTTCCAGCCGATCAGCGACTCCTCGATCAGCAGCTCGTGGGTCGGCGAGGCTTCCAGCCCGCGCTCACAGATGGCGAGGAACTCCTTGCGGTTGTAGGCGATGCCCCCGCCGCTGCCGCCCAGGGTGAAGGACGGCCGGATCACCACGGGAAAGCCCAGGCCGGACTGCACCTGCAGCGCTTCCTCCATCGAGTGCGCGAGGGAGGAGCGCGCCGAGTGCAGGCCGATGCGCGTCATCGCCTTCTTGAATTTCTCGCGGTCCTCGGCCTTGTCGATCGCTTCGCGCGAGGCGCCGATCATCTCGACGCCGAACTTCTCCAGCACGCCCTCGCGCGCGAGATCCAGCGCGCAGTTGAGCGCGGTCTGCCCGCCCATGGTCGGCAGCAGCGCGTCGGGCCGCTCCTTCTCGATGATGCGCTCGACCACCTGCCAGCTTACCGGCTCGATATACGTGGAGTCGGCCATCTCCGGGTCCGTCATGATGGTCGCCGGGTTGGAGTTCACCAGGATCACCCGATAGCCTTCTGCGCGCAGCGCCTTGCACGCCTGCACGCCCGAGTAATCGAATTCGCACGCCTGGCCGATGACGATCGGCCCGGCGCCGATGATCAGAATGCTCTTGAGATCGCTACGCTTTGGCATGGCGCATCATCCTGGCGAAGCGATCGAACAGGTAGCCTATGTCGTGCGGCCCGGGACTCGCTTCGGGATGCCCCTGGAAGCAAATCGCCGGTCGATCGGTGCGCTCCATGCCTTGCAGGGAACCGTCGAACAGCGAGACATGCGTGGGCTTCAGCGTGGCAGGCAGGGTGCTCGGGTCGACGGCGAAGCCGTGGTTCTGGCTGGTGATCACTACCTGCCCGCTCGCCAGGTCCTTTACCGGGTGGTTCGCGCCGTGGTGGCCGAATTTCATCTTCATCGTCTTCGCGCCCGAGGCAAGGCCGAGAAGCTGGTGGCCCAGGCAGATGCCGAACACCGGCACGCGCGTGGCGTCCAGGATCTCGCCGATCGCCTCGATGACGTAGTCGCAGGGCTCGGGATCGCCCGGCCCGTTGGACAGGAATACGCCGTCGGGCTTCATTCTCAGTATTTCCTTGGCCGAGAACCCGGCAGGTACGACCGTGACCCGCGCGCCGCGCTCGGCGATCATGCGCAGGATGTTGTGCTTGATGCCGTAGTCGCACGCCACGACGTGCAGATCCGCTGCACCGGCAAGGCGGTAGCCGGCCTCCAGCGTCCAGCCGCCTTCGCGCCATTCATAAGGCGCCGCGGTGCTGACGACCTTGGCGAGGTCCATGCCGGCGAGCCCCGGGAATTGCCTTGCCTTGCGCAATGCCGCGTCGAGGTCCACTTGGCCGGCCATCAGGCAGCCGTTCTGCGCGCCCTTCTCGCGCAGGATGCGCGTCAGCTTGCGCGTGTCGATCTCCGCAATGCCCGGAATGCCGTTCTGCACAAGGTAAGCGCTCAGGTCCGACTGTGCGCGCCAGCTGGAATGCAGTCGCGGCACGTCGCGCACGATGAGGCCCTCGGCGTATGCGCGCGCAGACTCCGCGTCCTCGCCGTTGACGCCGGTATTGCCGATGTGCGGGCAGGTCAGGGTCACGAGCTGCCGGCAATAGGAAGGATCGGTCAGGATCTCCTGGTAGCCGGTCATCGCGGTGTTGAACACGACCTCGCCCACGGCGGCGCCGCGCGCGCCGACCGAGCGGCCGTGGAATGCCGTGCCGTCGGCGAGAACCAGGACGGCGGCGTCAGGTGTGGACGTCATTTCAGAAGGCGATGCGAAAAGCGGGAACGGCACGCGCCGCTCCCGCTCCATTGAAGCCGGGATTATACGCTCAGCCCGAGGACGTCGGCCATGTCGTAGAGGCCGGGGGCGCGGCCGCCGAGCCACTTGGCCGCGCGCAGCGCCCCCGCCGCGTACGTCGTGCGGCTTTGCGAGCGCACGGTGACCTCGACCCGCTCGCCGGGGCCGGCGAAGAGCACGGTGTGCTCGCCCACGATATCCCCGCCGCGGATGGCGTGAAAGCCGATCTGCGCCGGCGGGCACTCGCCCGTGTCGCCCTGGCGGCCGTGCCGGGCGACCTGCGAGAGCTTTCGATTCAAGGCCTTCGCCACTATCTCGCCCAGGCGCAGCGCGGTGCCCGAGGGTGCGTCGACCTTGTGCCGGTGGTGCGCCTCGATGATCTCGACGTCGTAGCCTTCGCCCAGGATGCGGGCCGCGGTCTCGGCGAGCTGGTAGGCGGCATTGACGCCGACCGCGAAATTGGCCGCCATCACGATCGGAATGGTTTTCGCCCTCTCCGCAATCGACTTTTTCTGGCTTTCGGAGAACCCGGTCGTGCCGATGACCATCGCCTTGGCGTGCGCGAGGTGCGCGAGGGTCCCCTCCGGGCGCGTGAAGTCGATCAGCACATCCGCGTGCGCAAGCGCCGAAGTGTCCGACACGATCTGGACGTTGCCCACGCGCTCGCCTATGGCCGGGCTGCCCGCGGCGTCGAAGGCCGCCACCAGGGTGAGACCGCGATCGGCGAGCAGCGCCTCGATGAGCGCGCGCCCCATGCGCCCGCCGGCGCCGGCGATGGCGAGCTTCACCGGGTCGCGCCCGCGGACGAGGCGACGTCGCCGTCCAGCCGCGCCAGGCGGCCGTCCTCGAAGTACACGGCGAGGCGGCGTTGCTCGCGCTGCCCGGCGGGGGTTTCGCGCCAATAGACGTAATCCCAGCGCTCGGCGTGGAATATGTCGGTGAGCAGCGGCGTGCCCAGCACGAAGCGCACCTGCTCCTTGCTCATTCCCGGCTTGAGCTGCGACACCATCTCCTGCGAGATGTAATTGCCTTGCTGGATCTCCACCTTGTAGGGCGTAAGGCCGGGAATGCGCGGCACGCTGCCGCAGGCCGGCAGGCCGACGCATGCGGCGGTCGCGCACCAGACGAGGAAAGTCCTGCCGAGCATATGAATATAATGATAGTCGATGGACTCGGTGCAAAGCCTCAAGGAAAGCGGCCTCAAGGCCACCACGCCGCGGCGCAAGATCCTCGAGCTGTTCGAGGCGAGCAAGGTGCGCCACCTGTCCGCCGAGGACGTGTACCGGGCACTGGTGGCCGAGGGCATCGACGTCGGCCTCGCCACGGTCTACCGCGTCCTTACGCAGTTCGAGCAGGCCGGGCTGCTGTCACGCCAGCATTTCGAGACGGGCAAGGCGGTCTACGAGCTGAACCAGGGCGGGCACCACGACCACCTGGTCTGCCTGCAGTGCGGCCGCGTCGAAGAGTTCTACGACGCCGAAATCGAGAAGCGCCAGGGCGACGTGGCGCGCCAGCGGGGCTTCCGGCTGCACGGGCATTCGCTCGCCCTGTACGCGGATTGCATCAAGCAGGACTGTCCCTACCGCGGCCGCTAGCCGGCTTCCAGCAGCTCCGCGGCGTGCCGGCGCGCGGTGGCCTGAGCCCCGCCCAGCATGCGGGCGAGCTCGAGGATGCGCGCCTCGCGCTCGAGCAGCGTCGCTTCCACGCGCACCTTTCCGCGCGAGGCGGACTTGGTGATCGACCACTGCGCATCGCCGCTCGCTGCGACCTGCGGCAGGTGGGTCACGCACAGCACCTGGCGATCCCGGCCGAGCTTCCTCAGCGCCTTGCCGATGGTCTGGGCTACCGCGCCGCCGACGCCCGAGTCGATTTCGTCGAACACCAGGGTCGAGACCGGCGAGGCCTTGGCGGCGACCAGCTGGATGGCAAGGCTGATGCGCGAAAGCTCCCCGCCCGAGGCCACTTTGGCGAGCGGCCGCAGCGGCAGGCTGGGGTGCGAGGCGACCTCGAACTCGATGTCCTCCGCGCCGCTCGCCCCGCCTTGTTCCAGCGGTTTCAGTCCTATGTTGAACTTTCCTCCCGCCATGGCGAGCTGCTGCATCGCCGCGGTGACGTCCTTCGACAGCGCCTGCGCGCCGGCCGCACGCCGCGCGCTCAGCCGCTTCGCGGCCGCCTCGTAGCGCGCGCGCGACGCCGCCACTTCGCGCTTCAGCGCCTCGGGGTCGACGGCAAGCTCGAGCTCGGCGAGGCGGCGCTCGAGCTCGGCGAGGCGTTGCGGCAGCTCCTCCGGGCGCACGCGGTGCTTGCGCGCCGCTGCGTACATGGCCTCGATGCGCGCCTCGGCGTCGCGCAGCGCCTGCGGATCGAGGTCCACGCGCGAGGCGTAATGGCGCAGGTCGCGCACCGCCTCGCTTGCCTGCGCCTCGGCCGACTCGAGGAGCTCCACCACCGCCTTCAGCTGGTCATCGTGCTCCGACAGTACCTTCAGCCGGCTCGCTACCGCGGAGAGCTGGGGCAGCGCCGCGCCCTCCGCCTCGACCAGCGCCTCCAGCGAGGACTGCGCGCCGGCGAGCAGCCCGGAGCCATGCGCGAGGCGCGTGTGCTGCGCGGTGATCCGTTCCCATTCGCCCTCGCGCAAGGCGAGCTTCTTCAGGTCTTGGGTTTTCTCCTCGAGGTCCGCGCGCTCCGCCGCGCGCGCTTCGTAGCTCTTCTCGGCCTCCTCGGCGAGCTGCTCCAGGCGCTTGCAGTCGCGGAACGCCTGCACGGCGTCGCGCGCGAGCTCCTGGCAGCCGGCGTGCGAGTCGAGCAGCTCGCGCTGCGCCGCCGGGCGCAGCAGCGACTGGTGCGCGTGCTGGCCATGGATGTCGACCAGGAACTCGCCCGCCTCCTTCAGCTGCGCGAGGGTGGCGGCGTGGCCGTTGATGAAGCAGCGCGAGCGCCCGGCGCGATCGAGGGTCCGGCGCAGGATGAGCTGCCCCGGATCGCCGGAGAGCTCGCGCTCCTCCAGCCATGCGCCCAGCTCGGGACGTATCTCGAATTCGCCCGAGATCTCGGCACGCTCGCTGCCCTCGCGGATGGTGCTGGCGTCGGCGCGCGCGCCCACCAGCAGCTCGATGGCATCGACCAGCAGCGACTTGCCGGCGCCGGTTTCGCCGGTGAGCACGCTGAAGCCCGCGGCAAGCTCGAGCGAGGCGCGCTCGATGATGACCAGGTCTTTGACCTCCAGCGCCCGCAGCACGCTATTCGGGCTCGGGGTTCTTGACCAGCGCCTCGCTCCAGCGCAGCTTTTCGCGCAAGGTGGCGAAGTAGCGGTAGCCCGGCGGGTGCACGAAGCGCACGGTGTCGGCGGAGCGCTTGAGCAGCATGCGATCGCCTTCGGCCATGTCGGCCAGGGCGAAGCCGTCGAAGTGCGCGCGCGCGTCCATGGCTCGCACCAGCACGATCTCGATCACGCTGCGGTCGCTCACGCTCACCGGGCGCGCCGACAGCGTATGCGGGTTGAGCGGCACCAGCGCCAGCGCCGGCACCGCCGGGTGCAGGATCGGCCCTTGCGCGGACATGGCGTAGGCGGTGGAGCCGGTGGGCGTGGCGACGATGACGCCGTCGGCGCGCAGCGTGTAGACGTATTCCCCGTCCAGCGACAGGCTGAACTCGATGAGGCGCCCCTGCGCGCCCTTGCCGAGCACCGCCTCGTTCAGCGCGAGCGTGCGCAATAGCGGCTTGCCGCTGCGCACCACCTCGGCATCGAGCAGCGAGCGCTCCTCGATCGAGCCCTCGCCGTCGAGGATCGCGCCCACGCCGCGCAGCATGTCTTTCTGGCCGATGTCGGTCATGAAGCCCACGCGGCCCTGGTTGATGCCGACCAGCGGCACGTGGTGGCGCACCAGGTCGCGCGCGGCGGCGAGCATGGTGCCGTCGCCGCCGATCACGATGGCGAGGTCCGCCGACGCCGCCTCGGCCTCGTCCAGCACCTTGCAGCCGCGCCGCTCGAGAAAGCTGCGCAGCTCGCGCAGCGAAGCAGCGATGCCGGCGCTGTTCGGATTGCCGATCATCGCGACGCGCCGGAACCCCGGCGCCACTGCGGCGGTGGGCATGCGTCGAGTGTACAATGAATCCATGCTCGACAAGCGCGCCCAGGTGCTGCTCAAGACCTTGATTGAGCGCTACATTGCGGAAGGCCAGCCGATCGGCTCGCGCACCCTGTCGAAGTACTCCGGGCTGGATCTTTCGCCCGCCACCATCCGCAACGTGATGTCCGATCTCGAGGACATGGGGCTCATCGCGAGTCCCCACACTTCGGCCGGCCGCGTGCCCACGCCGATGGGGTACCGCTTCTTCGTCGACACGCTGCTGGTGGTAAAGCAGCTGGAAAGCGGCGAGCTGCACCAGCTCGAGTCGGAGCTGCATCCGGACAACCCGCAGCGCGTCGCCACCGCGGCTTCGCACCTCCTTTCCCAGCTCACGCAGTTCGCCGGCGTGGTGATGACGCCGCGGCGCAGCGCCGAGACCTTCCGCCACATCGAGTTCCTCAGACTGTCGGAAAAGCGCATCCTGCTGATCGTGGTCACGGCGCACGGCGACGTGCAGAACCGCATCCTGTTCACCGAGCGCGAGTTCAGCCCTTCCGAGCTGGTCGAGGCGGCCAACCTGCTGAACCAGCACTACGCCGGCCACAGCTTCGAGGACGCGCGCTCGCGCCTGCACAGCGAGCTGCGCGAGATCCGCCAGGACATGATCCGGCTGCTGTCGGCGGCCATCGACGCCGGCAACAAGGCGGTCGTCGAAGGCCACGAGCAGTACGTGATCTCGGGCGAGCGCAATCTTCTGTCGGTGCAGGAGCTGTCGCAGGACGTGACGCGCCTGAAGCAGCTGTTCGAGCTGTTCGAGCGCAAGAGCTCGCTCCTGCAGATCCTCGACCTTTCCCTGCGTGGCCAGGGCGTGCAGATCTTCATCGGCGGCGAGTCGGGCGTCAGCGCGCCCGACGACGTGAGCGTGGTCACCTCGCCGTACAAGGTCGACGGCGAGGTGGTGGGCACGGTCGGCGTGATCGGCCCCACCCGCATGGCCTACGACCGGGTCATCCCGATCGTCGACATCACCGCCAAGCTGCTTTCCAGCGCCCTGTCGAAGCACTGAAAGGCATTCTTCTAGTCAACCTCGGCACGCCTGCGGCGCCGACGCCGCAGGCGGTGAGGCGCTACCTCGCCGAGTTCCTGTCCGACCCTCGCGTGGTAAAGCTGCCGCGGCTGCTGTGGCTGCCCATCCTCTACGGCATCGTGCTGCGCAAGCGGCCCGCCCAGTCCGCGCAGAAGTACGCCGCGATCTGGACCGCCGAAGGCTCGCCTCTGGCGGTGAATACCGCGAGGCAGGCCGAGGCGCTCAGGCACAATTTGCACCTGCCGGTCGAGTACGCAATGCGCTATGGCGAGCCCAGCATCGCCTCTGCGTTGTCCAGGCTCAAGGACTGCGACATCACTGCGGTGCCCCTGTATCCCCAGTATTCCGAAAGCACGACCGAAAGCGTGGCGGACAGGCTGCCCGCGGGGGTGCGCATGGTGCGCGAGTTCCACGACCACCCGGGGTACATCGCCGCGCTCGCGGCGCAGGTGCGCCGCCACTGGCAGCAACACGGCCGCGGCGCAAAGCTGGTGCTGAGCTTCCACGGCCTGCCCAAGCGCGGCGGCGCGCCGTACCGGCAGCAGTGCCTCGCCACCGGGGAGCTGTTGAGAAAGGCTTTGAACCTCGCCGGGAGCGAATGCGCGGTCACCTTCCAGTCCCGCTTCGGCTATGCCGAATGGCTGCAGCCCTATACCGAGCCGACGCTGGTCGAGCTCGCTCGAGCGGGCATGAAGCGGGTCGACGTGTTCTGCCCGGGCTTCGTGGCGGATTGCCTGGAGACGCTGGAAGAAATCGGCATCGCCGCCCGCCGGGCGTTCGTTGCCGCCGGCGGGAAAGACTTCTACCTGGTGCCCTGCCTCAACGACTCGACGGAGTGGATCTCGGCGCTTGCCGCCATTGCGCGCGGCAAGGGATAGGAGCGCGCCAGCGCCTCGGCGACGGCCTCCGGCGCGAGCGGCCGGCTGAAGAGGAAGCCCTGCATCTCGGTGCAGTGGCGCTCGCTGAGGTACTCGGCCTGCCAGGTCTCCTCCACGCCCTCGGCGACCAGGCCGATGCCCAGGCTGCGCGCGAGCAGGCAGATGGCGTCGACGATGGCCGCGTCCTTCGGGCTCGCCGCCAGGTCGCGCACGAAGCTGCGGTCGACCTTGAGGCTGTCGATGGGGAAGCGCTTCAGGTAGCTCAGCGATGAATAGCCGGTGCCGAAGTCGTCGATCGAAATGGAGGCGCCCAGCAGCTTCAGGCGGTGCATCAGCTCCATCGCGTGCTCGACGTTCTCCACCAGCAGGCGTTCGGTGAGCTCGAGCTCCAGCAGCTGCGGCGGCAGGCCGCTCGCGCGCAGCGCCCCGGCCACCGCCCGCAGCAGGCCCTCGCTGCGGAACTGGCGCGGCGAGATGTTGACCGATACGTGCACCGGGTTGCGCCCGCCCGCCTGCCAGGCCTTCGCCTGGTGGCAGGCTTCCGCGAGCACCCAGGCGCCCACCGGCACGATAAGCCCGGTTTCCTCCAGCACCGGCACGAAGCGCGCCGGCTCGACCAGCCCCCGCTCCGGGTGGCGCCAGCGCAGCAGCGCCTCCGCGCCGATCGCCCGTCCGGTGCTTGCCGAGACGCGCGGCTGGAAATGCAGGACGAACTCGCCGTTCTTCAATGCGCGGCGCAGCGCGGCTTCCAGCTTCATCTGCTCCTCGACCCGCTGGTTCATCTCCGGGGAGAAGAAGGCATAGCGGTTGCGGCCCAGCTCCTTGGCGCGGTACATCGCGGTATCGGCGCTCTTGACCAGGCGCTCGCCGAGCTCGCCGTCGCGCGGATACAGGGCGATGCCGATGCTCGCGGACACCGACAGCTCGTGGTGGCCGAGCTGCAGGGGCTCGGCGATGGCCTCGAGCATGCGCTGGGCCACGGCGCCCGCCTCCTCCGGGCCGCGCACGTCCTCCAGCAGCACGGTGAACTCGTCGCCGCCCATGCGGAACAGCAGATCCGCGTCGCGCACCGCGCCGCGAATGCGCTCGCCGGCCGTACGCAGGAGGCGGTCGCCGGCGTCGTGGCCCAGGCTGTCGTTGACGCGCTTGAAAAGATCCAGGTCCACGAACAGCAGGGCAAGCGGCCGCTCGGCGCGCTTTGCGCGCCGCATCGCTTCATCCAGGTGCTCGCTGAAGCTCACCCGATTGGGCAGGTCGGTGACCGGGTCGTGGAACGCCTGGTGGCGCATCCGTTCCTCCTGCGTCCTGCGGCGCCGCTCCTCCTCGGACAGGCGTCGCTGGTAGTGCGAGAGCAGCAGCTGCACGACCAGCCAGACCAGCGCCATCGCGCCGAGCACGCCGCCGATGATCTTGCGCTGGCTCGCCTGCATCTTCGCCACGAGCTTGGTGACATCGCTGTAGACCTCGAACACCGCCTCCACCGGCGCGGCCTCGTCCAGGTGCACGGGCACATAAGTGCCGATGATGTTGCGCTCCGAGATCGCGCCTTCCCAGGCATCGAAGCGGTCGCGGTAGGTGATTTCGCTCGCCGGGTAGCCGTTGCGCGCACGGCGAAACCCCGGATTGGCGGACTTGTCCTCGCCGATCTGCCGCGGATCGCTCGAGAAGACCGTACGGCCGTGCAAGTCGTAGATTTTCACCTTCACCACGTTCAGCCCGCGCGCCAGCGCCTTGAGGTCGCGCGCGAGGTCGCCGATCTCGGGGCTGCGGGCGAGCTCCTCCGGCGGCAAGGACCCAGCCTTGCGCAAGAACTCGGCGTAAGAGGGCCAGATGGCGTTGGCGAAGGCCTTGGTCAGGCCGGCGCTGGCGTGGGTCTCGCTCTCCACCAGCGAGTCCACCACCATGCCGCGGTAAAGCAGCGACAGCACCACCACCACGGCGACCAGCACGGCGACCGCGATGATTTGCGAATAGCGCAGGATATTCAGCATCCTGCGCCAGCATAATGCCCGGGTACCGGGCGACTGTTAAACCCTGTCAGCGCCGCCTACCGGCCGAGCAAACCTTTGAGGCGGTCGCGCACTTTGTCTTCGATCTGGTCCTTCCGCTTCTCGATGCCCTCTTTCACGTTGCCGCCGACGCGCGACTTGGCGAGGTCGCCCGCCGCGGCGCGGTAATCCACCTGGTACTTCATATCCGCCAGCGGCCCGGTCAGATGCACCGGAATGGTGAGCCCGGCGAGCTGCTCGAGCTCCTTGCCGCCCTGCCCTTGGGCGGTGGCCACCACGGAAGCTTTGGCAACGTAGTCGATGGTGGATTTGCCGATGTCGATGTCGCCCGCCCCGTCGAGCCGAAACAGCGGCGCCTTGACCTCCAGGTCCTCGTTGTGCGCTACGCCGTTCTTGATGGAAAAGCTGGCGGAAAGCTCCGAAAAGTCGGTTTTCTCTTTGGCGTCGGCCGCCTGCGACGACCCCGACCCGAGCGCCGAGCGCGCCTTGCGCAACAGCGCGCCGATGTCCACGCCCTTGATGGCCCCGTCCCGGAGGTGCACCTTGGCGCTGCCCGCGAGCGCGGACTTGAGGGCATTGACGGTCTTGCCGGCCGCCGACACGTCCAGCGATACGTTGCCGCGCCCTTCGACCCGGTCCTGCTCCGCCAGGTCGCGCAGCAGCGGCCCGACCGCGATATTGGTCAGCGTTTCCTTGAGCGTCACGCGGTTCGCGTTGCCGTCGAGCGTAAGCGAGCCGGCCAGGCTGCCTTCGTAGAGGCTTGCCGAATGGGGCCCGATCTCCGCCTTGCCGCCCGCGGCGCTGACCTTCGTCTTGAGGTTTGCCAGCTTCAGGCCCTGTACCTGGAGCGCACCTATCTGCAGCTGTCCTTTGGCATCCAGGCCCTTCAGGCCCGACAGATCCACCGGAGCGTCTTCGGCCTTCGGCGCTTCGGCCTTTTTTCCGGCCGGCGGCGCCGGCTTTTTCTTCTCCGACGAGGGGAGGTAGCGGTCCAGGTTGATCTGATCGATGGCGAGGTCGAAGCCATAGGACATCTGCGCGGCGCGCGCGATATCGAGCTTCCCCTGCACCGTGGAATCGTCCAGCTTGGCGGTGAAGTCCAGGCCGATCGCCTCGGGCTTGAGCGCGTAGCGGCCGTTCAGCGCGAGCTTTGCGTCCAGCGGCGGCTGGTTGCGCTTGAGCGCGGTCGAAAGGTCGATTTCGCCCTGGGCGTTCTCCGAGACGCGGCCGGTCTCGAGGTTAAAGTCGGAAAGCGCGATCTCCTCGCCGCTCGCGAGGTCGCGGTAGGCGAGCGCCGCGTTCTCGATCTGGATGCCGGCGATGTCGAATTTCACCGGCGACGGCGACCCTTCGTCGGGCGCGGGCTTGGCGGCCGGCTTTTCGCCCGGCTTGGCCTCGATCAGGTCCTGGAAGTTGAAGCGTCCCTGCTTGTCCTTGACGATCTGCGCCTTGAGGCCGGAGACGCGCACGCGGTCTACGATCACTTCGCCGCGCAGCAGCGGCAGCAACGCCACCGAGGCGTGCGCATCGGCAAGCGACAGGAACTCCCGGTCCGCCGCGCGCTCGGACAGGGCCACCTGCGAGACTTTCGCGCCCAGGCTCGGCCAGAAGGCCATTTCGAGCGGTCCCTTGAGCTGCAGCGTGCGCCCGGTATGCTCCTTCACCAGGCGCTCGACATCGTCGCGATACTTGTTCGGATCGAAGGTTGCGGCGAAAATCGCCACCGCGGCCAGGGCCACAAGGATCAGGCCGCCGACCACCCAAAGCACGATCTTTAGCAGTTTCAAGGCTTTACACTCCGATCGAGTTTTACCGGCGCGCCTTGAAATAGGCGCGCCCAGACCCAAGTTCGACAAGATGCAAGAAGAGACTGTTCAACCGCAAGAAACACCCGAGGCGCAAAACGCGGCCAACCGCTCGCTGGAGGAGCTCCTGGCCGAGACGCAGGCCAAGCTCGAGCAGCAGCGCGAGCAGATGCTGCGCGCCCTCGCAGACACCGAAAACGTACGCAAGCGCCTGCAGGCCGAGGCCGCCAACGCCCAGAAGTATGCGCTGGAACGCTTCGCCGAGGGCTTGCTCCCGGTGGTCGACAGCCTGGAGGCGGCGCTGAAATCGGCCGACGTCAGCGGCATCGAGGTGATTGTGCGCCAGCTCAAGGCCGCCCTGGAGAAGGGCAGCATCCGCGAGATCGACCCGGCCCCGGGCGAGCGCTTCGATCCGCACCGCCAGCAGGCCATGGCGGCGGTCGAAGCACCGCCGGGGGAAATGCGCGAGCCCAACACCATCGTCGCGGTCATGCAGAAAGGCTACAGCCTGCACGACCGCGTGCTGCGCCCGGCGCTGGTCACCGTGGCCAAGCCGCGGGTTGAAAAAGACCCCGGAAACCCCATATCGAACACAGACTTGAGTTAAGCGGAGCCCTCTCATGGCAAAAATCATCGGCATCGACCTCGGCACCACCAACTCCTGCGTCGCCATCATGGAAGGCGGCAAGCCCAAGGTCATCGAGAATTCCGAGGGCGCGCGCACCACGCCCTCGGTGGTCGCCTATACGGAGGACGGCGAGATCCTGGTCGGCGCGCCGGCCAAGCGCCAGGCCGTCACCAACGCCAAAAACACCATTTACGCGGTGAAGCGCCTGATCGGCCGGCGCTTCGACGACCCCGAGGTGCAGAAGGACATCAAGATGATGCCCTACCGCATCGTGCGCGCCGACAACGGCGACGCATGGATCGAGGTGCGCGGCAAGAAAATCTCGCCGCAGGAAGCCTCGGCGCAGATCCTGCGCAAGCTGAAGAAGGACGCCGAGGCTTATCTTGGGGAGACCGTGAGCGAGGCGGTGATCACCGTGCCCGCCTACTTCAACGATTCCCAGCGCCAGGCCACCAAGGACGCCGGGCGCATCGCCGGCCTGGACGTCAAGCGCATCATCAACGAGCCGACCGCCGCGGCGCTCGCCTTCGGCCTGGACAAGGCGATGAAGAAGGACGCCAAGATCGCGGTCTACGACCTGGGCGGGGGCACGTTCGACATCTCGGCCATCGAGATCGCCGACGTGGAGGGCGAGAAGCAGTTCGAGGTGCTCGCCACCAACGGCGACACGTTCCTGGGCGGCGAGGACTTCGACCAGCGCCTGATCGACTACGTGGTCACCGAGTTCAAGAAGGAGCAGGGCGTCGACCTGTCGAAGGACGTGCTCGCGCTGCAGCGGCTCAAGGAATCCGCGGAGAAGGCGAAGATCGAGCTGTCCTCCTCGCAGCAGACCGAGCTCAACCTGCCCTACATCACCGCCGACCAGTCGGGCCCCAAGCACCTGACGATGAAGATCACGCGGGCGAAGTTCGAGTCGCTGGTCGACGAGCTGATCGAGAAGACCATCAGTCCGTGCCGCATCGCCATGAAGGACGCGGGGGTCGGCGTAAGCCAGATCGAGGACGTGATCCTGGTCGGCGGCCAGACGCGCATGCCCAAGGTGCAGGACAAGGTGAAGGAATTCTTCGGCCGCGAGCCGCGCAAGGACGTCAACCCCGACGAGGCGGTGGCGGTCGGCGCCGCGATCCAGGCGGGCGTATTGAAGGGCGACGTAAAAGATGTCCTTCTGCTGGATGTTACCCCCCTCTCACTGGGCATCGAAACCCTGGGCGGGGTGATGACCAAGCTCATCCAGAAGAACACCACCATCCCGACCAAGGCCCAGCAGGTGTTCTCGACCGCCGACGACAACCAGGGCGCGGTCACCATCCACGTGCTGCAGGGCGAGCGCGACATGGCCTCGGGCAACAAGTCACTGGGGCAGTTCAACCTCACCGACATCCCGCCCGCGCCGCGCGGCATGCCGCAGATCGAGGTGACGTTCGACATCGACGCCAACGGCATCCTGCACGTCACGGCCAAGGACAAGGCCACGGGCAAGGAGAACAAGATCAAGATCCAGGCGAGCTCCGGCCTGAACGAGGCCGAGATCCAGCGCATGGTGAAGGATGCCGAGGCGCATGCCGAGGAGGACCGGCGGCAGCTGGAGCTGGTCAACGCGCGCAACCAGCTCGAGGCGATGACGCACTCCGTGAAGAAGTCGCTCAAGGACTACGGCGACAAGCTGGACGCAGCCGAGAAGGAGAAGATCGAGTCCGCCATCAAGGACGCCGAGGGCGCGCTCAAGTCGGAAGACAAGGCGGCGATCGACGAGAAGTCCCAGGCGCTGGCGCAGGCCGCGCAGAAGCTCGGCGAGAAGATGTACGCCGAGCAGCAGTCCCAGCAGCAGCCGCAAAGCGAGCCGCAGGCCGGCGGCGGCGAAGCGAAAAAGGACGATGCCAACGTGGTGGACGCCGAGTTCACCGAGGTCAAGGACAAAAAAGCGGGTTAAGCTTGGCCCCACGCAAAACGGACGGGCGGTCGCGAAAGCGGTCGCCCGTTTTCGTCACGGAAAACTGAATGGCAAAGCGCGACTATTACGAAGTACTCGGCGTCAACCGCGACTGCTCCGAGGAGGACCTGAAAAAGGCCTACCGGCGCCTCGCCATGAAATGGCACCCGGACCGCAACCCGGACAATCCCAAGGCGGAGGAGCATTTCAAGGAGGCGAAAGAGGCCTACGAGGTCTTGACCGAGCCGAGCAAGCGCGCAGCCTACGACCAGTTCGGCCACGCCGGCGTCGATCCGCAAACCGCGGCCGGCGCGGCAGGCATGGGCGGCTTCGGCGACATCTTCAGCGACATCTTCAGCGACATCTTTGGCGGCGGCCGCGGCGGCCGCTCGACGGTGTTCCGCGGCGCCGACCTGCGCTACAACCTCGAAATCACCCTGGAGCAGGCGGCCCACGGCTTCGAGACCAAGATCCGAATCCCCGCCACCGCGGTGTGCGACATTTGCCGGGGCACCGGCGCCAAGGCCGGCACGCAGCCCGCGACCTGCCCGACCTGCCGCGGCGCGGGGCAGGTGCGGGTGTCGCAAGGGCCCTTTTCCATCGCACAGACGTGCCCCCGCTGCCACGGCAGCGGCAGCGTGATCCCCAATCCGTGCAATGCCTGTTCCGGCAGCGGGCGCGTCAAGCTGCAGAAAACGCTGGCGGTGAAAATCCCCGCCGGCGTAGACGAGGGCGACCGCGTGCGGCTTTCCGGCGAAGGCGAGCCCGGCGTGAACGGCGGACCGCCGGGGGACCTCTACGTCCAGGTGCATATCAAGCAGCATGCGGTGTTCCAGCGCGACCACGACGACCTGCATTGCGAGATGCCGATTTCCATCACGACCGCCGCGCTCGGCGGCGAGATCGACATCCCGACGCTCGACGGCTCGGCGCGCATCCGCGTGCCGGCCGAGACACAGAGCGGCAAGACCTTCCGGCTGAAGAACAAGGGCATCAAGGGCGTGCGCAGCCAGGTACCCGGGGACCTCTTCTGCCACGTGGTGGTCGAAACGCCGGTCGCCCTCACCGAGCGCCAGCGCCAGCTGCTGCGCGAGTTCGACGCGATCGCCCAGGAAGACAGCGGCCGGCACAACCCGCGCGCCAAGGGCTGGCTGGACAAGGTGAAGGAGTTCTTCGAAGGCTAATCAAATCGGCGGCAGAGCCCGTAATCGGGGTCAGAGCCCGAATTCCGCATACGCGTACGCGGATGAGAATTCGGGCTCTGACCCCGATTTCGTTTCGGGAACGTAGATTGCTGCGCTGATGGCGACCTACTTCAGGAGATCGCCATGGCAATCCGTACCGCCGCTTTAGCCGCCTCAGCTGCCCTACTCGCCGCCGGCCTGGCCGCCTGCGCAAGCTACGAGGAGCCCGCGTCGGTTCGGGCGCCCGTCACCACGGCGCCCCCGGTCGTAACCAGCCCGGCGCCCGCGTCGGCCTCCACCCCGGTGGCGCTCGCGACGCTGCAGCCCGGCAGCTACCGGCCGGGCTCGGGCATCATCGAGTCGATCGGCCTCATAACGCTGCCCGCCTCGGCAGCCGCCGGCGGCACGGCCGCTCCGGTACCCGGCCCCTACCGCCTGACCCTGCGCATGGACGACGGCACCATCCAGACGCTCGTGCAGGACACGCGCGCCCTGCTGGTCGGCGACCGCGTGCAGATCACCTCCGACGGCCGCCTGATCCGTCCCTAGCCGGGCTTCACGCCGGCCTGCTGCACCACGCGCCGGTAGCGCTCGGCATCGCTTTTGATGCGCGCCAGGAATTCGGCGGGCGCCATGCCGATCGCTTCGGCGCCGGTGTCGACGAAGCGCTTCTTGACGTCGGCGTCGGCGAGCGTGGCGCGCACCTCGCGATTGAGCCGGTCGATCACCGCCGGCGGCGTTCCCTTCGGCGCGAACAGCCCCACCCAGATCGACGCGTCGAGGTCGGCAATGCCGGCATCGCGCGGCGTCGCCCACGAAGGCTCGAGCGGCGACTTCTTCGCCGTGGTGATGCCCACGACCTTGCCGCGGCCGGACTTTATGTGCGCCATCGCGCCCGGCACCGCCATCACGCCGAAATGCACATCGCCCGCCGCCACCGCCTGCGCCGCGGGCGCGCCGCCCTTGTAAGGCACGTGCAGCAGCTTGATGCCGGCGGCCTGCGCCAGCCATTCGCCGGCCAGATGATTGATGCTGCCGTTGCCCGCGGAGGAGAACGTGATGGCGCCGGGCTTGGCCTTGGCCGCGGCGACCAGCTCCTGGAAGGTGCTGAAAGGCGCCTGCGCATTGGCGAGGTAGAGCATCGGCGCGGGTTCACGGCGAACTCGCCGGTGTGCGCCATGAGCAGCGTGTAGCCGTCGGCCGCCGCCTTGGCCACCGCCGTGGTGGCGATGAAGCCATTGCCGCCCGGGCGGCTCTCGATCACGAACTGCCAGCCCAGGCGCTGCGACATCGCCTGCGTGAGCACGCGGGCGCTGGTGTCGACCGCGCCGCCCGGCGCGAACGGCACCAGCACGCGGATCGGCTTGCCCGGATAGTCCTGGGAAAACGACGAAAAAGAGAGCGCGAGCAGCAATGCGGCGAGAAAGCCCTTCATGGTTGGTTCCTTTTGCGTGCGGCGAGCTTCACCGCCTCGATGATTTCCGGGTACGCCGCGCAGCGGCACAGGTTGCCCGACAGGTAGTGCTTGATGTCGTCGTCGGTGGGATCGGGAATCTCGTCCAGCAGCTGGCGCGTCATCAGCACGAAGCCCGGGGTGCAGAAGCCGCACTGGAAGGCGCACGCCTCGATGAACGCCTGCTGGACCGCGTCCAGCGCCTTACCCTCTTCGACGGTCCGCACCTCGGCGTCCTGCGCCAGGCTGGCGAGATAAAGGCAGCCCGACACCGCGCGGCCGTTGACGAGCACCGTGCAGCAGCCGCACAGGCCCTGCGCGCAGCTCTCGCGGGCGCCGTAGAGCCCGAACGCGTCCTGCAGCACCTCGACCAGGGTTTCGTGCGGCGCCACCTGGGCGCTCACCGGCTCGCCGTTCAGGCGGAAGCGCAGCTCGCGCCTCATGTGCGCAAGCCCTGCAAGCCCTCGAACACCGCCTCGGCGCTGATCGGCAGTGACGTGATGCGCACGCCCACCGCGTCGTGCACGGCGTTGGCGATGGCGGGCGACACCCCGAAGGTGCCGGTCTCGCCGACCCCCTTGCCGCCGAACGGGCCGGATTTCTGCTCGGCGACCACCGCCTCGCTGGTCATGCTCGCCGGAACGTCGAGGAAGCCCGGTATGCGGTACTCGGCGAGCGAGGCGTTGCGCAGCTGCCCTTGGCCGTCGAACTCCATCTTCTCCAGCAAGGTGAAGCCCAGCTGCATGATGGAGGCGCCCGAGAGCTGCGTCTCGACGATCTTCGGGTTGATCGGCGTGCCGACGTCGCCGACGTTCACCATGCGCGTGACGCGCACGCGCCCGGTCTCGGTGTCGACCTCGAGCTCGACCCCGGTCGCGCCCACCATCCAGAACGGCGTGGCGTTGTCGGTGAGGCCGTTGGCATCGGGCGACTTGTAGGTCGGGATGTAGCTGCCGGTGCCGATCACGTTACCCGCCTGCATGCCGTACTTTTTCCTGAAGATTTCGCTGATTTCCGCGTCAGCAGCCAGGCCGAGCTCCTGCCTGAGGCAATCCAGCTTGTCCCTGGCCTCTTCGGCGGCCAGCTTGACGGCGTTGCCCATGTGGAAAAGCGAGCGCGAGCCGAGCGTCGCCATGTCGTAGGGCGTGACGTCGGTATCGGAATGCACCACGCGGATGGATTCGGCCGCCATGTGCAGCACCTCGCCGGCGATCTGCGCCATCGCCGTGTCGGAGCCCTGCCCCATGTCCGCGGTGCTGCAATACACCGTGCAGCTGCCGTCGGCGCTGACGTTCACCGCGGCGAGCGACGTGGTGGGCGACACGCAGGCCTTGAAGCCGATGGCGACGCCCCGCCCCATGCGCACCGTGCCGCTGCCGCGGTCGAACGGCTTTTCCCAGTCCATCAGCACGGCGAGCCGGTCGAGGACCTGCTCGAGCGCGACGTCGCGCAGCACCGTGCCGGTGGCCTGCGGGCGGCCGTCGCGCAGCAGGTTCTTGCGGCGAAAAGCGATCGGGTCGAGGCCGAGCTCGCGCGCCATGATGTCCATGTGGCTCTCGTAGGCCCACACCAGCTGCGGAATGCCGAAGCCGCGCAGCGCGCCGGCAGGCGGCCGGTTCGTATAGAGGGAATAGGAGTCGATGAGCACGTCGTCGATGTCATAGGGCCCCGGCGCGGTGAAGCCCGACTTCTGCGTCACGCGCGGGCCGATGTCGGCGTAGGCACCGCCGTTCCACCAGACCTCGCACTCGCGCGCGGTGATGCGCCCCTCGCGCGTCACCCCGGTCTTGATGCGGAAGGTGGTGGGATGCTTGGTGATGGTGAAGAACTGCTCCTCCATCGTGAGCGACACCTTGACCGGGCGGCCGGTGAGCAGCGAGAGCGCGGCAACCAGCGCCTCCAGCTTGATGTACAGCTTGGCGCCGAAGCCGCCGCCGAGGAACGGCACGCGCACGCGCACGCGGTTCTCCGGCCAGCCGAGCAGGCGCGCCACCTCGATGCGCACGAACGACGGGCTCTGCGAGGCGGTATGGATGGTGAGCGAGCTCTCGGTGGACTCGGCCACCGACACCAGCGGCTCGAGCGGCGTGTGCATCACCTGCTGGGTGCGGAAGCGGTGCTCGAAGACGCGCTCGGCCTTCTTCAGCGCGGCCGGCGCGTCGCCGCGGCGCAGATGAAAGTCGAGCGCCACGTTGGTGCCGGTCCTGCCTTTCACGTGCTTCAGGTCCGGGAAGGTGCCCGCCGGCTTGAGCGTGTCGTGCACGATGGCCCTGGAGGTCATCGCCTCGACCTCGTCGTACACCGCCCGGAGCTCGTCGTATTCGGCGACGATCAGGTGCGCCGCTTCCTCTGCCACATGCGGGTCGGAAGCGAGCACCACCGCGACCGGCTCGCCGACATAGCGCACCTTGTCCAGCGCGAGGATCGGCTGGTCGTGGAACGCCGGACCGAAGTACGGCTCGGGAATCAGCTTGCGGATGTCCTCGCCGGTCACGACGCGGTAGACGCCGCCCGCGGCCTGGGCCGCCGACACGTCGATGCGCCGGATCCTGCCGTGCGCCACCGTGCTGCGGAAGATCTTTCCGTACAGCATGCCGGGCAGGCGCAGGTTGTGCACGTACTCGGCCCGGCCGGTGACCTTCAGCCACGACTCCAGGCGGGGGACGGAGCGCCCGACCTGCGGCGTCTCAGTGGACTGCGTTGCGCGCTTCATGCACCGCCCTTGCAAGGTAAACGCGGATGAGCTGCTTCTTGTAGGCCGCCGAGCCGTGCAGGTCGCTCTCGATATGCACCTCTTCGGCGGCCGCTTCGGCCGCGCGTTTCACGTCCCCGGTCTTGAGGATGCTTTCCGCCGCCGGCAGGCGCGTGGGCCGGTCGGTGGCCGCGCTGACGAAAAGCCGTGCCTCGTCGCCGTCGAGCATCACCGCCACGCCGAGCGAGGGCCAATCGTCGGCCGAGCGCGTGGTGCATTTCAGGTACGCGGCGCGCCGCTTGCCCAGCGGCGGCAGCTCGAGATGCGTGATCAGCTCGTCTCGCTTCAGCGTGTTCTCGAGATAGCCGGCGTAGAGCGCCTCGAGCGGCACGCTGCGCCCGCCGCCGGGACCCGCGATGGCCACGCGCGCGCCCAGCGCGCTGAGCAGCGGCGGCAGGTCCATATGCGGATCGGCGTGCGCCAGCGCCCCGCCCACGGTCGCCACGTTGCGTACGCGCACGTTGGCCAGGGTGCGCAGCGTTCTCTTCAGCACGGGGAAGGCCTTTTCCGAGCGCTCGAGCGCGCGCAGCGTCGTCATGGCGCCGATGCGCAGTCCGCCATCCGCGGCCGGCTCGATGCCTTCGAGCTTCAGCTTCGCAAGCGATACCAGGCGCCTCGGGCGGAACACGCCCGCCTTCATCATCAGCATGAGCGCCGTGCCGCCGGAGAGTGGCCGCGCGCCGTCGTCATTCAGCAGATCCAGGGCTTGGGAAAGCGTCGCCGGTACCGCCAGCTCGAAGGGGCTCATGCGAAGGTGTATGCGTTCGGGGACAAGCTATTTGCGGCGCCAGGTCGTGCGTCCGCCAACATCTTCGAGGACGATGCCCTTATCAAGCAGCGTCTCGCGGATGCGGTCTGCTGCTGCGAAATCCTTGCGCTTGCGCGCAGCGGCGCGCGCTTCGATCGCCTCGGTGATCCAGGCTTCGGCCTCGCCGCCCTGCAGGAACGCGCGCGCATCGCGCTGCAGCAGGCCCAGAACCGCGCCCAGGCCGCGCAGCTGCGGGGCGAGCGTCTTCTCGCCGGCATTTATGCGCGTCGCGAGGTCGAAGAGCACCGCCATCGCCTCGGGCGTGCCGAAGTCGTCGTCCATCGCTTGCTTGAAGCGCCGGGCGTGTTCTTCGGTCCAGTCCAGCTTCGCTTCGCCGTGGTCGTCCTTCAAGGCTGTATAAAGGCGCGTAAGCGCGCCTTTCGCGTCCTCGAGGTGCGCGTCCGAATAGTTGAGGGCGCTGCGATAGTGGGCGCGCAGGATGAAGAAGCGCACCACCTCGGCGTCGTATTTCTTGAGCACCTCGCGCACGGTGAAAAAGTTGCCCAGCGACTTGGACATCTTCTCCTCGTCGACGCGCACGAAGCCGTTGTGCATCCAGTACCGGACGAAGGACTTTCCCGAGTCGATGCCCATGGCGCCCTCGGACTGCGCGATTTCGTTCTCATGGTGCGGAAACTGCAGATCCTGGCCGCCGCCATGGATGTCGAACTGCTCGCCGAGCAGGGCGCGCGACATGGCCGAGCACTCGATGTGCCAGCCCGGCCGGCCCTCGCCCCAGCGCGACGGCCAGTTAGGCTCCTCGGGCTTGGAGCGCTTCCACAGCACGAAGTCGAGCGGATCCTCCTTCGAGGCATCGACCTCCACCCGCTCGCCGGCGCGCAGCTCGTCCAGCGACTTGCCCGACAGCTTGCCGTAGCCCGGGAAGCGGCGCACCGCGTAATTCACGTCGCCCGAGGAGGCTGCGTAAGCCAGTTTTTTTTCATTCAATTCATCGATCAGGGCGAGCATCTGCGGAACGTATTGGGTGGCGCGCGGCTCGTGGTCGGGCTTCTCCACGCCCAGGGCGGCGGCGTCCTCGTCCATGGCGCGGATGAAGCGCCCGGTCAGCGCCGCCACCGGCTCGCCATTCTCGGCGGCGCGGCGGATGATCTTGTCGTCGATGTCCGTGATGTTGCGGACGTACGTCACGCGAAACCCGCTCTGGCGCAGCCAGTGCCGCACCAGGTCGAACACCACCAGCACGCGCGCATGGCCGAGGTGGCAATAGTCGTACACCGTCATGCCGCAGACGTACATGCGCACGGCCGGCGGCTGAAGGGGAACGAAATCCTGCTTTGCCCTGCCTAGGCTGTTGTAGATCTTTAGGATAGAATGCGACCTTTCGTAGGGCCTTGAAAATATAACACAATGCAGAATTCCGACGCCTCGCGGTCCACGCTCAGGCGGGGCCTTTTCATGCTCGCCTGCGCCTTGCTCACTGCCGCGCCGGCGCTCGCCGATGACTTGCAGGAAGCAAACCAGCTGCTCCAGGCGGGGCAGCGCCCGCAGGCGCTCGAGCGGGTCAACAAGGTGCTCGCTGCCAAGCCGCGCGATCCGCAGGCGCGCTTTCTGAAGGCGGTCATCCTCACCGAGCAGGGCAACACCAAGGAAGCCATCGAGATCTTCAGCAAGCTCACGCAGGATTTTCCGGAGCTTCCGGAGCCTTACAACAATCTCGCCGTGATCTATGCGGCGCAGGGCCAGTACGAGAAGGCGCGCGCCGCCCTCGAGCAGTCGATCCGCACCCATCCGAGCTATGCCACCGCCTACGAGAACCTGGGCGACGTGTACGCGAAGCTCGCGAGCCAGGCCTACGACAAGGCGCTGCAGCTCGACAAGACCAATACCGGCGCGCAGAACAAGCTCTCGCTGGTGCGCAAGATCGCCCGTGGACCGGCGGTGCTGGTCGCCGCGGCCCCCGCGCCGAAGCCCCCGGCGGCCGAAAAGCCGAAGCCGGCACCGGCCGCCGATCCCTCGGCGGAGGTGCTGAAGGCGATAAACGCCTGGGCGCAAGCGTGGTCCAACCGGGACGTGGACGCCTACCTTTCCCATTACGCCAAGGACTTCAAGACCCCCAAGGGCCAGTCGCGGGCCACGTGGGAGAAAACCCGCCGCGCGCGCATTGGCGGCGCGAAGTCGATCTCCGTGGAGCTCGATTCGCCCGCCGTCACGGTCAAGGGTCCCGACCAGGCCAGCGTAACGTTCCGCCAGGCCTACCGCTCGGATACCTTCCAGTCCACCAGCCGCAAGACCTTGCAGCTCATCCGCAGCGACGGCCGCTGGCTGATCCAGGACGAGGACTCCGGCTGATGGGCCGGTGCGCGCTGGTCCTGCTTCTCGTCCTTGCCGGGACGAGCGCGCTTGCAGGTCCGACGCCGGAAGACCGCCTGTCCGAGGTTTTTCAGGCCATCGAAGCCAACCGCCTGGACGAGGCGATGAAGCGCGTCGACGCGCTCATCGGCGAGCACCCCAACTTCCGCCTGGCCCACCTGGTGCGCGGCGACCTGCTGCTGGCGCGCGCGCGGCCGCTGGAAACGTTCGGCAACGTGACCAAGAACGTGCCGCCGGAAAAGATCGACGGCCTGCGCGCCGAGGCCCTGGCCCGGCTGCGCGCCTTGCGCCAGCGGCCGGCCGAGGATCGCGTGCCGCGCCAGGTGCTGCAGCTGCACGCCGAGCAGAAGCACGCTTTCCTGGTCGACTCCAAGCGCTCGCGCCTCTACGTATTCGCCAATGCCGAAGGCCGGCCGCGCCTGGTCGCCGTCTTCTACGTCACCCTGGGCAAGAACGGCGTCGACAAAACGCGCGAGGGCGACCAGAAGACGCCGCTCGGCGTCTACCACGTCACCGCCAACCTGCCGCGCAAGAAGCTGACCGATTTCTACGGCTCGGGCGCCTTCCCGATCAACTACCCGAACGAGTGGGACCGGCGCATGGGGCGCAACGGCTACGGCATCTGGCTGCACGGGGTGCCCTCCGACGTCTACAGCCGCCCGCCGCGCGCGAGCGACGGCTGCATCGTCCTCGCCAACCCGGACCTCGATGCCGTGGCGCGCTACGTTCAGGTGGGTACGACGCCGGTCATCATCGCCGACGAGGTCGAATGGGCCGACGCCGGCTCGGTGGAGGCTGACCGCAGCTCGCTCGCGGCGGCAATCGAGCAATGGCGCGCCGACTGGCAGAGCCGCGACACCGAGAAATACCTGGAGCACTATGCCTCCGGCTTCGTCTCCGGCCGGCAGAACCGCGCCGCGTGGTCGGCGCACAAGCGCGCGGTGAACGGCGGCAAGCGCTGGATCAAGGTCGGCCTGTCGCGCGTGTCGATGCTGCGCTATCCGCGCGAACGCGACTTCGTCGTCGTGACGTTCGAGCAGGATTACCGCTCGGACGGCCTGTCCAACGTCATGCGCAAGCGCCAGTACTGGATCAAGGAAGGCGCGCGCTGGAAAATACTTTACGAAGGAGCGGCATGAATCTGAAGCATCTATTCCTCCTCTCGGTGGCGGCGGTCCCCTCGGGCGCGCTGGCTGCCGACCCGCAGGTCGACGTGCGCACCAACCTGGGCACCATCCGCCTGGAGCTCTATCCGGCCAAGGCGCCCAAGACGGTCGAGAATTTCCTGCAGTACGTGAAGGACGGCCATTACGGCGGCACCATCTTCCACCGCGTGATCGACGGCTTCATGATCCAGGGCGGCGGCTTCGACGGCGCCTACCGGCAGAAGGCCACCCGCGACCCGGTGCAGAACGAGGCGAAGAACGGCCTCAAGAACGACATGGGCACCATCGCCATGGCGCGCACCAGCGCGCCGCATTCGGCCTCGGCGCAATTCTTCATCAACCTGAAGAACAACGAGTTCCTGAACGCGGCGCAGGCGCAGGACGGCTGGGGCTACACGGTGTTCGGCAAGGTGGTCTCGGGCATGGACGTGGTGACGAAGATCGCCAAGTCGCCCACCGGCTCGGGCGGGCCGTTCCGCACCGACGTGCCGCAGCAGCCGGTCATCATCGAATCCGTGACGGTGGTCGACGCCAAGAAGTAGCCGTGTAGTGCCCGCCCCCGCGCTTTTCATCTCGGACCTGCACCTCAGCGACGAGCGCGCGGCGGCCAACGAGCGGTTCATCGCCTTCGTCGAGGAGCAGGCGCCGGCCGCTTCGGCCCTGTACATCCTCGGCGATTTCTTCGAGTACTGGATCGGCGACGACGACCTCGAGGAGCCGTTCAACGCGGTGATCGCCGGCCTGCTGCGCGGCCTGACGCGGCGCGGCGTGCCGGTGTTCCTGATGCACGGCAACCGCGACTTTCTGATCGGCGAGGCGTTCTGCCGCGCCACCGGGGCGGTGCTGCTTGCCGATCCCACGGTGATCCAGGCGGGCGGGGAGCCGACCCTGCTCGCCCATGGCGACACGCTGTGCGTCGACGACCACGACTACCAGGCGTGGCGACGCGTGGCCCGCTCGGAGCAATGGCAGCGGGAGTTTCTGGCCAGGCCCCGCGCCGAGCGGCGCAGCATGATCCTGGGGCTGCGCGAGAAGAGCAAGGCCGTGATCCAGGCAAAGCCCGCGGACATCATGGATGTCAACGACGGCGCTGTCGTGCAGGCGCTACGCTCCCACGGCGTGCGCCGGCTGGTGCACGGCCACACCCACCGCGCGGGCCAGCACGCGCTCGACGTGGACGGCCGGCGCTGCGAGCGCTGGGTGCTGCCCGACTGGTACGGACCCGGCGGCTACCTGGAAATCGGCGCCGCGCAGCCGCGCATGGTGCGCTTCCCGCAGTAATTCTTACGCCGCGCGGTAAGAATGGGGGTCGGGCCCCCGCCATTGCGCCCGGTTTACCCCGGTACGGGCGTTGCTCCAGCGCTCTCGTTAACCCGGAAAAGGAACGGACATGGCGAAGAGCAAGGCGAAGGCCAGCGGTGCCCTGGAGATGCTCAAGGAGGACCACGACAAGGTCAAGAAGGCCTTCAAGGAATTCGAGAAGCTGGATCGCGAGGACGGCGAGACGATGCAGCAGCTCGTGCAGACGGTTTGCGAGGAGCTCAAGGTGCATACCGCCCTGGAAGAGGAGATCTTCTATCCCGCGGTGCGCGAGGCGATCGAGGACGAGGACATCATGAACGAGGCCCAGGTGGAGCACGAGACGGCCAAGATGCTGATCGAGCAGCTCGAGAACATGGGCCCCGACGATCCCAACTTCCACGCCACCTTCACGGTGCTCGGCGAATACGTCAAGCACCATGTGAAGGAGGAGGAAGACGAGATGTTCGCCGAGGCGAAGAAGACCGACCTCGACATGGAGGAGCTCGGCGCGCGCATGCGCGAGCGCAAGACCGAGCTCATGGGCGAGATGCAGGAAGAACAGGAGGAGGAATCCTGAGCCCGCAGCCCGCCCGCCCACTCAACCCGGGAGACGAAGCGCCTCCCGGGACCCCCGGCACCGGCGAGGACATCTGTCCGCAGTGCAACGGCAAGGGCAAGACCGCCCGCGGCGAGGAATGCGGGCACTGCGGCGGGACCGGCCGCATCGTGCGCGGCGTCGGCGGCGCCTGAGCGCGCTGCTTCGCCGTACCCTGGTTTCAGGCTTGTCGGCGAGCGCGGCATCCGCGCTCGCCGCGCTTGCCTGCAGCCGCGCCGAGAACCGCCACGCGGCGCGCTCGATGAACGCGATGGCGCACATCTACGACGGCGGCGCACCCGCCGCGGCCGACGGGCGCGACGGCCGCGGACTTCCACGTGGTGCCGGCGCGCCTCCCGCCGCTGGTGTACGGCGCGCTCGAAGGCGGATTCGCGCTGGCCGCGCGGCTAAACGGCCGGCTTGACCACCATGAGGAAGAAGATGGCGATGAAAGCGATGAACGCCGGCCAGCCCAGGGCCGTCCACACCGCGTGGTAGCGCCAGAAACGCGGCGGTAGCGGCTCGCCGGTGGCGGCCGCGCGCTCGGCCATCTTGGCCATGCGGATCTGGATCCCTACCACCGGCAGCCAGCACGCCCCGGCGACGACATACAACGCCAGCGACCACAGGACCCAGCCGGCGCTCCAGGGGATGCCCGAAAGGTGCAGCAGCCAGAACCCGGTCAGCGGCTGGACGATCGCGGTCGGCGTGGTGAACAGCCAATCGGCGATCACCACGCGGCGCGCCACGATGGCAATGGCGCGCACCTCGCCGCTGCGATTGGTGAAGAACAGGTAGAACGCCGAGCCCAGGCCGGTGCCGAAAAGCACCGTGGATGACAGCACGTGCAGCCACTTCACCACCAGGTATTCCATCAGCGCGGCTCCTCGAGCTCGTGCAGCGCCACAATCGCGGCGAGCATGGGCAGGTTCTTCAGCAGCGGACCGAACGGGTGCAGCCAGAGCTCGGGCAGGCACAGTGCGATGACCGCGCTGTAGCCGGCGATCAAGGCGATCTGCAGGCGCCACAGCCATCTGCGGCGCCGCACGAGGTAGATTGCCGCACCGAGCGCGATATCGGTCAGCGCCGCGCCGTAGAGCACCAGCGGGCTGGCAAGGCCGACGCGTGAGAGCATCGCCATGCTGTCCGCCACGGGATACAGTCCGAGCGACACCACGCCGCTGCCCACCCAGACGATCGCCACCGCGGCGCGCAGCAGCGGCAGGAGCCAGGCCAGCCGCGCACGCGTCGCGAGCGCCGGCCCCTGCTCCATCGGCACGAATTGCTCCGGCGGCCGCGGCATGCGCCCAAGCACGGTCCTCACGCCTTGCGCGGGCGCGGTGTTGCCGCGCTCCAGCATCTGCAGCGTCTCGCGCGCCAGCGGCACGAGCGGGCGCGGGATGTTCACGAAGCGCGGCCTGCCCAGCCCCATCTGCGCGCGCAGCAGGGCAAGCCATTCGCGCAGCTCCAGCTCGCGCGGGCCCACCGCGTGCACCACCGCTTTGCGTGGCGCATGCACCAGCCGGGCGATGAGCTGCGCCAGATCCGCAACGTGGATCGGCTGCACGCGCTGGCGGCCGTCGCCGGGGAGCGGCGTCAGGGGTAGCGAGGCGAGAAGCGCGAACAGGCGCGCGCTTGCCCCATCCTCGCCGAACACCAGCGACGGCTGCACGACGGCCCATTCCAGGCGGCTGGCGCGCAGGAAATCGTCACCGCGCTTCTTGGAAAGATGGAACCGGCTGCGCGCCTGCGCATCGGCGCCGAGCGCGGACACCTGCACGGCACGGCGCACGCCCGCGGCTTCGCACGCTTCGAACAGCGCGCGGGGCGCGACCTCGTGCAGCGCCTCGAAGGTGCGCGTTCCCCGCTCCCGAAAGATGCCGACCGCGTTCACCACCGCGTCGACGCCCTCGAGCGCCCCCAGCCAGGCTTGCGGCTGCAGCGCGGTCTCGAAACGCACGGCGCTGGTCAGCACCTCGTCGCCGGCCGCGCGCAGCGCGCCGGCCGAGTGCCGGCCAATGAAGCCGCTCGCGCCCAGCAGCAGGACCCTCAAGCGGCGAGCGCCGACACTTCGCCCGAGGCCGGCACCACCAGCGTGAACGTGCTGCCCCTGCCCGGCTCGCTCGCCACGCCCAGCTCTCCGCCGAGCAGGCGGGCCAGCTCGCGGCTGATGGAAAGTCCCAGGCCCGTGCCGCCGTACTGCCGGCTGGTGGTGCCGTCGGCCTGCTGGAAAGCGTCGAAGATGATGCGCTGCTTCTCCGGCGGTATGCCGATCCCGGTGTCGCTCACGGCGAAGGCAATGCGCCCGGGCTCCGCCGGCGAGACACGCAGTGCCACGCTGCCCTGCCGGGTGAACTTGAACGCGTTGGCGAGCAGGTTCTTAAGCACCTGCTTCAGCCTTACCGTATCGGTGCGGATGGCCTGCGGCAGCGCGGGATCCAGCGTAACGCAAAATTCCAGGCCCTTGTCCTGCGCTATTTGGGCGAAGCTGCGCTCCAGCTCGGCGGCCAGCTCGTCCAGGCGCGCCGGCGCGAGGTGCAGCGCGGTCACCGCGCCCGACTCGATCTTCGCGAGGTCGAGCAGATCGTTGATCAGCGACAGCAGATCCATGCCCGAGTCGTAGATGGTCTGCGCGAACTGCACCTGCTTGTCGGTGAGGTTGCCGCCCGCGTTGTCGGCGAGCAGCCGCGCGAGGATGAGCAGGCTGTTCAGCGGCGTGCGCAGCTCATGGGACATGTTGGCGAGGAACTGGGACTTCGCCTCGCTTGCCTTCTCGGCGCTGACCCGCGCCCGGATGAGCTCGGCTTCGACGCGATTGCGCTCGGTGAGATCGCGCACCACCTTGGCGAAGCCCAGCAGCGCCCCCTGCGGGTCGCGTACCGCGGTGATCACCACGCTCGCCCAGTAGGCAGAGCCGTCCTTGCGCACGCGCCAGCCCTCCTCCTCGAAGCGCCCGTCGGCGGCGGCGAGCTCCAGCTCCCATTCGGGCTTGCGCCGCTCGATCTCCTCGCGCGGATAGAAGCAGGAGAAATGCCGCCCGATGATTTCAGCGGCGCGGTAGCCGGAGGTGCGCTCGGCGCCGGCGTTCCAGCTTGCTACGCGGCCCTGGGCGTCGAGCATGAAGATGGAGTAGTCGACCACGCTTTCCACCATCAGGCGAAAGCGCCTCTCGCTGTCGAACAGGTCGCGGGTGCGCTCGCTCACCCGCCGCTCGAGCTGCTGCTGCCGGCCCTGCAGCGCGGCCATGGCGTCCCCCAGCTGCCCGAGCACCGCGGAAATCATGAGTCCCGTGAATACCGCCGTGCTTACGAAAAGCAGCAGCAGCAGGCGCGCTTCGTTGGTCGGCGGCGTGTGCCATAGGGCGAGCGCGCAGACCACTGCGATGGCGGTGGTGACCTCGCGCTGGCTGAAGCGGAACGCCGCCCAGACGATGAAGGGCAGGACGAGGAAGCTCGCCGAGTAGGTGGAAGCCCCTTCGGCGCCCTGGAAGACGAGCTGGGTGGCCGCCACGAGCAGCACGCCGAACAGCGCGCCCTCGAACAGCTTGTCGCCCGTCCAGCGCCGGGCTGCGCCGCCCGCCCAGCTGAGCATGAGGGGGGCCACCAGCAGGATGCCGCTTGCATTGCCCTGCCACCAGGTCCACCAGTTCCAGAACAGCTCCGGCGGCGACAGAGGATGCAGCAGTGCGAGCGGCAGCAGGGCGATCGTCGGCGCGACGGTGGCCACCAGGGCTGCGAGGGCGATGAATTTCACCACCTCTTCCGCGCGCCGGAAGCGATGCGGTACGCCTATGTGGTGGCGGATAAGCGCAGCCCCGGCAAGCGCCTGGATGGAGCTGCCGGTCGCGATGACCGCGGAGGCGATGAGCGAGATCTCGACGCTCAGGTTGGCGGCGGCGCTGCCCAGCCAGATGGCAGGCCACAGGCGGCTGCCGCCCAGCAACAGCGCCGCCAGCGCCAGCCCCGAGCCCGGCCAGATCGGCGAGGCGTAGCCCGGGGGGATGGCCATCGCCAGGGCGAGCTTGGCGGCGATGAAATAGGCCGCGCCGAGCAGCCCGGCTTGCGCGAGTAGGCGCGCTACGTGCACGCCCCAATCCTACGACAGGCCGCGCTCCAGGTCTGTCTTGAGGTCCGCCGGCGCCTCCAGCCCCACGGCGAGCCGCACGAGCCCCTCGCTGATGCCGGCCGCCGCGCGCGCCTCGGGCGAAAGGCGGCCATGGGTGGTGGTGGCCGGGTGCGTGATGGTGGTTTTCACGTCCCCCAGGTTGGCGGTGATCGAGATCAGGCGCGTCGCATCGATCAGGCGCCACGCCGCGGCACGCCCGCCCTGCACCTCGAAGGACAGCACCGCCCCCCCGGCGCGCTGCTGGCGCTGGGCGAGGGCGTACTGGGGATGCGACTCCAGTCCGGGGTAGAACACGCGCGCGACGGCGGGATGCGTTTCCAGCCAGCGGGCGAGCTGCAGCGCCGCCGCCGACTGCGCGAGCATGCGCAGCTCGAGTGTTTCCAGGCCCTTCAGGATCACCCAGGCATTGAACGGGGAAAGCGACGGGCCGGCGGTGCGCAGGAACGGCAGCAACAGCTCGTTCACCAGCTTTGCCGGGCCGAGCACCGCGCCGCCCAGCACGCGGCCCTGGCCGTCGAGGTGCTTGGTGGCCGAGTGGATCACGAGGTCGGCGCCCAGCGCGAGCGGCCGCTGCAGCGCGGGCGTGCACAGCACGTTGTCCACGGCGAGCAGCGCGCCCGCCTTCTTCGCTACCGCCGCGAGCGCGCCGATGTCGGACACCTCGGTAAGCGGGTTGGACGGGCTCTCCAGGAAAAAGAGCCTGGTGCTTTTGCGGGCGGTTGCCTGCCACTCCTCGACGCGGGTGGGGGAAACAAAGGTCGTCTCCACGCCGAAGCGTCCGAGATAGGCGCTGAAAAGCTGCACCGTGGCGCCGAACACCGAGGCCGAGCACACGATGTGGTCGCCGGCCTTGAGCAGCGACATGGCCGTGGCGAGAATCGCCGACATGCCCGAAGCCGTGGCGATGCAGGCTTCGGCGCCCTCCAGGGCGGCAAGCCGCTCCTGGAACATCGACACGGTGGGGTTGGTGTAGCGCGAGTACACCACGCCCGGGTCGCCGCCGACAAAGCGCGCCTGGGCCTGCGCGGCGCTGTCGAACACGAAGCTCGAGGTGAGGTAGAGCGCCTCGGCATGCTCCTGGAACTGGCTGCGCGCCTGGCCCGCGCGCACCGCCTGGGTGGAAAGCTGGTGATTCTCGTCCTGCTTCTCGTCCATAAAAAAACCCGATCCTCTTTGGCAAGCGGACCGGGTTCTCTCGGCACGCTTTAGCGGTATTTGTTACGCGCCCGCAAGCTGTGGCTCAAATCGGCGCGAAAGCGAAAGTATATCAGGCGGCCAAATTCAGATCGAGCTGGGCGGTATCTTCGTCGGCCGAATCGCGCCGGGCATCGCGCCGGATCTCTATCTTGCGCAGGTAGTCGCTGGTGATGTCGCCGGTGATGTATACGCCGTCGAAGCACGAGGTCTCGAAGCTGGTGAGGCGCGGGTTGGCGGCGCGCACCGCATCCTTGAGGTCCTCGAGGTCCTGGTAGACCAGGGCATCGGCGCCGATTTCGCGCGCCACCTCCTCCTCGCTGCGGTGCGCGGCGATCAGCTCCGCGCGGGTGGGCATGTCTATGCCGTAGACGTTGGGGAAGCGCACCGGCGGCGCCGCCGAGTCGAAGAACACCTTGCGCGCGCCCGAGTCGCGCGCCATCTGCACGATCTCGCGGCTGGTGGTGCCGCGCACGATCGAGTCGTCCACCAGCAGCACGTTCTTGCCGGAAAACTCCATCGCCATCGGATTGAGCTTCTGCCGCACCGAGCGCGAGCGCACCGCCTGCCCCGGCATGATGAAGGTGCGGCCGATGTAGCGGTTCTTGACGAACCCCTCGCGGTAGGGCACGCCCAGGCCGTGCGCCAGCTGCAGCGCCGAGGGGCGGCTCGAGTCGGGAATGGGGATCACCACGTCGACATCCAGGTGCCGGTAGTCGCGGCGGATCTTGTGCGCCAGCTTCTCGCCCATGTGCAGGCGCGTCTCGTAGACCGAGGCGCCGTCGATCAGCGAGTCGGGACGCGCCAGGTAAACGTACTCGAAGATGCACGGATTCAGGCTGGCGTTGGGCACGCACAGCTGGCTGTGGAAGCGGCCGTCCTCGTCGATGAACACCGCCTCGCCCGGGCCGACGTCGCGCAGCACCCGGAAGCCGTTGGCGTCGACGGCCACCGACTCCGAGGCCACCATGTACTCCGTGCCGTGGGGCGTCTCGTTGTAGCCGATGACCAGCGGCCGGATGCCGAACGGATCGCGGAACGCGAGCACGCCGTAGCCCGCGATCATCGCCACTACCGCGTAGGCGCCGCGCAGGCGCCGATGCACGGCGCTCACCGCCCGGAAGATGGTCTGCGCGTCCAGGCGCAGCTTCACCGATGCCTGCTCCAGCTCGTGCGCGAGCACATTGACCAGCACCTCGGAATCCGAGCCGGTGTTGATGTGCCGCAGGTCGGTGCGGAACATCTCCTCCTTGAGCTGCTCGGCGTTGGTCAGGTTGCCGTTGTGGCCCAGCACGATGCCGAAGGGCGAATTGACGTAGAAGGGCTGGGCCTCGGCCGAGCTGAACGCCGAGCCGGCGGTCGGGTAGCGGCAGTGCGCGATCCCCATGTTGCCCGGCAGCGAGCGCATGTTGCGCGTGCGGAACACGTCGCGCACCATGCCCGGGGCCTTGTGCATGTGGAACGAGTTGCGCTCGCTTGTGACGATGCCCGCCGCGTCCTGGCCGCGGTGCTGGAGGAGGAGCAGCCCGTCGTACAGCAGCTGGTTGACGGGGGAGCGGGCGACGATTCCGAGGATGCCGCACATCGGCGAAATTTCCCGGTGTGATTAAGTATCAATGATAGCGCAAGCGGTCGGCGAACGCGGGGGGCAGCCAGCCCTTGAGGTACGTCGCCGCGCGCGACAGCGACGGACCGATGAACGAGTCCTGCCATAGGGGGTCTGAAGGCAGGTTCGTCAATCCCGCAAGCAGCGCGAACGCAAGCACGATCACCCAGCCGCGCGCCAGGCCGAAGACGCCGCCGAGCGCGCGATCCAGGCCGCCCAGGCCCGCCTTCCTGGCCAGCCGCGACAGCATCACGCCGATCAGCGTGGTAATGGTCAGCGTAACCAGGAAGATGGCGACGAACGCGACGAATACGTGCCAGTCGGGTCGCGGCGGGCGCGCCGGCACCAGCTCGGCAAGCGGCGCGGCGCCCCAGTTGGCGGCGAGAAAGGCGATCACCCACGCGGCGAGCGAGATCACCTCGTGCACCAGGCCGCGCCACAGGCCCCAGGCCATCGAAATGGCCATCACGCCGACCACCGCGAGGTCGAGCCAGGTCATCCGGAGCGGGAAGCGACCGCGCCGGGCTCGAGCCCCAGGCCCTTCAGCTTTTGCAGCGCCTTCTCCGCCGCGTCCCTCGACGGGAACGGCCCGGCGCGCACGCGCGTGAGGTTGCCCGGCAGCGGCTCGGTGTAGTGCGGCACCTTCGCCGCCTTGAGCTTCGCCACCACGCCGTCGGGATTGCTGAACGCGCCTACCGGGACGATGAACTCCTCGGCTTTCGCGCTCTCCTGCCTGGGCTCGATCTTCTTCGTCTCGGCTTTCTTCGTCTCGAGCTTCTTCGCCGCGGGCGGCTTGGGATTGAACGGCGTCTCGTCCTCGCCCGGCACGCGCACGCTGATCTGCGGCGCGCTCTGGCGCGGCTCCTCGTCGAATACCATCGGCAAGACGATCACCGCGAGCAGCACCAGCGCCACGGCGCCGACCAGGCGGCGCCGGCCCCGGCGCTTCAGCGTATCGACGTCTTGTTGTTCTTGAGCCATGCCATCACGTCGGCCACGGTGAGAAAGGAACCGAAGACGACGATCTTATCACCCTCCCCCGCAGCCTCGCGGGCGGCGGCGAAGGCCTGCGCAGGAGAGTCGTATTCGAGCACATCGCCGCGCAGGTGCGCCGCGATGTCCGCGGCGCGCGCGCCGCGCGGGCCGGGCAGGGAAGCGAGATGCCAGCGCGTAATGCGCGGTGCGAGCTCGCCAACCACGGCGCCGATGTCCTTGTCGCGCAGCATGCCGCACACCGCGATGGTTTCGGGCGCAAACCCCGCATCGGCGAGATTCGCCGCCAGCGCCTGCGCCGCTTGCGGGTTATGCGCGACATCGAGGATTACCTGCGGCCGGCCGGGGAGCACCTGGAAGCGGCCCGGCAGGGCCACCTCGGCCAGCCCGCGCCGCACGTCCTGCATCGCCACCGGCATCCTCGCGTGCAGGCAGTCGAGCGCGCAGAGCGCGGCCGCCGCGTTGCGCAGCTGCAGCCGGCCGCGCAGCGCGGGATGCGCCAGCCCGCCGCGGCGTCCGCCGGGGCCCCAGTAATTCCATTGATGCGGCTCTGAAGTGAATCCGAAGTGCTTCCCGATAAGGCGCAGATCCGCTTGCGCGTTCAAAACGCTCGCCGGCGGATCGGGCTCGGCAATCACGGCCGGACGCCCGGCGCGGAAGATGCCTGCCTTCTCGCGCCCGATGTCCTCGCGCGTCGTGCCCAGGTAGTCGACATGGTCGATGCCTACGCTCGTGAGCACGGCGCAGTCCGCATCGACGACATTCACCGCGTCGAGCCGCCCGCCCAGCCCCACCTCGAGCACCGCGACGTCGATCTGTTCCCTCGAGAACAAATCGAAAGCCGCGAGGGTGCCGAACTCGAAGTAGGTGAGCGGGATGTCGCCGCGGGCGCGCTCTACCGCCGCAAACGATTCGCACAGCGCCTCGTCGCCCGCCTCCACGCCCGCCACGCGCACCCGCTCGTTGTAGCGCAGCAGGTGCGGCGAGGTGTACAGGCCGGTGCGGTAGCCGGCGCAGCGCAGGATGCACTCGAGCATGGCGCAGGTGGAGCCCTTGCCGTTGGTGCCGGCCACGGTGATCACCGGAGCCGGAATCTTCGTCCCGAGCCGCGAAAAAACCGCGGCAACGCGCTCCAGCCCGAGCGCGATGGCGCTCGGATGCTGCTGCTCGATGTAGCGCAGCCAGTCGCCGAGGGACTTCACGAAAGGCTTTGCTCGTAGATGCGGCGCACCGTGTCGATGGTATCCGCCTCCTCGGGCCGCTTGTCGGGGCGATAGCCCTTGACGCGCGCAAAGCGCAGCGCGAGGCCGGCAGGATAGTGCGGGCTTTCCTGCAGATCGTTGAACGCGACCTCCACCACCAGCTCGGGGCGCACGCGCACGGTCATGCCGTCGCGCGCCACCTCGCGCTCGAGAAACGCGGCCGTCTGCCACGCCAGCGTCTCGTCGCTCAGGCCCTTGAAGGTCTTGCCGAGCATGACGAAGCCGCCGCTCGCCGGGTCGCGCGCCCCCAGGTGCAGGTTCGACAGCCAGCCATGGCGCCGGCCGCTGCCCCATTCGGCAGCCAGCACCACCAGGTCGAGGGTGCGCGCGCGCTTGAGCTTCAGCCAGCCGGCGCCGCGGCGGCCCGACTCGTACGGCGCATCCATGGCTTTCGCCATGATGCCCTCGTGCCCGCGCGCGAGCGCCTCGGCGTAGAACGCCTGCGCCTGCGCTACGTCGCTCGTCATCAGCGAGGGCGTCACGCTGCTCGCCGGCAGGAGCTCGCGCAGGCGGTCGTAGCGCTCGCGCGCCGGGCGATCCACCAGCGGCTCGGCTTCGGCGAGCAGGCAGTCGAAGAAAAAAACCGAGAGGGGCAGCTCCGCGCGCAGGGCCTCGACGTCGAGCTTGCGGCCGAAGCGCCGCATGGTGAGCTGGAAAGGGTGCGGCCGGCCGTCCGCACGCAGGGCGATCGCCTCGCCATCCAGGATGAGCGAGCGGGCTTTCGCCTGCCGCAGCGCCGCCACCACCTCGGGCACGGCCGCGGTCACGTCGTTGAGGCTGCGCGTGAAAACGCGGATCTCGTCACCGCACTTGTGCGCCTGCACCCGCGCGCCGTCGAGCTTCCACTCGAGGATCGCCGTGCCGAGCTGCGCCATGGCGGCGGGCACGTCTTCGGCCGCCTGGGCGAGCATCGGCAGCACCGGCTGCAGCACGCGGATCGAGAACTGCGCCAGCGCGCCGGCGCCGCCGGCCAGCGCCGCGCGCGCCACGGCGCCCAC
>CBDDSA010000310.1:0-7369 GCA_965233185.1 uncultured bacterium
CGTGCGCTGCGCTGCGCGAGGCACTGCTGGCGCTCGGCGCCGGTGAGCTGGTCGCACGAGATCGTGGATGCCGTTCCGCCCGCCGAGGCGCTGTCGCTTCCGCCCGGGCTGCCGGAGGTGCTGCTGTCGGCAGCGCTGCCCGGTGTGGAGGCGTCGGAGGTCGCCGGGCTGCCGCCGCTCGCCGCGCTGGCTCCGCCGCTCGCACCGCCGTCGGCAGCCCCTGCACCGCCCACCGCGCTTGCCGCACCAGCCGCGCCGGCACCGCCTCCGCCCCCACCGGCCCACGAGGCGCAAGATAGGCCGAGCATGAACGCCGCAATGGCGGCCGTGACCACTTTACCTGTCGTCATTTTGAAAACCTTTCGATCGGATACTGAAAATTGAAGCTGGCTCGCGGATTCCCGCAAGATCGAGGCCATCTAGTATTCGAGCGAGGCGCGGTCCCAGTGGCCGAGCGTGGCTGCGGCTTCGTAGCTGCTCTGCAGGAAATCGAGCAGCGTTGCCTCAGGCGAGCCGGATAGCCGCAGGGATTCGTAAGGCAGAAGGAATTCGCCCAGCGCCTTTTCGTAGCGGGCGGCGCGCGGGCGCACCGCCGCCTGCGAAAACCCGGGCGGCTCGGGATAGGCGAGGCAGTAGAACCCCGGCTGCGGGTTCTCGTCCTCGCCGGGCCAGAAGCCGCATTCGATGCATTCCTGCGAATAGGCGTCGCGCAGCACCCAGTCCCGCAGGTTGGGGCGGCCGCCGGGGTGACGCGGGGCCGGCCGGCCGGAAAAGCGCGTCAGGGCGAGGTCGGTATTGCCCCAGAAGAAGTGCACCGGGCTCGACTTGCCGACGAAGCGCGCACGAAAGACGTTGAGTACCCGGTTGGCCTGCAGCAGCACCCGCCAGAAGCGCTGCGCGTAGCCGGCGTCGTAGGGCCGCGGTGCGTGGTCCTCGTCGAAGGGCACCGCCTGTGCCAGCTCGCTCGGCTTTCGCGTGATGGCGAGCGGCAGCCGCAGGGAATGCAGGGCTCCGATGAGCTCCGCGTAGAAGGACGCCACGGATCGCGGCGCCAGCGCCATGCTGCGCGTTTCGCCGCCGCTTGCCTGGATGAGCAGGCGATGCGCGATGAAATCGAAGCTCACCTGAAAAGCGCCCGTGCCGTGCGGCAGCGCGATGGTGGCGAGGCCGCGCGGCGTGACATGCAGCGCCGCGTGCCAGGAATGGTTCACCCACGGCGACTGGGCGACGCACAGCTTGCCGACGATCTGCAGCCAAAGGTGCAGCGCGGCGTGCGTTTCGCGCCAAGCGGCGAAGGGCAGGCTCGGCCAGGCGCCCTCGGCGGTCAACGCAGCCTTAGTGCGTGGCGCGCGTGTCCGGCGTGACGGCGCCGTGCGTCGCCAGAACCTGCCGGACGCACCGGGCGATGTTGTCGGTCTTCGCCTCCACGATGAGCAGGATGCGGCCCTCTTGCAACGCGTCGGCGTAGCGGCGCGCGGCGTCCTGCTCGACGCCGAAGCCCACGAAGGCCTGCGCGAGGTCCTCGGCGGTGTGCAGCGCGCTCTTGGAAAGCGTCGCGCCGAGCTGGCCGAAGGCGCTCAGCACGCCGAAGCCGGGCACCCGGCGGGACACGGCGGAGGCGGCATCCATGAGCCCCGAGACGGTGCTCGCGGCGGCGTTGCCGGCCGCCATGGCGACCTGTCCGGCGGTGCGCGCCGCCCCGGCGGCCATGCGGGCGGGTTGGCCGCCGCTTTCCTGCGCGATGAGGCTGATGTCGCTGCGGTCGCACAGGCAGCGCGTGGTCAGCTCGTCGATGATGCGCTGCGCGTCCACGGGTTTTTCCACCAGGCCGGTCAGGGCTTGCCGCATAAGGGAATCCTCCAGGTTGGCGCCTTTCGCGCTGCAAGCGGCGTGCCGGGCCTCGCCCTGCTGGTACGCTCCGGCCATGCAGCCGGGCTGGTGGCTCTATGTCCTCGAGTGCCGGGGCGGGGTGCTCTATACGGGCATCGCCCGGGACGTCGATGCGCGGTTCGCCGCGCACCTCAAAGGCGGCGGGGCGAAATTCACCCGCCGCAACCGGCCGCTGCGCATCCTCAGCCGCGCGCTGCTCGCCACCAAGGGGGAGGCGCTGCGCGCGGAATTCGCGCTGAAGAAGCTGCCGCGCGCGCAAAAGCTGCGCTGGTGCGCGCAGGGGCTGCAGCAGTTCATCGCGACAGCATCGCCGCGCGGGTCTGCGGGGTCTCCAGCGTGACGCGCCCGAGGGCGCCGCTGCGGTAGTCCTGCAGCAGCGCGCGGGCGGCTTTCTCGAAATGCGGCTCGCCGCCGGCGCGCAGGTAGCCGCGCCTGGCGGCGATCGCGGCTACCAGGCGGTGGCCGTCCATGCCGTCGATCTCGAAGCCGTAGCGGTGGCGCAGCAGCGCGGGATAGCGCTCGAGCAGCAGGCCGGCAAGGAAGGTGGCCACCTCGTCGACGAGGTAGGACTCCGGCCCGATGAGGTGGCTCGCTGCCAGCATGAGCCCGTCGGTTTCATGGGCGATGGCGGCCGACATGAGCCCCGGGGTGTCGATGAGCTCGTGGCGCTCGTCGAGCTCGAAGCGGCTTTGCTGCCGCGTGATGGCCGGCTCGTCGCCGGTCCTCGCGACCTTGCGCTTGAGAAGCGCATTGATGAGCGTGGATTTGCCCACGTTGGGCACGCCCATCACCATCATGCGCACCGGCTTGAGCGCGCTGTCGCGATGGGGGACGAGGCTCGCGGCAAGCCGCGGCACCTTCGCCACGTCGCCCGGGCGCTTGCACGACAGCGCCACCGCGCGCACCAGCTTGTCGTTGCCGAAGTGCCGCAGCCAGGCGGCGGTGGCTTGCGGATCGGCGAGATCGGCCTTGTTCAGGATCTTGAGGCAGGGGCGCTGGCGCTCGCGCCGCAGGCGCTCGATCAGCGGGTTGCTGCTGGCGCCGGGGAGCCGCGCGTCGAGGAGCTCCACCACCACGTCGGCCTTGGCGAGCGTCTCGGCCGCCTTTTTGCGCGCCGCGGCCATGTGCCCGGGGAACCAGGAGATGCTCATAGGCCGGTTCTCGCGAGCGCCCGCTCGGCATACGCCCGCAGCGCCGGATCGTGGGCGCGCGCGGCGGTGCGCTCGAGAAGCTGCACCAGCGACTCATGGCCCTGGCGCGCGTGCTCGAGATAGGCGCGGTCGAACTGCGCACCCGGCAGCTTTTCGAGCGCGCGCAGCGCCGCCTCCTGGTCGTGGTCGGGTCGCGTCGGTAGCGGAACCCCGCGCGCGGACCTGAGCTCGCTCGCCTCGGCTTGCAGGACGGTGTGCTCCCGGACGATGCGCTCGCCGTGCCGGCGCGTTTCGCGCGAGCGCGCCTGCGAGACCGCGAGCCTGCCGGCGGCGATCTGGGCGAGGTTCGCCTGCACGATGCTGCGCACGAGCTCGGCGTCGCGCGTCGCCGCGCGCTCGGGGCTGACGAGCGGCGCGCAGCCGCCGAGCGCGGCGCTCAGGGCGAGCAGCAGGATCGGGAAGGTTCTCACCATGCCGCGAGGGTATCCGGGATTGTGCTAAAAAGCCCGGCTGCATGCGCATCCGCTCGCGTCTCCTGCTGCTTGCCTCGGCCATCCTCGCGCCCGCCCTTGTGGGCGCGGGCATCGGCCTGGGCTACATCTACAAGGAGGAGCGCGAGTTCACGCATGCGAGCATGCAGGAGACGGCGCGGGCGCTCGCGCTGGCGCTGGATCGCGACATGGCGCGGCGCGAGGCGGTGCTGCGCACGCTGGCGTCATCTTCCAGCCTCGAGCTCGACCAGCTCGAGCGCTTCTACGGGTACGCGGCCGAGGTGGCGAAGCAAACCGATACTGCCATCATCCTGTCGGACCTCGAGGGGCGGCAGATCCTCAATACGCGCCGGCCGTACGGCACGCGGCTGCCGGCGATGCTGCCGGTCGAACGGGAAAATCGGGCCCGGCTGGGGAACGAGGTGACGATCATCAGCAACGTCTACCTGCCCCCTGCGGGTCTTGGGCCGCACAGCTTCGCCATCCAGACACCGGTGCGGCGCGAGGGCGAGGTGGTGCGCTTCCTCACCATGGCGAGCTTTGCCGGCCAGATACAGAACCTGCTGGCCGACCAGCGGCTGCCGCGCGGCTGGCACGCGACCATCGTCGATCGGCAGGGGGTGGTGGCGGCGCGCAGCGTGGAACCGGAGAAATTCGTCGGCAAGCCGGTGCGCCCGGAGCTGGCGGCCAAGATCGCCGCCCAGCCCGAGGGCGAGCACGACGGCGTGAACCTCGGCGGCGCGGCGAGCACGGCATTTTTCAGCCGCGCCCCGTCTTCCGGCTGGACCTTCCTCGTGGCCGTGCCGCATTCGGCGCTGTACGGTCCGCCGATCCGCGGCGCCTTGCTGCTCGCGGCGGTAAGCCTGCTGCTCCTCATGGCCGGCGGCGCGGCGGCGCTCGCGGTCGCGCGGCGCATCTCGCGGCCGGTCGAATCGCTGCGCGAAGCGGCGCAGCGCCTGGGGCATAACGAGCCGGTCGAAGCCCAGGCCACCGGTACCGTGGAGCTGGACGAGGTGAGCCGCGCCATGGCCGATGCGAGCGGGCGGCTGCGCGGGGCCACCGCCGAGCTCGAGCGCCGCGTGGCCGAAGCCGTGGGCGGCTACGAGCGCTCGCAGCGCGCGCTGGTGCAGGCGCAGAAGCTCGAAGCGCTGGGCCGGCTTACCGGCGGCATCGCGCACGACTTCAACAACGTGCTGCAGACGCTGACCTCGGGCCTGCAGGCGCTGAAAGCCGGCGCGGCCGCCGAGCAGCAGCAGATGCTCGCGCGCTGCCAGCGCGCGGTGGCCCGGGGCACCGAGCTCGCGCGCCAGCTCATGGCGTTCGGGCGCGTGCAGGAAGTGCGCATGGAGACGCTCGACATTGCCGCGCGGCTCGCCGAAGCGCGTCCCCTTCTCGCCGGCGCGCTGCCCGCCAACATCGGTTTGGAGTACGAGCTCGCCCCCGGGCTGTGGCCGGTGACCGTCGACCCGGCGCAGCTCGAGCTTGCGCTGCTCAACCTGGTGATCAACGCGCGCGATGCAATGCCCGGCGGCGGCCGGGTGGTGCTGCGCGGGCGCAACCAGGCGCTCGGAGGCGAGACGCCGGACCTGCGCGCCGGCGAGTACATGGTGCTGAGCGTCTCGGACAGCGGCCAGGGCATGAGCGAGGAAGTCATGGCGCGCGCGCTCGATCCCTTCTACAGCACCAAGGGCGTGGGCAAGGGCGCGGGCCTGGGCCTGCCGCAGGCCTACGGCTTCGCCAAGCAGAACGACGGCACGCTGACGCTCGACAGCCGGCCGGGACAGGGCACCACGGTGACGCTGTACCTGCCGCGCGCGCGCCAGCCCCTTACCCCGCGCGCCGCCGAGGCGCGGGGCGCAATTCCCGCCGGCAAGGGCAGGGTTTTGCTGGTGGAGGACGACGAGCACGTGCGGGAAACAGTGTCGGGCGCGCTGCGGGCGGCGGGCTTCGAGATCCACACCGCCGCCACGGGCGACGAAGCGATGCGGCGGCTTGACGGCGGCGAGCGCTACGACGCCGTGTTCACCGACGTCGTCATGCCCGGTGAGCTCTCCGGGCTCGACCTCGCCGCGCAGATCCGCAGCCGGCATCCGCGCACCGGGGTGGTGGTGGCGACCGGCTACACCGATCGCAAGGTCAACGTCCCCGGCGTACGCGCGCTCGCCAAGCCCTACGGCCTGGAGCAGGCCGTCGACGCGATCAATGCAGCTCTAGACGCTTGCCGTTGACCTTGCCGCGGTACTCGCGGCCGCCGGCGGTGAAGGAAATTTCCTCGCCGAGCACGCGGCCCTCGACCGGCACCGTGCGGCCTTCGGTGCGCAGCGTGCCGCTGACTTTCTGGAACTGCTGCTTCAGCGTGAGCTCGCCCTGCGGGATCTTGTGCGTGCCGGCCGCCTTGGCGGGCACGATCCACAGGAGCGCGGTGCACCACGAGCCGTTGCAGCCCTCGGGGCTGCCGGTCTCGTCGGCTTCCCACTCGCCCATGGTGAAGGTGTTGGAGACGATGCGCGTGCCGGGCTTGAGGTCGAGGATCTTGGGGCGCAGCTTCAGGTTGATGTCCGGCAGCAGGAACATGGTGATCACGCTCGCCTTCGAGAAGTCGGTCTCGAAGAGGTCCGCCTTCACGAAGTTGGCGCGCCCGGCGACGCCTTCCTTCGCCGCGTTCTGCTTGGAAAGCGCCACCATGTCCGGGTTGTACTCGATGCCCATGGCGCGCACGCCGCGCTTGGCCGCGGTGATGACGGTTCGCCCGTCGCCCGAGCCCAGGTCCATCAGGAAATCGTTCGGCGTGACCTTGGCCATGTCGAGCATCTTGTCGACCAGCGCCTGCGGCGTGGGCACCCAGACGACGTCCTTTCCCTCCTGCCCAACCGAGGGCTGGTAGGCCGAAGGCGCCTTCTGCGCCTGCGCCAGGGCAAGCGCGGTAAAGCTGCTTAGAAGGAACAAGGCGAAGCTGCGGGTGATGAAGTGCATTGCGGTCTCTCCTAGGGTGGGTGACGAATCTAGCAAATCGCGCGCCCACTGCGTAGCGCCTGCGCCGCATTACCGCAGGGAAATTTCGCCAGGCGTGTCTACCCGCGCCGCGCTCCCGCGTTAGGCGTTAGGTAGAGGAGGAGGAGGCGTGCCGGCGGGGCCCGGAGAGCCGGGCCCCGCCGGCGGGTCAGGCGGACTGGATGACGGCGAGGATGTTGCCCTCGCTGTCCTTGAACCACGCGGCTTTTGCGCCGCCCCCGGTGAAGATGTGGTTCACGGTCTTCATCCCGGGCATGTCGTAGTCCTCGAACCTCACGCCGCCCGCCTCGAGCTCGGCGACCTCGCGCTCGATGTCGGCCACCTGCCAGAACGCCTGGCTCGCCTTGGAGCTGCCGGCGTTGGGCGTGGGATAGAGAAAGCAGGCGGTGCCTTGGGCGCACTCGTAGACCACGCCGCCGGCCACTTCCTGCGCCGGCTTGAAGCCGAGCTTGGCCTCGTAGAACTGCCGGGCGCGCGCCACGTCGCGCGCCGGCAGGTAGGAATACATGGGCGATTTCTGCAGCATGTCAGTTGCTCCACCGTGCTTTGCCCGACCCGCGGCGCATGAAACGGGAGTTAAATACGGGTGCGGCGTCCGGCACAGAGGTCGGTTCGTACCTGGTGCGAAGAGCCCGTATGTCAGTTGGACCCGCGGCCCCACGAGCACCCCGTACTGTCGCCAAGGGCCTTGCGCCCCTGAGCACGCATCCTAGAGTTCGATGACGTGGGCCGCACGCCGATGTCGCCGCGATACGGAGGCTGTGATGGAAGTGATTTACCCGCGCTGCGCGGGCCTGGATGTGCACAAGCAAACGGTGGTGGCGT
>CBDDSA010000311.1:0-5082 GCA_965233185.1 uncultured bacterium
CGTCGAAGAACACCTCGTTCACTTCGTGCGCCCCGTCCATCAGCATGAGCGGGCGCACGGTGATGCCGGGGGTTTTCATGTCGACGAGCAGGAACGAGATGCCTTCCTGGCGACGCTCCGCGGCCGCATCGGTGCGCACCAGGCAGAAAATCCAGTCGGCGTAGTGCGCCAGCGTGGTCCAGATCTTTTGGCCGTTGACGACGTAGTAGTCGCTTTCTCTTATGGCTTTGGTTTTCAGGGACGCGAGATCGCTGCCCGAGCCCGGCTCGGAATAGCCCTGGCACCAGAAATCCTCGCCGTGGTAGATGCGCGGCAGGAAGCGCTGCTTCTGGGCTTCGCTGCCGAAGCGCAGCAGCACCGGGGCGCACATCGACAGGCCGAAGGGAATCAGCATGGGCCCGCCGGCGCAGCCGAGCTCTTCTTCGAAGATATAGCGCTGCACCAGGTTCCAGCCGGTGCCGCCCCATTCCTTGGGCCAGGCCGGCGCCACCCAGCCCTTCTTCGCCAGGATCTTGTGCCAGCGAAGGAGATCGTCCTTGGACAGGTGCGCGTAGGAGGCCACTTTCTCGCGCAGGTCGGCAGGCAGGTTGGCCGTCAGCCAGGCGCGCACCTCGTCGCGGAACGCCAGCTCCTCGGAGGAGTAATTCAGATCCATTTACAGAATGGTAACGCCGCCGTCGGCCACGATGCACTGCCCGGTGACGAAGGCGGCGGCCTCGGAGGCGAGAAACACCGCGATGCCGCCGATGTCGCGCGGCTCTCCCAGGCGCCGCAGCGGGGTGGCTGCGATGCGCTCGGCCGCCCGCTTCTCGTCTTCCCACAGCGCCCGGGCGAAGTCGGTCTTCACCAGTCCGGGGGCGATGGCGTTGACGCGCACCTTGCGCGGGCCCCATTCGGCGGCGAGGTTGCGCACCAAGTGGTGGTCGGCGGCCTTGGACACCCCGTAGGCGCCGATTACCGTGTTGGCCAGCAGCCCGCCGATGGATCCCACCACGATGAAGCTGCCCCCGCCTCTTTCCGCCATGGCCGGCAGGGTCAGGGCGGCGAGCCACAGCACGCTTTTGACGTTGTTGGCGATGATCTTGTCGAACGCTTCGTCCGGGATCTCGGTGAGCGGGCCGTAATAGGGATTGGAGGCGGCGTTTGAAACGACGATGTCGATAGCGCCCCACTTGCGCCGCGTGGCCTCGACCAGGGCCTGCAGGTCCTCCTTGCGCGAGACATTGCACGGCTGGGCCATGACCTGCAGGCCCTCGCCCGCCAGCTCGGCCCGGGCCTGCTCGCAGGCTTCGGCCTTGCGGCTGGAGACCGACACCCGCGCCCCGGCGCGCGCCAGCTCCTGGGCGATGGATTTGCCGATGCCGCGGGTCGAGCCGGTCACCAGGGCCACCTTGCCTTCCAAATTAAAGAGCGTGGGTTTCACTATGTGAAATCTGATATGACTAAGTTGACACACGAGCGTGGCCGACAGAATATCGAAACGCGAAGCATTCCGCTGCATTCCACAAAAGCGCGACCACTACAGAACCAGAAGGAGGAAAGCTTTCCCATGGGCGCCCCCGAAGCCACGGTACCCCTTTCCCAGCCGACCGCGACCTTCAGCTACGAGCACGAAGGCGACCGCCAGTTTGCCACCACACTGGCCCGCGGGCTGGAAGTGTTGCGCTGCTTTACCCCGCTCGAGCCCCTGCTCGGCAACAAGGAGATCTCGGTGCGCACCGGCCTGCCCAAGCCGACGGTGTCGCGCCTCACCTACACGCTGACCAAGCTGGGCTACCTGCGCCACAACATGCGCCTGGGCAAGTACCAGCTGGGCTCGGCGGTGCTGTCGATCGGCTACCCGCTGCTCGCCTCGATGAACGTGCGCCAGGTGGCGCGGCCGCTCATGAAGGAGCTGGCCGACTACTGCAACGGCTGGGTGTCGATGGGGGTGCGCGACCGCCTCAACATGGTGTACGTCGAATCCTCGCGCAGCGGCAACGGCATCACCACGCTGCCCGACATCGGCACCTCGGTGCCCATCTCGCAATCGGTCATCGGCCGCGCGTTCCTCGCCGCCTGCACGCCGCCGGAGCGCGAGGCGGTGCTCAACCAGATGAAGGTGAAGGAGCCCGAGTCGCACCGCAAGTTCCGGCCGCTCATCGACAAGGCGCTGGAGGACATCCGCTCGCGCGGCTTCTGCGCCTCCATGGGCGAGCTGCGCCGCGAGCATTTCGCCGTCGGCGTGCCGATGCGCCGCACGGTGGACGGCGAGATCGTGGCGTTCAACTGCGGCGTGCCGGCGTTCGTGCTGCGGAAGGGCCAGCTCGAAGACGACATCGGGCCGCGCCTGGTCGCCATGGTGCGCAACATCGAGGCTTCGCTGGGGCTGCACTAGCCTGGATCAGCTCCTAGCCGGCTTGAAGGGGCTGGACCCCGAGGTCCGCGCGGCGCTTACGCCGATCCTGCGGATCCTCGTCATCCTGGTGCTCGCCTGGGTCGTGCAGGCGATCGCCGGGCGCCTGATCCGCATTTTTCGCGGCTACATGGCGCGCCGCACCAGCGGCGACGAGGTGGCGCGCATCGAGACGCTGGCGCGCGTGTTCCGCAATGCCGCGGGCATCGTCATATTCCTGGTGGCCGGCATGCTGGTGCTGGGCGAGCTCGGCATCTCCATCGCGCCGATCCTCGCTACCGCCGGCGTGGCCGGCGTGGCCATCGGCTTCGGCGCGCAGAGCCTGGTGCGCGATTTTTTCACCGGCTTTTTCCTCCTGTTCGACGACCAGATCCGCCAGGGCGACGTGGTGCAGATCGCCGGCGTGGGCGGACTGGTCGAGGAAGTAACGCTGCGCTACGTGCGCCTGCGCGACTTCGAGGGACACGTGCATTACGTACCGAACGGCGAGATCAAGGCGGTCATCAACCGAACGCGCGAGTTCGCCACGCCGGTGATCGAGGTGGGCATTGCCTACCGCGAGGACCCCGACCAGGGCTTCTCGGTCATGCGCGCGGTCGCCGCCCAGATGCGCGCCGAGCCCGCGTGGGGCGAGCGCATCGTCGGCGAGCTCGAGGTGGTCGGCGTGCAGCGCTGGGCCGATTCGGCGGTCATGCTGTGCGCGCGGCTGAAAGTCGTACCGCCGATCCAGCAGTGGAACGTCAAGCGCGAGTTCCTCAAGCGCCTGAAAAAGGCCTTCGACGAGCAGCGCATCGAGATCCCCTTCCCGCACCTCACCCTCTACGCCGGGCAGGCGAAGGACGGCAGCTCGCCGCCGTTTCACCTGCTGGAGATGAAACCCGCCAAAACGGAGTGAATGCGGCGCAGGCCGTCAGTCAGCGCGGCCGGGCCGGGCTGCAGGATGTCCGCGCTTTTCACCTCGAACAGCTGGCTTTCCCTCACCGCGGCGATCGCCTGCCAGCCCGGGCGCGCCGCGACCCGCTCCGGGCGGAACTTCTTTCCGCACCACGAGCCGAGGATGACCTCGGGGTCGCGCCGGATGACTTGGCTTCCGTCGTGGATGCGGCCGCTTGCGGCCGGCGAACGGGACAGTTCCGAAAGCACGTCCTCGCCGCCCGCCATCTCGATGAGCTCGCTCACCCAGCGGATGCCGCTGATCATCGGCTCGTCCCATTCCTCGAAATAGACGCGCGGCCTTCGCGGGAACGCCTTTGCCTTCTGCCGTGTGTCTTCCAGTCCGGCCTCCAGCCGCGCGACCAACGCCTCACCTTTCTCTCTTGACCCTACAAGAGAGGACAGCGTAAGCACCATGGACAGGATCTCGTCGACCGAGCGCTGGTTGAAAATCATGATGTTGAGGCCGGCCTTGGCGAGATCGCGCGCGATGTCGGCCTGCAGGTCCGAGAACCCGAGGACGAGATCGGGCTTCAGCTCCAGGATCTTGTCGGTCCTGGCGCTCAGGAAAGCGGAGATGCGCGGCTTTTCCTGCCGCGCGCGCGGCGGGCGCACGGTGTAGCCGGAGATGCCCACGATGCGCCGCTCCTCGCCCAGCAGGTAGAGCGTCTCGGTGGTCTCCTCGGTGAGGCAGACGATGCGCTCGGGATAGCGCGCAGGCATTCTGTATTATCGGGCGATGGGGCCGCTCTCAGGAATCAAGGTGCTCGAGTTCGAGGCTATCGGGCCGGCGCCGTTTGCCGGCATGCTGCTCGCCGACATGGGCGCGGACGTGCTGGTGGTGGACCGCCCGGCCTCCAGCGACCTCGGGCTGCCGCGCGAGCGCTGGTACGACGTCATGATGCGCGACAAGCGCTCGGTGATGCTCGACTTGAAATCGAATAAGCAGCCAGCGTTGGAGCTGATCGGCCGCGCCGACGTTCTCATCGAGGGCTTCCGCCCGGGCGTGATGGAGCGCCTGGGCCTCGGGCCCGATACCGCGCTCGCGCGCAACCCGCGGCTGGTCTACGGCCGCATGACCGGCTGGGGCCAGCAGGGCCCGCTCGCGCCACGCGCCGGGCACGACATCAACTACATCGCGCTCGCCGGCGTGCTGAATGCCTTCGGCCGGCAGGGCGAGGCGCCGGTGCCGCCGCTCAACCTGGTGGGGGACTTCGGCGGCGGCGGCATGCTGCTGGGGTTCGGCGTGGCCTGCGCGATGCTCGAGGCGGCCCGCTCGGGCCGGGGCCAGGTGGTGGACGCGGCGATGGTGGACGGCGCCTCGCTGCTCGCAGCGATGTTCTCGGGCTTTCTTGCTGCCAAAAATTGGTCGGAAGAAAGAGGCGCGAACATCCTCGATACGGGAGCGCCCTGGTACGACGTGTACGAGACGAAGGACGGCAAGTACGTCTCGATTGGCGCGATCGAAGCGAAGTTCTACGAGGAGCTCGTCAAGCGGCTTGGGCTGAAGGAATTGCCGGCGCAGAACGACCGGAACGGCTGGCCGGTGTTGCGCGAGGCGTTTCGCAGGACATTCAAGGCGAAGACGCGCGAGGAATGGTGCTCCGTGTTCGAGGGCTCGGACGCGTGTTTCGCGCCGGTGCTGAGCTTCAGCGAGGCACGGGAGCATCCGCATGCCGTTGGAAGAAAATCGTTCATAACCTCGAAAGACGTGGAGCAACCGGCGCCCGCGCCGCGCTTTTCGCGCACGCCGG
>CBDDSA010000312.1:0-4801 GCA_965233185.1 uncultured bacterium
GCCGCGGTGGCGATGATCGGGCGGCTGCATTTCTCCGGCTACCCCGCCTGGCTCCTCTGGCTCCTCGCCCACGTCTACTTCCTGATCAACTTCCGCAACCGCCTCACGGTGCTGATCGACTGGGCCTGGGCCTACTGGACCTTCGCGCGCGCAGCCCGGATCGTCTTTACCTCTCTTCGGCAGGAAAAATAGGGACAGACCCTATTTTTCTCATCTAGCTCCAGAGCCAGGCGGCGCCGCGCACGCCGCTCGAGTCCCCGTGCACCGGCGCGAGGAGCCGGGTGTCGACCCGGTCGGAGAAGACGTAGCGCCCCCACAGCTTCGGCACGTTCGCGTAGAGCCGCGCCGTGTTCGACATGCCGCCGCCCAGCACCACGACGTCCGGATCGACGATGTTGATCACGTGGGCCAGAGAACGGGCTAGCCGTTCCTCGTAACGCTCGAGGGCTCGACCGTTCAATTTCACGATCTCTTCGGGATCGAGCTTCTGGTTCGTCAGGCGTTCGTGGTCCCGCGCAAGGCCGGGGCCGGAGAGATAGGTCTCGATGCAGCCGTAGCGGCCGCAGTAGCACTTGGGCAACGGCAGGTCCGCTTCGGTCGGCAGCGGCAGCGGGTTGTGCCCCCACTCGCCCGCGATGCCGTTCGGCCCTTCGAGCGGCCGGCCGCGCACCACGATCCCGCCGCCCACCCCGGTGCCGAGGATGACGCCGAACACGACCTCGGCGCCCGCCGCCGCGCCGTCGGTCGCCTCCGAGAGCGCGAAGCAGTTCGCGTCGTTCGCCATCCGCACCTCGCGCCCGAGCGCCTTCTCGAGGTCCTGCTTGAACGGCATGTCGAGCAGCCACGTGGAGTTCGAGTTCTTGACCCGCCCGGTCACCCGCGACAGCGTGCCGGGCATGCCGATCCCCACGCTGGCTTTCTTCTTCAGTTGATTCTCGGCATCGGAGACGAGCAGCGATATCGCCTGCAGCGTGCCGGCGTAGTCGCCGCGCGGCGTGGGGACGCGCCTGCGGAACACCTCGCGTCCCTGGTCGAGCGCGATGATCTCGATCTTGGTCCCGCCTAAGTCAATACCAATGCGTAAGCCCATGATTCTTAGAGCCTCGGAGCGTTCAATTCTGTCCAGAATACTCGGCTGGATACACGCGACCAGGGTACGCAGTGTCCCACGACATAAAATCGCGCGCGGGGAGGGAGGCTGGTGGATCTGTCGACAATTCTGTTGACGAGCTCAGTCGTCGCTGCTCTCGTCACTCTTGGTATCTCGCGCTTCTTGAAGTGGCTGGACGATGACCGGCTCAGGTCCGCTACGAAAAAGGCGATCCAGGCAGAGATCGACCGCGCAAGCGATTTTGGCATCGCCTACCTCGATCCCGGCACGCCGCGTGAGCCATTGCACAGAATCTCAACCACGCTCTACGTGAATGGAATCGCCCGGCTGGTCGCGCTGGGAGGCCTGGACTACAACGGCACTCAAGCACTGGTCCGCTACTACGACAACATCGAGCAGCTCAACCGATCTCTTGAACTCATCCTGGAGCACAAGAACGCCGGTCGGATAAAGGATGCCGCTCGGGAGGCGAGCCGCGCGTACCTAAAAGCGGCCTCCATAGTGCCAGGCAAGGATATGCGCCGTATCCTGGCAGACCATCGCCTTGAGGCATGGCAGCGTCGGACGATAGCCAGCAAGCTCCGAAAGTACAGAGGACGCACTCCATTCGACGAAGTGAAGGCGCATATGGGCTTGGTTTGAGAGCATGGCCCCATGCTTCGACGCCCGCGACCCCGACGAGCACGCGGCCGTCGCCGCGGTCCTCGCTGACCTACCGACCGACCATCCGGCGCGCGCCGCCTATGCCGAGCATGAATGCACGATCGCGCTGTCGCGCCTGGCCGCCGACCGTATGGAGGTCGCCGAGCGGCTGAAGGAAGCGTACCTCGAGGGATACCGCCGGATGCTGCAGAAGCAGAGGCACTACAGACCTTAGCGTCCGAGATGCCGCTGCAAGTCCTTCACCATGGGCCCGGCGGCATGGACAGCCTTCCGCAACTCTTCGCGGGACACACCTAGCTTCTCGCTCCAGTAGCGAACCTCGTGCTCCTGGTCAGGGTTGATTCGTGCGTCGTCCGGTTTGCCGGTTTGCTTGATATCGTCTGCCATGTGGTGCTCCTCGTAAAGTTTCGCCGGGCGTGCCATCGGCGCGAAGAGGCGGCTTGCGGACGAACCCACGCAGCTTGGAGGGCAGCGTCTTCATCCGTGCGGCAGAACTCTGAACCTTCCCATCCGAAAGCACCGCTACCGTGAACGGTTTACTGCGCCTAGTAGCCATGCTGCCGAGCGCAGCAATCGGCGCACCAAACCGTTTCCGCAGTACCCCCGTAGGTTCGGATGGAGGAGATCCGCTCGACGGTCGCTCATGCTCGTCCGGACCGCGATCTCCCGACTCCAAGCGGCTTCGCGCGGCGCTGCCCCGTCGCCCTCCCCTGGCGTGCTTCTCTCGTCGTGCTAGGCTCGCCGCAAGGGGGAGCAATGACGACAATGCATTCGCTGATAATAGGTGCTGCCGTGATTGGGGCTGCAGCGCTCCTAGGCGCGTTCTCGCGATACGAAATCTCGACTCCAGTGAATCAGGCCGGAGTGCTGATCGCTTTCCGCTTGGATCGGTTGACCGGCCAGACGCACTACTGCGCCGTGCCGACTAGCGGAGGTAGCCCTACGGCGATGTGCTCGCCGATCATGGGCTCACGTTGACGCGCCGCTACGCACTACTTCATTTTGTCGACGAAAGGTGCGGCCCTGGTTGCAGGATTCGGAGCCGTGCCGTGCGGAGTTGGTGGCGGGGTCGAGCCCTTGATTTGCTCTAACTTCTTCTTTGGGGTCACGCTATCTGCAAGAGCGTCGACCGCCTGCGACAACGAGTTGAATACGTCTGCCTGACGAATCAGATCATACTTGCTTGCAGTCGGCTTGGCCCTCAACTTCGCGGAGCCGCCCTCGTAGAATACCGTCAATCCCTCTGCGGTCGCCTCCCACCGCGCATCCCTAGTAAGGAGAAGTGTCGCAAGGGACTGGTCAACGCGAAGCTTGCCAGCCTTCAGCGCAAGCGCGTCATACGGCAGTCCAACTGTCTTGAACTTGTCGAAGCCGCTGTAAGGCTTCGGCATGCCAATAACGTCAGTGACCCCGGTAAACACAACTGCCTCGGCGCCACTCACGCCCTCCACCTGTGATACCAAGTCCTTCAAGTCGCTTGCGTTTACCTTTCCCTCCACTTTGACCTTGAGCGCAATTACGTGACTGCGCATCGCCCTGACGTTGCTGCTGAGATTCTCACGGATCTGCCGCTCCTCGACAGCGTGGGCTGCTAGGTCCTGGCGTTGGCGCTTTTCCTGCTCCTGTAGGTCGCCCCGCAGCTTCTGTAGTTCCGCCAGCACCTTCTCCTGACCTTGGCGCAGATCCGGCAAGACCAAGTTGAGGAAGTAGTAGAAGAAAGCAAGCATGGCAAGTGCGCCAACGATCGCGGCCAGAATTGATCTCCAGCCGCCGATGGCTTCCCATACACCCTTACGCGCCATGTCTCCCCCGGTTATTTCCTCTGCCGGAAGAATACTCCACGGGCTCAGGATGGCGGCCACCATGACTTCGGGAATGATTCGCTGAGGGGACTCGGGCTTCTAGCGTCGTCCATGGTCCGACCGGAACGGCCTAACGCTCAATCGCCCTCTCGAGATCAGGCCAACCAAGCTCGCGAGGTAACGCAATGACCGCGAGGACTAGGCGGTCAGAAGCAGATCAAAAACCCTACCATCGCCGGTACGCGCTCGCGCAGGCGCACGCGTCCATCTTCCGGCTGCTGCTGCGCCCGTTCCTCCTCGGGCGCAAGCCGACCGTGGACCGCGCCGAATGGAAAGAGGAGCTCGGCGCGATGTGGACAAGGGCCCTGAAGAGCGCATTCCTCTTCTGACTGAATGCGGCGTGGACGGGCGCGCTCGCGGCGATTGCGATCGCGCTCTACCCAGCTATCATCGCCTACGGCAACGTGCTCGCGCGGCTGGCGAGGCGCGGCTATTTCATGCCCCCGGAGGGCTGAGCCGGTTGCAGGCCGACGGCCTCCGCTTGTCCCGCTCAGGCCGCGAGCTAGAGGTTCCGGTCCACGCGATGGCCGACGCGCAGGCCGTTCAGCCGCGCCTTGTTCTGCACCCGGACGTTAAACGTGCTGCCGGTTTTCAGATCTCTCAGCGTCACCATGCCCGAAGCGGCGTTGACCGCGGCAACTGCACAGCAGGGCTCGCTTTTCTTCATCTGCGCTTTCGCCCCGACCGGCTCGGCCTTGTGGAGCTGCGGCGAGGCCCTGGTGCCATTGACCGGCTCGGACGCAAAGGCGTGCGCGGCCGCGAGAAGCGATCCCGCCAGAACGATCGACGTCTTCATGTCGCCCTCCCCTCCCCCGGTTACCGGAACAGCCGTTGCAGGAGCCGCTTCGCCTGCTCCGCCGCCTGGTCTGCCGCCTGGCTTCCTCCCTGGGACTGCTGCGACTGTTGCCCCTGCGACGGCTGGGCCTGTCCCTGCGCTCCCGGCGGCGCGCTCTGCACCGCCATGTTGCGGATTGCGCCGGAGCCGGCCGCCTCGGCTGCCGCGAGATGATCGAAGCCGCTCGACACCGCGACCGAAGTTTCGTCCAGCCGCGCGAGCAGGTCGGCGAGGGCGGCGGAGGCGGTCTTGAGATCGCTCGCCCCCTTGAGCGCGGCGACGCCGTCGGTGATGGCGCTCGCGCGGACCTTCAGGTCGTCGAGCATGTTC
>CBDDSA010000313.1:0-22332 GCA_965233185.1 uncultured bacterium
TCGCCTCGCTCGGCGCCGGCGCCGCGACCCACCTCGCTTGGGACGCCCTGTCGCACGAGCGCTTCGTGGTGCACGGCTTCCAGGTGCTGCAGCACGCGAGCACGCTGCTGGGCGGCGCAATCCTCGCCGCGTGGCTCGCGCGCTGGTGGCGCCGGACGCCCGCGCGCGAGCTGCCCCCCGGATTGCGGCTCGCGCCGCGCATACGCGCCGGCCTGCTCGCCCTGCTGATCGTCGCCCCCGCCGGCTGGGCGCTCGCCGGCGCGCAGCCGCTGGAGCTGCCGTGCACCGTGGACGGGTGTCGCGACGCCCTGCGCACCACCGGCATGGCCGCGGCTCAGGCGCTCGCCCTGTCAACGATCGGCTACGCCATGCTCTGGCGGCTCCTGCGCTAGAATTGCCTTTCGATCAAAACACCGGCACGGCTTAGGGGAGCCGGCGGTTTGACGGGAGCGGCCTATGCGGCCGATGAAACTCCGTTCTTACCTGCTTCTCCTCACCCTGGGCACGGTGGCGCCGCTGCTCATCGTCGCCCTCGCCGGGGTCGACCACGCCATTCCCTGGCTCGTCCTGCTCGCCGTCGGCGGCACCCTGCTCTTCGCCGTGCTGCTGCCGCTGTCGCTCGCGCAGCGCCTGACCCGCTCGCTCGAAGCGCTGGCCGGCATGGCGAAATCGCTCGCCGCGGGCGCGCAGCCCGAGCCCCCGGCAAAGCTGCGCGTGCGCGAGATCGCCGAAGTCGCCGAGGTGCTCGCGGCGTCCGCCCGGGCGGTGCGGCTGCGCGAGAAATCCCTGCGCGACGCCGACCGCGCGAAAGACGAGTTCGTCGCCATGCTGAGCCACGAGCTGCGCAATCCGCTGGGCGCGCTCGCCGCGGCGGCGCAGGTGCTGCGCAAGGTCGGCCTGCAGGAAGGCGCGGCCGCCGAGGCGAGCGAGGTGGTGTCGCGGCAGGTCGAGCACATGACGCGCATGGTGGAGGATCTGCTCGACGTGAGCCGCGTCACGCGCGGCAAGGTGAGCCTCGCGCGCGAGCCGTTCGACCTGACCGAGCTGGTCGAGCGCAGCGTCGCCCAGATGCGCAGCGCCGGACGCCTGTCGGGGCACGAAGTGCGCCTGGACCTCGTGCCGCTGTGGGTGCGCGCCGACGAGGCGCGCACCGCGCAGATCGTCACCAACCTGGTGGGCAACGCGGTCAAGTACACGCCGGTGGGCGGGCAGGTGACGGTGAGCCTGCGCCGCGACCGCGACGCCGCGGTGCTGCGCGTGCGCGACAGCGGCATCGGCATGGCGCCCGAGCTCGCCGCGCGCGTGTTCGACCTGTTCGTGCAGGGCGAGCAGCAGCTCGACCGCGGCCCGGGCGGGCTGGGCATCGGCCTCACGCTGGTCAAGCACCTAGCCGAGCTGCAGGGCGGCAAGGCGTTCGCGGCGAGCGCCGGCCCGGGCGAGGGATCCATCTTCACCGTGACGCTGCCGGCCACCGAGCCGCAGCCCCGGCAGGCGGCCAGCGACGGTGCGCCGGAGCGCCGCCGCCACCGCATCGTGCTCATCGAGGACAACGAGGATGCCCGCCGCACGCTCGCCGCGGCGCTCGCGCTGGACGGCCACCAGGTGCACGAGGCGGCCGACGGCATCACCGGCATCGCGGCGCTCGCGCGCGTGAACCCCGATGTCGCGGTGGTCGACATCGGGCTGCCGGGGGTGGACGGCTACAAGGTGGCCGAGACCCTGCGCGGCGCCCCGGAGCACGACGCGATGGTGCTCATCGCCCTCACCGGCTACGGCCAGCCCGACTCGCTGCGCCGCGCACGCGAAGCCGGCTTCGACGAGTACGTGACCAAGCCCATCGCGCCCGAGCGCCTGACGCGGCTGATGGACGTGGCGATCGAGGCGCGCGCGCGGCGCGCGGCTAAGCCTGCGTCTGCTCGCGATACAGGCCCAGCGCCTCGATGACCGGGCGGTCGCTGATCGAGAACAGCAGCGCCTCTTCGCTGCCGCGGTTCTCGTGCGCGTGCTGCGCCCACGAGGGCAGCGCGATGATGTCGCCCTTGTCCCAGTCGAACGCCTGGCCGTCGATTACCGTGCGGCCCTTGCCGCGCACCACGTGGAACACCGAGCTGCCGGTGACGCGGCGGGCCTTCAGCTTCTCGCCCTTCCTCAGCATCTGGATGCGGCAGGCGATGGTCGGGGTGACCGGGCCGCCGGTCTGCGGATGGGTGTACTCGAGCGCGATGCCCTCGTAGGGCGAGCCCTCGCTGCCTTTGAGCGCCTCGAGCGCCGCCAGCGTCTGGTCGAACGAATAGAGCATGAGCGGCGAGGAGCGCGGGCGCTCCTTCACCCAGGTGGGTGCGAGGTGCCCGTGGCCGTACAGCGCCTTGGATCCGTTCACCGGCTTGCTCTGGGCGAATTTCTCCTCGCCGTGCATCTCGAAGAAGATGCAGTTGAGCGCCTTGGTGAGCGGCACGTCCAGGCCGTCCATCCACACCACGGTCTCCTGCGTCTCGTTGCCGTGGTCGTGCCACTGCCAGCTCGGCGTGAGGATGAGGTCGCCCTCGCGCATGATGACCTTCTCGCCTTCGACCGCGGTATAGGCGCCGTTTCCCTGGATGATGAAGCGGATCGCCGCCGGCGAATGCCGGTGCGCGCGCGCCACCTCGCCGGGCAGCAGCACCTGCACCGCGGCGATCAGGGTGTTGGTGGTGGCCCACTGGCCGTTCAGTCCGGGGTTGAAAAGCTGCATCGCGCGGCGCTCGTCGCCCACCGGCACCGCGCTCGCCGAGCGCTTGGCCACTTCGTCGAGCACCGCCCACTTCCACTGGTGCGGGATCGCTTCGGGCCGCGGGTGCGGCGTCATCTGGCTCGCGATCTCCCACAGGCCGTACATGTGGTTCTCGTGAATCAGGCGATGGAAGGCGTCTTCGGTCTTGATCGGTGCGTTCATGAGCTGTCCTTGTTGGCTTGCCTGATTTTAGCCCACAGGGGATCGAGCAGCTCCAGCGCGTGCAGCGCTTCGCGCTTGCCGCGCGAGGCCGCGAGGCGCAGCGCGTACACCGGCGCCATGCGCCGGGTGAACCAGCCGACGAGGAAGAGATTCAGGCCGATGAGCGCGCTTTCGGCGAACGCGCCCCGGTAGGACAGCCACAGCGCGAGCACCGCGCCCGCCAGGCCGATGGCGGCCAGCACCGAGGCGGCCTGCGCCGCGCTCGCCGGGTAGGTGAAGTAGAAGCGATAGCGCGCGACCAGCCCTGCCTCCTCAGTACTGAAGCGGTAGGGCGGCTCGTCCACCGCCACCGGCCCGGTGTCGAGCGATTTCATGCGCTGCGCGAGCCACAGCTCGAAGGCCGCCACCGCCGCCATGAACACCCACGACATGGGCCGCGGCTCGAGCGCCGCCCAGCCGGCGAGGATGAGTATCGCCACGCTGCCGAATCTCAGCACTGCAGTTCGAGCCACTCACTTTCGAGCTGCTCGAGCTCCTTCGTGACATAGGCCTGGTCGAGCGTCAGCGTGCGTACCTTGCCGGCATCCGCATACACCGCCGGGTCGCCGAGCTGCGATTCGATTTCCGATTTTTTCGCATTGAGCTTCGCCATCGTCTCTTCGATGCGCTTGAGCCGCGATTCGACGCCTTTCTTCGACCCCCTGACAAGGGGGTCGCGAGCTGCGCGAGCGGGGGGTTTGGGCTCGTCTTTCTTCTTCAGCAGGCTGTCGCGATAGTCGTCCAGGTCGCCGTCGAAAGGCTGCACGCGGCCACCGGCGACGATCAGCAGCTGCTCGGTGGTCGCGCGCAAGAGGTGCCGGTCGTGCGACACGAGCACCAGCGTGCCTTCGAACTGCGCGAGCGCCACCGCCAGCGCCTCGCGCGTCTCGAGGTCGAGGTGGTTGGTCGGCTCGTCCAGCAGCAGCAGGTTGGGCCGCTGCCAGACGATGAGCGAGAGGGCGAGGCGCGCCTTCTCGCCGCCGGAGAAGTGCTCGATCGAACCGGTGCCCATGTCGCCGGGGAAGTTGAAGCTGCCCAGGTAATTGCGCAGGTCCTGCTCGCGGGCGTCGCTGGTCAGGCGCTGCAGATGCCACAGCGGCGACTGGTCGTCGCGCAGCATCTCCACCTGGTGCTGGGCGAAGTACCCGATGACCAGGCCCTTGTTGAATACGGCGGTTCCGCATAGGGGGGACAAGGCCCCCGCGATGGTCTTGATGAGCGTGGACTTGCCCGCGCCGTTCACGCCCAGGAGGCCGATGCGCTGCTCCGACTGCAGCGACAGGGTCACGCCGGCGAGCACCACCTGGTCGCCGTAGCCCATGTCCGCGCCTTCGAGTACCAGCAGCGGGTCGGGCGCGCGCAGCGGCTCGCGGAACTCGAAGGAGAACGGCGCGGCCACGTGCAGCGGCGCGAGCTCCTCCATCTTCGCCAGCATCTTCATGCGGCTTTGCGCCTGGCGTGCCTTGGTGGCCTTCGCCTTGAAGCGGTCGATGAACGACTGCAGGTGCGCGCGCTCGCGCTGCTGCTTCTCGACCTGGCTTTGCGCCAGCACCAGCGCCTGCGCGCGCTGCTCCTCGATGCTCGAGTAGTGCCCGCCGTAGCGGCGCAGCCGCTTCTGGTCGATGTGCACGATGGCGGTCACCACGCCGTCGAGGAAGTCCCGGTCGTGCGACACCACGATGAGCGTGCCGGGGTAGCGGCGCAGCCAGTCCTCCAGCCAGATGATGGCGTCGATGTCGAGGTGGTTGGTCGGCTCGTCGAGCAGCAGGAGATCGGAGGGGCACATCAGCGCCTGCGCGAGGTTCAGGCGCATGCGCCAGCCGCCCGAGAACTGCGCCACCGAGCGATGCACGTCGGCCGGGGCGAAGCCCAGTCCCACCAGCAGCCTTTCGGCGCGCGCGCGCACGGTGTAGGCGTCGGCGTCGGCGAGGCCGGCGTGCAGCTCGCCGATCAGGTTGCCGTCGTTCGCCGCCTCGGCCTCGCCGAGCCTGGTTTCGAGCGCCCGCAGCGTGGTATCGCCGTCGATGGCGTACTCCAGCGCCGGGCGCTCCAGCGCCGGGGTTTCCTGCGCCACGTGCGCGATGCGCCAGTGCGCCGGAAAGTCCACCTCTCCCTTGTCGGTATGCAGCTCGCCGCGCAGCAGCGCGAACAGGCTCGACTTGCCCGAGCCGTTGGCGCCGATGAGGCCGATGCGCTCGCCGGGATTGATGGAGACGTCGGCGCCTTCGAGCAGCGGCTTCACGCCGCGGCGCAGGGTGACGTTCGAAAAACGGATCACGGGTTCCGAAAAAGGCGCGATTCTACAGGTACAGCGGGGGACAGACCCCCAGGGGTCTGTCCCCTAAAACCCTAGGCGAGCAGCGCGCCGCAGTTGGGGATGCGCGCGTCGAGCTCGAGGAGCTCGAGCATGTTGCGCACGGTGCACACCGAGGTGGAGGTGACCGGCAGCCCGAGCATGGTCTCGGCGGCCTGGATCGCGGGCAGCGACTGCAGCTGCACGCAGGCCGACAGCACCACGGCGTCGGCGTTGGCGGTCTTCAGGCGCTTCACGTCCTCGAGCAGGCGCATCGGGTCGCGCCGGCCGACTTCCAGGTTGTCGGGAATCTCGAAGGCGATGCGGTCCAGCACCTCGATGCCTTCGTGCTCGAGGTAGGCCACCACCTTGTCGGTGAGCGGCTTCATGTACGGCGCCAGGAGCGACACCTTCTTCGCGCGCAGGCGCTTCAGGCCCTGCACCAGCGCGCCGGCCGAGGTCATGACTTTCGAGCGCGCGCCGTTCTCGGCCACCACGCGGCGGAAGTCCTCCTCCACCTGCCGGTGGTAGCCGAAGCCCTGCGCCATGATCGCCACCAGGCAGGCGGTGCTCATCACGTCGACGCGCGCATCGGCGAGCTCCGCGGCGCAGCGCAGCCCCTCGCGGTTCATCGCCGCCAGCTCCTCGGCTGACACGCGCTGCATGCGCATGCGCGAGGAATGAAAGGTGAAGCGCTCCGGGAAATGCTGCTCCCGTGCGCGCAGCATGGCCGGGATCTCGGTCTCCATCGTCGTGTTGGACGACGGGACGATCTGGCCTATGCGGAAGAGTGCGGGCTTTGGTGCGGCCATGGCTGCATCCTATCAGCGCCGGCCGGCCGCGGCGCGTACAGGCGGATGCCGGCGCGACGCACGCCGGCCGAGCGCCAGACGATGACCGCGCCAAAAATCATGGTGTAGACCGCGTACCCGAGCGTGAGCGAGCCGGCGCGCTGCAGGGAGCAGAGCGAGGGGTGGTTGTCGGCATCGACCAGGCTGACCGAGGCACGCCGCCCGCGCCACAGCTCGGTGCGATCGGCGAGCGCGTGCAGCGCCTGGATTATGCGCAGCCCGCGGTAGCCCGGCCGCACGAAGCTCTTATGCGAATAGCGCAGGCCGGAATCCAGCTCGAGCCATACCCCGCGGGCATAAGGCGTATCGCCGAAGGCGAGCCAGGTATAGCCGAGCAGGCGGCCGCACTCGACCGCGCCCAGGCAGACGGCGCCGCGCGCGAATGCGCGGCGTACCCATGCCTCGTCGAGGTCGAGCGCCGGGTCGACCGCGAAGGCGAGCACCTCGTCCTCGGCAAGCACGCGGCACTGCGCGTTGCGATGGCTGCGCGGCGGCAGCGGGCACGCGCCGGGCAGATGCTGCAGCACCTGCACGCAGTTCATGCCGAGGTAGGGCCGTGCGCACGGCAGCAGCCGGGCGAGAAAGCCGCTCAGGCGCACAAGAACCCGGCTCCCGCGCGCGCCGCGCCGGCCGAGGCGAACGCGCGGAAGCGGCCGCGCCATTTCACGTAGCCGGCATAGCCCGCGCGGCGCCAGCCGGCGGCGGCAAAGGCGCGCAGCGAAGGCGCGTTGTCCGGGGCGACGAAGCTCACGCCGAGCGCGCGCCCGCGCCGCGGGCAGAGCTCGGCGCCTTGCGCCAGCAGCTCCCGGGCGATGCCCCGGCCGCGGCAGGCGGGACGCACGTGCACCTTGTAGGCGTAGCGCAGCCGCGGGCCGACCTGCACGCGCACGCCCTCGACGTGCGCGGCGCCGGCGAACGAATACCAGACATAGCCCGCGAGGCGACCGTGCTCCAGCGCCCCGACGCACACGTCGCCCGCCGCGAGGGCGGCGCGCACCGCCGGCTCGCGCAGGTCGAGCTCGGGATCGGCGCAATAGTCCAGGAGATCTTGGCCCTCCAGCACGCGGCAGGCCAGGCCGCTCGGCGGCGCGGCCAGCGGCGGCCGGGCGCGCAAGGGGTGCACCAGCACGTAGTAGAAGTGCACCCCGAGGCGGCGACGCAGCCAACTGACCATCGCTCACTATGTAAGCCGTCCGGCGTTGCGCCGCCACCGGACGGGCTGCGCCGGAAGTACCATGGCGCCAAGAAGAACGGCCGCCTTGACCCCCGCCCACCTGCTGGCCTTTGCCGTCGCGTTCGCCATGACGGGGATCTGCACCGCGCTCGCCCTGCAGGGCGGCAGCAATCCGCTCACCGTGGTGACGGTGCGCACGGTATGCGCAGTGCTCTTGCTGCTCGCCTGGCTGTCCTACAAGAGCGTTCCGCTCGCAATGGCGCGCAGGGACCTGGCGGTCGCCCTGCTCATCGGCATCCCGCTGTGCGTCAACAACTACATGATCAACGCGGCCATCGGCGAGATCCCGGTGCCGCTGGCGGTGCTCATTTTCTATACCTGGCCGGCGATCACCACGGCGGCGAGCTGGCTGCTGGGCAAGGAGCGCTTTCGCTGGCGCACCGCGGCCGCCCTCGGCCTCGCGTTCGCCGGGGTGGCGCTCGCGCTGAACGTCGAGCTCACCGCCGCGCAGGCGAAAGGCGTGTGGCTCGCGCTGGGCGCCGCGTGCATGTGGTCGGCGGCGTTCCTGCTGACCGGCCACTTCTTCCACGGGCGCGACACACGGGTCGCCACGCTCTACATGATGCTCACCGCGCTCGGGGTGTTCGTGGCGGCGTGCCTGGTGACCGGCGCGGTGGCATGGCCGGCAAGCGTGCCGGGCTGGAGCGGCCTTGCCGGCGTGGGCGCGTTCTACGCCTTCGCGCTCATCGGCCTTTTTCTTGCCAGCGTGCGCATCGGCGCGACGCGCGCCGGGTTTTACATGAATTTCGAGCCGATCGCCTCGGTGCTGCTGGCCGCCCTGATCCTCGGCCAGCGCCTGGCGCCGGTGCAGCTCGCCGGCGCCGCGCTGGTCATCGCGGCGCTGTTCCTATTCCGTCCGCCCGCAGCCGCATCACCTTCCAGAAAAAGTTGATGCTGGACACGTGCTCGACGCGAAACGAGCCGTTCACCAGGTTGCGCAGCTCGAAGTCCGGATGGAACCCGAGGTGGTTGGCAAAGCGCGCCAGGCTCTTTTCCACCGCGCCGACCACGGGATTGTCGGAGCGCACATGGTTGACGATGAAGATGTCGCCGCCGGGCTTGCACACGCGCTGCAGCTCGTGCAGCAGCTGCGCCGGCCGGTCGGTCACCGACACCACGTACATCGCCACCACCTTGTCGAAGCTCGCATCCGGAAAGTCCATCGCCTCGGCGTCCATCTCGAGCAGCCCTTCGACGTTCGAGAGCTGGCGGCGCTGCACGCGCACGCGCGCGCGCTCCAGCATCTCGCGCGACAGATCGATGCCGGTGAGGCGCACGGAGGCGGGATACATGGGCAGGGAAAGCCCGGTGCCCACGCCCACCTCCAGCACGCGCTCGCCCGGCCGGCAGCCGAGAGCTTCGATCACGGCCTTGCGGCCGGGCTGCAGCACCGGTCCGAATATGGCGTCGTAGACATTCGCGTACCGCCGGTAGGCGGCCTTCACGGCTTCTATGCGCATGGGCTCCTTTGTATAGCAATCCGCGGTCCCGGCACAACAGGTTCGGCAAACCACCCCCGCGGAAGCCGTCCCACCCCCCGGGATGGGAGCTCGGCTGGCCTCCTAATCCCGATCTCATGCGGTAAATTGGCGCGATGCTCTTCGAGGGAGGCGAAAGCCTGCTGCGCACGCTGGTCGTCGGGATGCTGGCCTATGTCGCCCTGGTCGCCTTCCTGCGACTATCGGGCAAGCGGACCTTGTCCAAGATGAACGCTTTCGACCTGGTGGTGACCGTAGCCCTGGGCTCCACGCTGGCGACCGTCCTGCTCGACAAGAACGTCGCCCTGGCCGAGGGCGCCCTCGCCTTCGCCGTGCTGATCGGGCTGCAATTCGCCATTACCTGGTCCAGCGTCAGGGCGCGCTGGGTGCGCAGGCTCGTCACCGGGGAGCCGCGCATGCTGCTGTACCGCGGCGAACCCCTGGCGACTGAAATGCGGCGCGCCCGGGTCACGGACGACGAAGTGCGCGCGGCGGTGCGGGCAGCCGGCCTGTCCTCGCTGGCGCAAGCGCAAGCCGTCGTGCTGGAGACCGACGGGTCCTTCAGCGTGGTGCGCCTGGGTGAAGACAGCAGCGCCTCAAGCCTGTCGGACGTGCAAGGTCACCCGGGATGAGCGCGGCCTACGTCCACGGCTACGACGAGCACGCGAACCGGCGGCTGCAAGACCAGGCAGACGCGCTGATCGATCTCCTGCACGCGGACACCGCGTATCCCGCGGGCAGCCGTGTGCTCGAAGCCGGTTGCGGCAGCGGCGCGCAGACCGTCACGCTGGCGCGCAACAGCCCCGGCGCTGCTTTCACGTGCATCGACATCTCGGCGGCTTCGCTGGCGGAAGCGGGAAAGCGCGCCGACGCCGCGGCCCTGTCCAACGTGCAGTTCCGGCAGGCGGACCTTTTCGAGCTGCCGTTCGAGCCGGCGTCCTTCGATCACGTGTTCGTGTGCTTCGTGCTGGAGCACCTGGCGCGGCCGCTCGAGGCGCTGGGGGTGCTGAAGCAGCTGCTCAGGCCCGGCGGCAGCATCACCGTGATCGAAGGCGACCATGGCTCGGCGTACTTCCATCCGGACAGCGAGGCGGCGCGCCGCGCCATCCAGTGCCAGGTCGACCTGCAGCGCGCCGCCGGCGGCAACGCGCTCATCGGCCGCGAGGTGTACCCGCTGCTGGTGGCGGCGGGCTTCGCCGGCGTGCAAGTCTCGCCGCGCATGGTGTATGTCGACGGCTCGCGCCCGCGGCTGATCGAGGGCTTCACGCGCAAGACCTTCACCGCCATGATCGAAGGCGTGCGCAGCGCCGCTCTCGAGGCCGGCATGGCGACGCCCGCGGCGTTCGACGAAGGCATCCGCGCGCTCTACCGCACGGCCGCGCCCGACGGCGTGTTCTGCTACACCTTCTTCAAGGGCGTGGGGCGGCGATAGTCCTGCGCCCGGCAACCCCCGCCGACCTCGAGCTGCTGCGCGGCTGGGACGAGCAGCCGCACGTGGTCGCCTCCGATCCGAACGACGACTGGGGCTGGGAAACGGAGCTCGCGCGCGCGCCCGACTGGCGCGAGCAGCTCATCTGCCCGCCGGGCTGCGGGCCATCGACCTGTGGATCGGCAGCGAGGCGGACCTGGGCAAGGGCTTTGGCACGCAGATGATGCGGCTTGCGCTAGAACGCTGCTTCGCCGACCCGCAGGTGTCGGCGGTGCTCATCGATCCGCTGGCGAGCAATACGCGCGCCCACCGCTTCTACGAGCGCCTCGGGTTCCGCTTCGTCGAGCGGCGGCGGTTCGGCGCCGACGAGTGCTTTGTCTATCGCCTCGACCGGCGTGGCCAATCCTAGGGCGGCGCTTTGGGCCATGCTGCCTACGGCCGCGCTGCTCGCGCTGAACGGGCTGTATCTCGGCCCGGCGTTTCGCGCGAGCACGCCGCTGTTCTGGTTTCTCGATGCCGCGCAGTTCGTGCTGGTGCCGCTGGCGAGCCTGTGGCTGCTGTGGCGCATTGCCGCGGTACGGCCGCGCGACTATGGGCTGGGACCGCTCCTGGGCCCGCAACCGCGCCTGTCGGCGCTGCTCCTGTATCCGCTGATCATCGCGGCGTTCGCGTACGGCTACGGCTTCGCGCGGATGCTGGCCCTGTTCGTGCCGTGGGAGTGGCCGGCGAGCGCGTTCGTCTATACGCAGGCGTTTCCGCACCACCCCGCCGGCAGCCTGGTGCTGCTCGCTTACCTCGTGCTGAGCGAGGCGCTCGCCGAAGAGGTGGTGTTCCGCGGCCTGCCGGCGCTGTGGCTGCGCGGCCCCGCCTACGTGCTGGTGTCCGCCGCGGCCTTCGCGGCGATTCACTGGGAAAGCGGCACGCGCGAGGTGCTGGCCGCGTTCTTCCTCGGCCTGGTACTGGCGGCGCTCTACCTGAGAACGCGGAACCTGTGGCCCTTCGTGGCCGGGCACGCGGTCACCAACCTGCTCGCGTTCACCGGCAGCTACACCTACTAGATAGAATGCGCGGGTGGAAATGCTGCAGGCCTTCATCCTGGTGCCGTTCGGCTCGCTGCTCTACCTTCCGTTCCTGCGCCTGAGTGCGCGGTGGCTGGCGCTGGAGCGCCTGTCCCTCGGCGCGGCGTTCACCCTCGGCGTAATCATCGGCGGCACGGGCCTGGTGGCGAGCGCGGTCGCCCTGCCCTTCATCCCCGACAACCGGGCCGTGGAGGCCGGGGTCCTGGGCCTCACGCTGCTCGTCGTGTCGTCGCTCATCTGCGGCTACTACGTGGTTACCCCCGCGGGGCGCTCGGTGGGCGTGCGCCGGGGCTTTTACCTGGCCTCGGTGTCACTCGCGCTGTTCGCCGGCACGCTGGGACTGGTCGGCGGCCTCGTCGCGCTGCTGCTCGCCTAGGCATGGACCATCGCTGCCCGCATTGCAATCGCGACCTGACGGCACGCCGGCTGTCCCAGCCGATCATCGCGCGCATGGAGATCGACTGCCGCTACTGCAAGCGCCGCATCAAGGTGAACGTGCACCGCGCCGAGGAAGCGTTGATTTTCGCCACGCTGGCCGGTTTCCTGCTGTGCGCGGGCCTGGGCTACGCCCTGGACCGGCAGGGCCTGTACGCGGTGGCTTTCGGCGTCGCCATGCTCGGCGCCGGGGCGCTGCCGCTTGCCGAGCGCGTGTGGCTGCGAACCTGGCGGCGCTACGTGCCGCTCGAGGCGCCCGCCGTGCCAGAATTTCCGCATGAGCGCTGAGCCATTCGACGTCGGCGGCGTGCGCCTGCCGCGCCCGTTCAAGCTGCTGCGGCTGGGCCATTTCGGCGTCAACGTGCACGACCCGGAAGCCTCGCGCGATTTCTATACCCGCCTGCTCGGCTTTCGCGTCTCCGACCCGATCGACTTCGGCGCGCGCCTGCCCGAGGCCGAGCGCGGCCGCCACGGTCCGGGCGTGGGCTACTTCACGCGCCACGGCGGCGACCATCACTCGTTCGTTATCTTTCCGCGGCGCGTGATGACGCAGCTCAATCCGCACTACCGCAAGCATCCGCAAGCCACCATCAACCAGATCACCTGGCAGGTCGGCAGCCTGCGCGAGGTGGTCGACGGCTTCGCGTGGTTCAAGAGCCGCGGGCTGCCGGTGTTGCGCTCGGGGCGCGACTTGCCCGGCTCGAACTGGCACTTCTATCCGCCCGACCCCGACGGCCATATCAACGAGCTCTACTACGGCATCGAGCAGATCGGCTGGGACGGCTATTCCAAGCCCAAGGTCATGCACAAGGTGCGCTACGAGAAGCCGCCCGAGCTGCCGCACCGCTCCGAGTACGCCGAGATCCGCCAGGCGCTGGCCGAGGGGCTGGATGTGCGCACCGGGGTGCGCGCCGAGGAGCCCTGCGACGAAACCTTCGACGTCGGCGGCGTGCTGCTCGCGCGCCCGTTCAAGGTGGCGCGCATCGGGCCGGTGCGCCTGTTCGTCGCCGATGTGGAGGCGGCGCTGCGCTTTTATCGCGACGAGCTGGGCATGTCCCTCACCGAGGAAGTGCGCTGGCAGGGGCACCGGTGCCTCTTCCTGCGCGTCAACACCGAGCACCATTCGGTCGCGCTCTATCCCAAGGCGCTGCGCGGCGCGCTCGGCCTGGCCGAAGGCACCTCGCTCATGTCCTTCGGCCTGCAGCTCGCGAGCTACCGCCAGCTGCGCGACGCGCTGGCGTTCCTCGAGCGCGCCGGCGTGCGCGTGCGCCGCCTGCCGCCCGAGCTTTTTCCCGGCATCGACTATTCGGCGTTCGCTTTCGACCCCGATGGCCACGCCCTGCAGCTCTATTACTACATGGAGCAGGTCGGCTGGGACGGCCGCCCGCGTCCCGCGAGCGAGCGGCCAAAAATCGACCAGGACCACTGGCCCGACAGCGTACCCGCCGCCAGTGACACCTTCGGCGGCGAAATCTACCTGGGACCCTGGAGCTAGACGCCTAAATCGGGGTCAGAGCCCGATCTCCTTCCGCCAAAAAACAACCCCCATTCGCCTTCGGCTCACGACCCCCTTGTCAGGGGGTTAGAACCTACTGGCGCTCGATTTTCCGCAGGTCGATGACCTTGCGCCACTTGCCGATCTCGGCGTCGATGAACGACGCCATCTCCTGCGCGCTGGTCGCCTTGGGCTCGCCGCCGAGCTCCACAAAGCGCCGCTGGGTGTCCGGGTCGTCGAGCGCCTTGCGCACCGCGGCGTTGAGCTCTCCGAGCACCGGCGCGGGCGTGCCGCCGGTGACGCCCAGGCCGATGAAGGAGATGACCTCGAAGCCCGGCAGCGTCCGGGCCGCCGGCGGCGTGTCGGGCAGCGCCTTCCAGGGCTCGCGCGAGGTGACCGCGAGGGGCCGCAGCTTGCCCGCGCGGATCTGGCCGATGGACAGGGTCATCGCCTCGAACAGCACGTCGGAGCGCCCGGCGAGGGTCTCGGTGAGCGGCGCGTTGCCGCCCTTGAACGGAATGTGCGCGATGTCGGTGCCGGCGAGCGCATTGAAAAGCTCGCCCGACAGGTGGTGCACCGAGCCTATGCCGGCGGAGGCGTAATTGAGCTTGCCGGGGTTCGCCTTGGCGTGCGCCACGAGGTCGCCCAGCGAATTGAACGGCGAGCCCGGCACCACGCTCACCACGAACGGGTACGAGGTGAGCATCGACACCATGGCGATGTCCTTCAGCGGGTCGAAGGGCATTTCCTTGCGGATCGCGGCGGTGACCGGGTAGGCCCCGGTGACCAGGATCATGGTGTGGCCGTCGGGCGCCTGCTTCGCGACATGGTCGCTGCCCACCACCCCGCCGGCGCCCGCGCGGTTTTCCACCAGCACCGACTGGCCGAGCACCTCGCCCAGGCGCTGCGCCGCCAGGCGCGCCACCACGTCGGCCGAGCCGCCGGGCGGGAACGGGCACACCAGCCTGAGCTGCTTCGACGGAAACGGCTGCGCCGCCGCGCCGAGCGACAACAGCATCAGGAACAGGACAGCGAATCGGGCGTAGTGCATGGCTCCTCCGGACGTTATGCTCGCAGCAAGTGGACCATAGGCGGGGACAGGATGGAAGAACGGGTTCAATGGACGGCCGGCGGCCTGCGCTACGCGGGCATCGTGCATCTGCCGGAAGGCCTCAAGCCTGGCGAGCGGCGCGCCGCGTTCCTCGTGCTGCACGGCTTCGGCAGCAACAAGGACAGCGAGACCATGAAGACCGTGGCGCGCCTGTTCACCGCGCTGGGCTACGTGGCGCTGCGCTTCGACATGCGCGGCTGCGGCGAAAGCGAGGGCGAGCGCGGCCGCGTGATCTGCCTGGAGCAGGTCGCGGATACCACGGGCGCCCTGGAATACCTGCAGAGCAGAAAAGACGTCATCGCAGAAAAGATCGCCGCGTTCGGCCACAGCTTCGGCGCGGCGGTGGCGGTGTACGCGGCGGGCGTGGACGCGCGTATCGCGGCGTGCGTGTCCTCCGGCGGCTGGGGCGACGGCGCGAAGAAATTCCGCAAGCAGCACGAGTCGCCCGAAGCCTGGCAGCGCTTCAGCGCCATGCTCGAGGAAGGCCGGCGCCGCGCGCAGCGCGGCGAGCGCATGATGGTGCCGCGCTTCGACATCGTGCCCATCCGAGCGGAGCTGCGCGGCAACCTCGCGCCCGGCTCGCACCTCGAGTTCCCGTTCGAGGTGGTGGAAAGCATGTACGCCTTCACCGCGAACGAGGTGGTGGGCAGGATCGCGCCGCGGCCGCTCCTGCTGCTGCACCCGGCGCACGACACGGTGACGCCCACCGAGCAGTCCATCGACCTCTTCCTGCACGCCGGCCAGCCCGCCGACCTGCACCTTTTCGCGCAGACCGACCACTTCCTTTTCAGCGACCGCAACGCCATGGTGCACAGCGTGCTGCGCGACTGGCTGGCGCGCTACCTCCCGGCGCAGGGATGAGCGTCGCCGCCGAGCGGCTGGAGCGCTGGGTCGCGCGGGTTTTCTCCAAGGGCGGCATGCCCGAGGAGGATGCGGGCACCGTGGCGCGCGTGCTGGTGTGGGCGAACCTGCGCGGCATGGACACGCACGGGGTAGTGCGCGTGCCGCGCTACATGGAATGGCTGCGCTCGGGCGAGCTGAACGCGCGCCCGGCGATGAGCACGCGCAACGACGCGCCGGCGAGCGTCGTGCTGGAGGCCGACCGTGCGGCGGGACCCGTCGCCATGAATTTCGCCTGCGAAATTTCGATGAACAAGGCAAAAGCCGCGGGCATCGGCCTGTGCCTGGTGCGCGCCACCACGCATACGGCGGCACTGGGCTATTACACGCACCGTGCGGCGCAGGCCGGGATGGCGGCGATCGCCTTCTCCGCCTCCGGACCCAACATGGCCTACCACGGCGCGCGCGCGGCCGGCGTGTCGACCGCCCCGCTCGCGCTCGCGGTGCCGGGCGAGCACGGGCCGGTCGCGCTCGACATGGCCTCGGGCGTGGTCTCGCTCGGGCGCCTCGCGCTCGCGCGCCGCAAGCAGGAAGCCCTCGAGCCCGGCTGGGCGCTGGACGCGCAGGGCCTGCCCACCACCGACGCGGGCCAGGCGAAGCTGCCGCTGCCGCTGGGCGGCGCCAAGGGCGCGGGCCTCGCGCTGCTCATCGAGTGCCTCACCAGCCTGCTCGCCGCAAACCCGCTGCTCGCCGAGGCGCTGGAGGGCACGCCCCCGGGCAGGCGCCACCGGCAGAACGGCGCCATCCTCGCCGTGGACATCGCGCGCTTCGTGGAGCCGCGGGTTTTCGCGCTCGAGGTGGCGCGGCTCGCCCGCGCCATCAAGGGCTTGCCGCCGCAGCCGGGAAACGAGATCCTGCTTCCCGGCGAGCGCGGGGCGCGCGCCGCCGCGCAGCGCCGCCGGGAGGGCATTGCGCTGCCGGCATCGGTTCTGGAGGAATTGCGAACGCTCGCGCGCTCGCTCGACATAGAGGAACTGTCATGAAGAAAGTTCTGGCGATAGTGATGTGGTGCGGGCTCGCGTTTGCCGTCCACGCCCAAACCGGAAAGCAGATGCGCATCGTGGTGCCGTTCCCGCCGGGCGGGGCCTCGGACGCCTTGTCGCGCATGGTGGCCGAGAAGCTGCCGGCGCTGCTGGGCCAGCCGGTGATCGTGGAGAACCGCGCCGGCGCGGGCGGCAACGTCGCGGCCGAGTACGTCTACCGCTCGGATGCCGACGGCAGCGTGCTGCTGTCCTCGCCGCCGCACATCCTCACCATCAACCACCTGCTCTATAAGCTGAGCTTCGACCCGACCAAGCTCGTGCCCGTGGGCATCATCGCGGCGTATCCCAACGTGCTGCTCGCCACGCCCAGGCTGCAGGCTTCGAGCCTCGCCGAGCTGGTCGCGCTGGCGCGCGCGCGCCCCGGCGGCCTCAACATCGCCTCGCAGGGCAACGGCACCAGCACGCACCTCACCGCGGAGCTGTTCAAGTCGCTCGCCAAGGTGGACATGGTGCACGTGCCCTACAAGGGCACGGCGCCGGCGTTCGCCGACCTGCTGGGCGGCCAGGTGGACATGATGTTCGGACAACCTGATCGCCGCCTCGCCGCACGTGAAGGCCGGCAAGCTGAAGCTCCTCGGGGTGGGCGGGCCCAAGCGCATCGAGGCCTTCCCCGACGTGCCGGCGATCGCCGAGATGTTTCCGGGCTTTCGCTCCGAGACCTGGATGGCGCTGGTCGCGCCCCCCGGCACGCCGCGCGAGACCGCGGCGCGCATCTCGGCCGCGCTCGCCAAGGCGCTCGAGGATACCGAGGTACGCAAGCGCCTGGCGACGCTGCAGGCCGAGCCGGTGGGCAACACCCCCGCGGAAATGGCCGAGGTGATCCGCCAGGACACCGAGCGCTGGTCCGGCGTGATCAAGGCGGCGAACATCCGCATCGAGTAGCGGTGGCCTGCAGCGAGACGCCTGCGCCGCTCGAGCCGGGCACCATCTACTGCGCCGGCGCCAATTACGCCGACCACGTGGCGGAAATGGCGCGCGCCCGCAACCAGCCGCCGCCGCCCGACCCGCGCACGCTCGGACTGAAGCCGTGGTTCTTCCTCAAGCCGCGCAGCTGCGCCGTGGGCAGCGGCGCGCGCGTCGCGCGCCCGCCGGGCTGCGACAAGCTCGACTGGGAGGCCGAGCTCGTCGCGGTGATCGGCAGGCCCGCTCGCAATGTTTCGATCGAGACCGCTCTGGATTGCGTCTCGGGGTATGCGATCGCCAATGACCTTTCGGCGCGCGACCTGTCGCGGCGTGCGCCGCTGCCGCCGGGATCGCCGTTCCACTTCGACTGGACCGCGCACAAGGGCTTCGAAGGCAGCTGCCCGCTCGGACCGCATATCACGCCGGCGGCCGACGTGGGTGACCCGCAGCGCCTCGCCATCCGCCTGTGGGTGAACGGCGTGCTGAAGCAGGACTCCAATACAAGCGAGATGATCTACTCGGTGGCCGAGCAGATCGCGCACCTGTCAACGCTTATCACGCTGCAGCCCAACGACATCATCCTCACCGGAACCCCGGCCGGCGTGGGGAGCGCGCGCAACGAATTCCTGCAGCCGGGCGACAAGGTGGAGGTCGACATCGAGCGCCTCGGGCGCCTCCAAACCTTCATCACCTAATCGGGGTCAGAGCCCGAATTCAGTGGATCTCCTCCGCGGTGAGCCAGCGAACCGCGTCGGTCTCCCCGGCGAACACCTTAACCCGCCCGCGCGCGGCCGCCTCTATCTCGGCGTGGCGAAAGGCGTTCAGCGTTTCCGGCGTATGCGGGACGAACGCCAGCCTGAAGCCCGCGGGCACGCCGATCACGTGGAGCGCAATGACCGCATCGCGCGCGGCCAGGTGGTTGACCGGGTCGTCCGCCGCCACTCCGACCACCAGCGCCCGATTGAACTTGTGCTCGAGGGCCAGCGTCGCGAGCGTGCGGTAGCACTCCTGGATCTCGTCGACGTTGTCCGCCGCCGACGAGGGCACGAATGTATCGGCCTTCGTGGACGATCGTGCACTCCGGATGGGGCTGGGCCAGCTGCATGCACGCCGTCGAGCTGACAGGGAGGGCCAGTGTGCCGATCGCGAGTCCGAGGTATCCGTTTACGAGAGGTGCGCTCGAGGGTGCGCCCGAAGATCCCGGCGTCTACGCCTTGTACGACAAGGGCGAGCTTGTCTACGTCGGGCTCGCACAGCCGCCCTCGGGCATTCAATTGCGCCTCCTGGAGCATTTCTTCGCGCTGAAGGAACCCTCCGAGGTCACGCACTATCCCTGGGAGATCTGCCGCGATCCGGCGGCGCGGCAGGTTGAGCTCATCCGCGAGCACGAGAGACGGCATCTGCTGCGCCCGCGCTTCAACCGGATCGGGCTCTGACCCCGATTAGAGGAGGTCCTTCCACTTGGCGCGGGTCTTTTCCTGCAGCGCCTTGCTCGCCTCGGCCACCGCCGGGAACTCGTGCAGGTGGTCCCAGGGACGGCAGGCGTCGATGATGGCCTTGGAGCTGAACGGCGCGGCGTAGCGGTAGGCGACGAACATGGGGTCGTTCTTCGAGCCCATGCCGCGCTGGATGATGTCGATGTCGATCGAGGGGTCGGTGCGCGTGGCCACGGCCCACATCACTTCCTGCAGGTTGGCCGGGTCGATGTCCTCGTCGACCACCACCGAATAGCGTGACATGTAGGCGCCGACGCCGCACTGGCTGAGGATGTGGCCGGCCTGGCGCGCGTGGCCGGCATAGCGCTGCTTGATCGCCACCACGTTGAACATGCGCGCGCCGCCGATCTCGTGCGCCCACACCGCCTTCACGTCCGGCACGCCGGCCGCCGCAAGCGCGTCGTGCAGCAGCGCCGAGCGCATCACGGCCTTGGAGTACGAGTAGTCGTTGGGCGGTTTGGCCGGCGGGCTGCCGACGATGATGGGATCGTTCCTGAAGTAGACGCGCTCGACGCTCACCGCGGGCGCCACGCCGGCCTTGCCCGGGTAGTAGCCGTGGAACTCGCCGAACGGGCCCTCGCTGCGCTCGTCGTTCGGCTCGACGAAGCCCTCCAGCACGATCTCCGAGCCAGCGGGAAAGGGCAGGCCGGTGACTTCGCCTTTCACCACCGAAATCCTTTCCTTCAGGATCGCGCCCATATAGTTGTACTCGCACATGCCGAACGGCACCTCGATGCCCGAGATGAGGTAGCCCAGCGGATCGCCGCCCACCACGATGGCCACCGGGAAGCGCTTGCCGGCGGCCTTGTGCTTCTCGTAATGGATGCGGCCGTGCTTGCCCGGCACCATGTCGAGCGCCACGTGGTTGCGATCGAGCACTTGCACGCGGTAGGTGCCCACGTTGACCCAGTCCGAGTCCAGGTCGCGCGTCACCACCGAGCAGCCGGTGCCGATGTAGCGCCCGCCGTCCTGCTCGTGCCACAGCGGCGAGGGAAACGCGAGCACGTCGGGTGGCTTCTGCGTGTTCTCCAGCACCGCGCCCGACGAGGTTTCTTCGAACGGAAAATCCTTGGCGGCGGCCTGCCATTGCGCCGGCTTGCCACGCAGCGCCTCGACCAGTCCCTGGTGGGACCGCTGTACCGGCAGGCGCAGGATGGAGGAAAGGCGCGCCGGGCTGCTGGTGCTGCAGGTGAGCACGCGGAAGCCTTTCGGATAGCCCGGGATCTCGTCGAACAGCAGCGCCGGCGGCACGTCCTTCTTGACGTTGAGCTCGCTGATCGCGCCGAGCTCCAGGTTCCAGTCGGCGCCGCGCACCTCGCGCAGCTCGCCCAGCTCCCGCGCCACGGCGAGCCAGCGACGCAGGTCCAGCGGGTTGCCGCTCACCGGAGCTGGAAGCCGATGTCCCGGATGACGCGCGTCCAGCGCGCGGCCTCCTCGCGCACGAACTGCTCCTCGTCGGGATGCGCGAAAAGCTCCGCCCCGGCTTTTTCGATGTCCTGCACGAACGCCGTGTCCGAGCGCATCGCGAGGGTGGCCTGGCGCAGCGCATCCATCGCGGCGCGCGGCGTGCCGGCGGGCGCGAACACCGCGTTGAACACCTGCACGCGCATGTCGGCGACGCCGCCCTCGACGGACGTCGGCAGCTCGGGCGCCGCCTTGAGGCGCCGGTCGCTGTTCACGCCCAGGATGCGCGCGCGCCCGGCGCGGTGCTGGGCGAGCACCGCCGAGGACAGGATCGGCGTGATCACCGGGATGTGGCCGGCAATCAGGTCCTGCATCGCCGGGCCGCCGCCCTTGTAGGGAACGTGGGTCATCTCCAGGCGCCCGGCCTGCAGCTTGAAGAGCTCCCCGGGCAGGTTGGTGACCGTGCCCGGCCCGGCCGAGCCGTACGCATACTTGCCGGGGCTCGCCTTCACCAGCGCCACCAGCTCCTGCAGCGACTTCGCCGGCACCGCCGGATTCACGATGATGCAGGTGGGCGTCATGCTCACCATGCCGATGAGCGCGAAGTCCTTCACCGCGTCGTAGGCCGGCTTGGCGAGGGTGCCCGGGTTGATGATCTGGGTGGTGGTGGTGCCCAAGAGCAGCGTGTAGCCGTCGGGGCTGGCGCGCGCCACCTCGGTCGCGCCGATGGCGCCGCCCGCGCCGGCCTTGTTCTCCACCACCAAGCTGCCGCCCACCAGCGGCGCGGCGTACTTGGCCCACATGCGCGCCATGAGATCGCCGTCGCCCCCGGGGGCAAACGGCACCACCAGGCGGATCGGCCGCTCGGGATAGCGGCCTTGCGCGAAGGAAAGCTGCGACAACCCGGCCAGGACGAGGGTGGATGCAAGAAATGCGCGCCTTTTCATGCGGGCCATTATAGAATCGCGACGCCATGAAACGCGCAGTCCTCCTGCTGCTGTGTTTCTTCACCGCCTCCGCGGCGGCGCAGGGCTATCCCAGCCGCCCGGTGCGCATCCTGGTGGGCTTCGCCCCCGGCGGCGGCGTCGACATCAGCGCGCGCCTGCTCGCCTCCAAGCTCTCCGAGTACCTCGGCCAGCAGTTCATCGTCGAGAACAAGCCCGGCGCCGGCACCAACATCGCCGCGGTCGAAGTGGCGAAATCCGAGCCCGACGGCCATACCCTGTTCATGAACAGCCCGGCGGTGGTCATCAACCCGGTGCTGTACGCAAAGCCCCCCTACCAGCTGCGCGAGTTCACCGGCATCTCCATCTTCGCCGCGACCACCAACCTCCTCGTCGTGCCCGCCGCGCTGGAAGTGAAAACCGCGCAGGACCTGGTGAAGATGGCCAAGGACAAGCCCGGCGCCCTCAATTACTCCTCCGCCGGCCAGGGCACCACCCAGCACCTCGCCGGCGAGCTTTTCAAGCTGCGCACCGGGACCAACATCGTGCACGTGCCCTACAAGGGCAGCGGTCCCTCGATGACCGCCCTCCTCGCGAGCGAGGTGCAGCTCACCTTCATCAATCCCGTCGCCGCCGGCGGCCACGTCAAGGCCGGCAAGCTGCGCGCCCTCGCGGTCACCGATTCCAAGCGCACCGAGCTCATGCCCGATGTGCCCACCATGAAAGAAGCCGGCATCGAGGGCGTCGAGGTCTCGCTCTGGTACGCCCTGCTCGCCCCCGCCGCCACCCCGCGCGACATCGTCGACAAGCTCGCCTCCGCCGTCGCCCGCGCCGCCAAGGACCCGGCCACCCGCGAGCAGCTGCGCAAGCAAGGCGCCGAAGCCGTCGGCAGCTCGACCGGCGAGTTCAACGCCTACTTGAAGGAAGAGCTCGCCCGCTGGACCGAGGTCGTTAAGGTCTCGGGCGCCCGAGTCGAGTAAGCCGTCTGGTCAAGACGGCGGATGGCGCCGAATGTGACCTTCGCGCGTCAGCTCGACGCGATCGCCGACCGAAAGCCCCGTGGACGCGGTATCGACGTACTGCATGCTGCCGTCATCCATCCTGATCCCGAGCCGCTGCATGGGACTGGGCGCCGTGCCGCCGGCCGAAGCGGTCGGTGCCCCGGTAATGGTCTCGATGCGTCCGAAGCCGGTGCGCAGCGCGGCAGCCTGCACGACCGGCGGTGTCGTAACCTGCGGCGCCGCGACTACCGGCGAAGCGGCCGGC
>CBDDSA010000314.1:0-8730 GCA_965233185.1 uncultured bacterium
CATCGTGCACCCGTTCACGGTCTCGCTCACTCCCGCCTAGCGGACGCAGAAGTCGCCCCCGCGAAGGCGGGGGCTCAGTTTTAAAAAAGCCATTTTTTAAAAAAAATGGGTTCCCGCCTTCGCGGGAACGACCGGCTCGGCCGGCCAATTTTCAGACCTTCGGAGCATCTCTAGAAGTTGATCGTGATGGTGAGCGTGTCGGAGTAGGTTCCCGCCGACACATCCTGCCCCGCCGGGATGCGCCCGTAGATGGTGACCGTCCAGGGCTTGTTCTTCAGCACTTTGTCCGAGCGCGTCTGCGTGCCGCCGGTGCCGTCGCCGAACACCGCGGCGCCGCCTGGATCCACGAAGAAGTTGTACGAGAGCCGGTCGCTGCCGCCGTCGTGGCGCATCTGCCGCGGAAAGAACCCGCCCGACACCGCGCTCGGCCCGAGCTCCAGCGTCACGGTGGGCGGCGGCGCGTCGTTGCAGGTAATGACCGCGTTGCCCGAGGTGGTCGCCGGCGCGCCGCTCAGGCCGTCGTAGAAGCCGAAGGAGAGGGCCGGGGCCGTGACGAGACACGCGGCTTCAACCGTTCCGAGGAAAGCGAAACATGTCAAGAACAGCATCAGCCTATTCACAGCACACCTCTCCCAGCTCGGTCACCGGATCTTCGCTTGCCGGCACCTCGAGCGCAAAGCGGCACAGCACCCCGCCGCGCACCGCCTCGCCGGGGTAGCGGCCGGGGGCCATCTGCTCGACATAGAAGCTGCCGTCGCGCGAGGTGAGGAGCTCGCGGCGCTCGTTGCCCACCGCCACCTCGCCCTGCGCGTTGCCGAAGGGCTGGTTGTCCGGCGCCACCAGGCGCCCTGCGACGGCGCTCACCGCGCGCGCCTGGAAATCGAGCAGCACGCCGCTGCGCAGCGCCGGCGAGACGACGAAGCGCGCCTGCGGCACGAGGTAGTTCACAGGCAGGTCGCGGTCCTCGATCGCCACCGGGTTCTCGAAGTAGGAGGCGAGCCGCGGCACGAACACCGTGCCCGAGGCGTCGGTGGTGCCCACCGGCTGGTTGTTCGCATACACCCGCACCCCGGGCACGCGGCCCACCTTCACGATGGCGAAGCTGTCGGTGATGGGGCGCGACAGCGCCCATGCCCCGCCCACCGCGGCGACCCCGCCCTGCACCGCGAGTTGCGTGCGGTCGCTGTCGGTGGCGGAGTCGCGGAAGGCTTCGGCCCGCAGCACCGCGTGCGCGGCGTTCCATTGCGCGGCCGGGTTGAGCAGGCGCCGCGAGCCGCCCGCCTCGTCGCGCGCCTCGACGCTCGCGCGGTAGACCAGGCCCGGCGCCTCGGGATTGCCGCCGGCGAGCTGCACGAGGGCGCTCGAATCCTCGCGGCTGCGCCGGCCCTGCAGGCTCGCGAGATGGCGCGTGCCGGCGGCGTCGAAGTGCCATGAGAGCGTCAGCACCAGCTCGTCCAGCCTCTGCGCCCCCGAGACGTGGCGCGCCGTGGCGCCGAGGTAGACGTCGCGCGTCGCGCGCAGGCGGTATCCGAGGGAGGCCGCGCGCGTCGCCGGCGCATCCCAGGGCGCAGCGGAGGTCACGGCGAGCGACACGCCGCTCGCCGCACCCAAGGCGTAGGACACCGCGGCGGCGAAATCGTAGCGGCGCGGCCCGAGGAATTCCGCGGACGCGCGGCCGAAGTGCCGCTCCTCCATGCGCAGCGCGGCGTTGGCGCTCCAGCGCGGCGAATGGAAGACATGCGCGACGCTGAAGGCGCCGCCCGAGCCTTGCTCGCCGCGCCCGGCGCCGACGCTCAGGCTGGTGATGCCCAGCGTGCCCACGCCCAGCGTGGCGGTAGGCGCGACCGTATAGCGGCCGTCGAGCGCCTCGGCATGCGCGCCCAGCGTGAGGCCCGGCGTGAGGCCGCGGCGATAGAACGCGGCGAGGCCCGGCCGGCCGTAGTCGGCGCTGCGCACGCCGAACTGCCGGCGCTCGAAGCCGGCGTCGAAGCTGTACTCGTCCAGCCCCGGGCGCAGCAGCGAGTCGCTGTAATAGAACGGATCGACGATGCGCTGCTCGTTGCCCAGCACGTCGCGCACCACCACCTCGGTGGTCTGCAGCCCGGGCGCGCTCACCAGGTTCTGCAGCTCGAAGCCGCCGGGCGCGATGCGCTCGCGGCGCACCAGCACGCCGTTGCTGTAGACGAACACTTCCGAGGGCAGCGCCGCGGTGCCCGCGACCACCTGGCCCGGGAAACGCACGTAATACGGGTCGATGCTGAAGCGGCGCGACAGGCTGACCCCGCCCAAGCGCAGGCTGCTGCCCAGCGGGCCGGGCTGCACGGTGAGAAAGTCGCCCAGCGCCAGGCGCTGCAGGCTCTCGCGGCGGTCGCGGATCAGGCTGGTGGACAGGCGCACGTTGCGGCGCTCGCCGCTGAAGGGATCCTCGAAGCTGTAGGCGTCGGTGGCGAGCAGGTACTCGCCGAAGCGCATGCCGAGCTCGCCGGCCGCGTCGCGCGCGTCGCGAAAGCCCTCGGTGCGCGTGTGCGTGAGGTTGTAGTTGAGGAAGGTGCCCGCCGGCTGCGGCCGCAGCACGTCGGCGCTGCGCTGCGGGCCCAGGTCCACCACCTGCCGCCCGGCGAGGTGGCGCGGATCGGCGCGCACCGCGAGCACCAGGCGCTGCATGTCCAGGGCATAGGTGAAGCCCTCCAGCGAGCGCAGCGACACATACGGCACGCCCTCGATGCGCTCGCGCTCTCCGGGCAGCCCGGTCAGGCCCAGGTCATCCAGGTCCTCCTCGCGCAGCAGCACGTCGCCGTCCGGCGCGAGCAGCACCAGGAAGTCGCCCTTGGCCTGCAAGTTCACCTGGACCGCGAGGATCGCCTCGCTCGCGGCGCACCTCTCGCACACGCGGTCCAGCTTGAGCGCCATCTGGGCCACCGCCGGCATGGCATCCAGCAGAACGCACGCGAGCAGGACGGCCGCGCCGTGGCGCACGCGGCCTCCGCCCTAGCGGCAGTCTTCCGGCCCGAGGGCTCGCTCGGCGCGGAAGGTGAGCTTCTCGGCCGCGGCCTCGACGCGCAGCAGGCGGGTGCGGGCGCATAGCTCGCTCGGCAGCGCGTGGCGGTGCAGGCGCTGCGCGCCGGTCAGCAGGTACCAGCCGTCGACGGCATGCTCGAAGGTGGTGTCGCCCGCGGCGCCGACGCCGGTGAAGCGCACCGAGCCGAGGCGAAAATGCACGTTGCCGGTGTTACGCACGAGGGCGCGCGCCTCGCCCGCGGCGGCGCTGAGGTCGAGCTCCCCGGCCGCGCGCGGCGCCGCCGGGCGCAGGAACACGGGCACGCCGAAACGCAGGGTGATGGCCACGCCGGTTTTCGCCTCGCGCGGCGCCTCGGCCAGCTCCTCGATGAACAGGCGGTAGGTTTTCTCGGCCTGCACCGCCGGCACCTTGTAGCCGATGCGCACCACGCGGGACTCCTTGGGCGGCACCTTGAGCTGCTGGGGGAAATACACCAGGTCCGCGGTGTCCGCATAGCGGTCGGCGCCGGCCGCATCCTGGGTCCATTCGCGCGCGCGCACCTGGAAGGCGAGCGGCCGGGTGTCGTCGTTGGTGACCGTGACGAGCGCGGACTTGGTGCCGCGGTCGAGCTCGACGCGGATGGGGCTCACGCCGAAGTCGCCGGCACGCGGGGTTTGCGAAAAAAGAAGTACGAGGAATGTAAAGAAGAAGCGCTTCATGGAAGCAACGATAGCGTGACCGAGTCGGAATAGGCGCCGCTCGGCACATTCTGAAAGTCCGCCGGCATGACCGTGGCGGTGACGGCGAGGGCTTGCCAGACATTCTTCGCGACGCTGCCTGAGGCCGGGAAGGACAGGCTGTAGGGCAGAAACTGGGCGAAGTTGCTGGCGTGGCGCATGCGCAGGGCCGAAGGCGAGGTGCCGTAGAGCCCGTTGTTGGCCGAAAGGCTCCACACCGCGGTGGCGGCGCTGCCGGCGCAGCGGATGGACACGCTGCCGCTCGCCGTGGCGGGCGCGCTGCTCGCCGGATCGATGCTCAGCGCAAGCGCGGAGGCGGCGGCGCCGAAGCGGCAATTGCTGTTGGAGATGACGGTGGCGGAAACGGTCAAGCTGTGGCCGTCGGCCGCGACCGCGGGCGCCCCGATAAGGGCGCCCGCGAGGGCTGCGAGGACCAGGCGCCTCGACATGCTACGGCGTGAGGTCGATGGTGATGGTGTCCGAGTAGGTGAGCGCCGAGACGTTGGCCGCCGCGGTCTGGTTCACCGACACGGTCACCGACAGGGTCTTCTCCTGGCCCGCCGCCATCCCCGTGCCGTTGCCGCCGGACACGCTGCTGAAGGTGTAGGGGATGCTTTCGGCGCCGTTCACCAGGTTGCCGCCGGTCGTCGAGCTGGTGGAGCCCGACTGCAGCGCGAACGCCGGGGTGGTGCCGTTGGTGCAGCGGTACTGCACCGAGCCGGTCTGCGTCACGACGCTTGCAGCGGTCGGATCGAGGGTCATGTTGACCGTCGAGGCGGCGCTGTTGAACTTGCAGGTGCCGGCCACCGTGGCGTTCACGGTGATCACATGGCTGTCGGCCGCCTGGGATATGCCGCTCATCATGAGCGCCGCGCAGGCGCAGGCCGCGGCGATGAGCTTGTGGGTCGTTTTCATGCTGACTCCCTTTTTCCTGGTTGGGCTTCCGTACTGGAAGCGGTGAGCCCACTCTAGAAAAAAGGAAGCCGCGCGATGTTACAGGCGGTTAACTCGCGTCAAACCTTGTCAGGCGGCCGGCGCTCCAGGCGGTAGCCGAACTGGTGGACCGAGGCGAGGCGCCAGCCGTGGTCACCGGCCAGGCCGAGCTTGCTGCGCAGCCGGCTCATGTGCGTGTCGACGGTGCGCGTCGCCGTTTTCGCCTGCAACCCCCACACCGCCTCGAGCAGGTGCTGGCGCGACACCAGGCGCCCGGCGTTGAGGAACAGGAATTCGGCGAGCGCGTATTCCTTGTCGGTAAGCGCGATGCGGCTGCCGTCGCGCTCCACCGTGCGCGCGCCGCGATGCAGCCGGAAAGGCGCCAGCTCGATCACCTGCGGTGCCGCCGTCGTGCCGCCCATGCGCCGCGCCACCGCGCCGATGCGTCCCAGGAGCTCGCCCTGGCGCACGGGCTTGGCGATGTAATCGTCGGCGCCGGCCTCCAGCACGCGCGCGATGTCGTCGTCGCGATCGCGCGCGGTGACGAAGATGACCGGCGATCCGGGCGAGCGCGCGCGGACTTCCTGCAGTACCTGGAGCCCGTCGATGTCGGGCAGGTGCCAGTCGAGCAGATACAGGTCGAAGGACTCGCTCGCAAGCGAGCGCTGCAGGCCGCGACCGCGGTCGAAGTGGTGGCAGACGTGGCCGGCGCCGTCCAGCCAGCGGCGGACCAGCGCGGCCTGGTCGGAATCGTCCTCGAGGTAGGCGATTCTCACGCCGCTGCGCGGGCGGGCTCCTTGGCCGCGCGGAATCCCGCCAGGAGCTCGTCGCGCTTCCTGCGCGCCGCCTCGACGTTGCGCTTCTTGATGTAGCCGAAGCCGCGCATTTCCTCCGGCACGGAGGCGATCTGCACGGCGAGCGCGTGGTTTTGCGGCGTGAGGCCCTGGATCAGGGTTTCCACGGTGCGCTCGTACTCGCCGATCAGCGCGCGCTCCATGCGGCGCTCTTCGGTATAGCCGAAGGGGTCGAGCGGCGTGCCCCTCAGGAAACGGAAAGTCTTCAGGAATTTGAAGAGCGGCAGGATCCACGGCCCGAACTGCATCTTGCGCGGCTCGCCGGTGAGCGGGTCGGTGCGCGCGAGCAGCGGGGGGGCGAGGTGGAACACCATCTTGTAGTCGCCCTCGAACATGCCCGCGACCTTATTTTGCAGATCGCCGTTGGCGTGCAGGCGCGCCACCTCGTACTCGTCCTTGTAGGCGAGCAGGCGGTGGTAGGCGCGCGCCACGGCTTCGGCGAGCTTGGTGGAGCCGGTGCGGTCGTGCTCGACGCGCCTGACACGGTCCACCAGATTCTTATATCTCCGGCTGTACTTCGAGCTTTGGTACTCCTCCAGAAACCTCGTGCGGCGCTCGAGGAGCTCGTCCAGGTTGCGCGAGAAGTGCTGGTCGATCGGAATCACGTCGGCCGGCGCGGCGATGCGCTTCACGCGCTCGAGGTCGGCGGCGGCGCGCCGGCCCCACAGGAAGCTCTTGCGGTTGAAGTCCACGGCGACGCCGTTAAGCTCGATGGCGCGCTCGAGCGAGGCGCCCGACAGCGGCACCCAGCCTTTCTGGTAGGCGTAGCCCAGCATGAACATGTTGGTGGCGATGGCGTCGCCCATGAGCGCGCTGGCGAGCTCGGTGGCCGCAACGAAATCGGATTTTCCACACGAATCGGCCACGTCCTTCTGCAGATCGCTGCCCGGCAGCTGCCAGTTCGGGTTCTTCACGAACTCGGCGGTCGGCGTGACGGTGGCGTTCACCACCGCGCGCGTGCGCGCCGGCGCCATCTTGGCGATGGACTCGGTGCCCGCGGTGACCACGAGGTCGCAGCCCAGCACGAGGTCGGCGCCGCCCGTGTCCAGGCGCGTGGCGTGGATGGCCTCCGGCGTCGCGGCCACCTGCACGTGCGACATCACGGCGCCGTACTTCTGCGCGAGGCCCGACATGTCGAGCACCGACACCCCCTTGCCCTCCAGGTGCGCCGCCATGCCGATGATCTGGCCGATGGTGATGACGCCGGTGCCACCGATGCCGGTGACCAGCATTCCGTAGGAAGATTCCAGGGCGGAGAGCGAGGGCTCGGGTATGTCGCCGAAGTCATCCGCGGTCTTGGCCGTCTTGCGGCCCTTCCTGAGCTGGCCGCCTTCCACGGTGACGAAGCTGGGGCAGAAGCCCTTCACGCACGAGTAGTCCTTGTTGCACGAGGACTGGTTGATGCGCCGCTTGCGGCCGAACTCGGTCTCGAGCGGCTCGACCGACAGGCAGTTCGACTTCACGCTGCAGTCGCCGCAGCCCTCGCACACCATCTCGTTGATCACCACGCGCTTGGCCGGATCGGGAAACTCGTTGCGCTTGCGGCGCCGGCGTTTCTCGGAGGCGCAGGTCTGGTCGTAGATGAGCGCCGACACGCCCGGCATCTCACGCAGCTCTCTTTGCACGGCGTCGAGCTCGTCGCGGTGGCGCACCGTGACCCCGGGCGCCCAGTTCGTGCCGCGCGGGTACTTCTCCGGCTCGTCGGTCACCACCACGATCGGCGTCACGCCCTCGGCGGCGATCTGGCGCGAGATCATCGCCGGGTCGAGCGGCCCGTCGTGGCGCTGCCCGCCGGTCATCGCCACCGCGTCGTTGTAGAGGATCTTGTAGGTCATGGTGACCTTGGCCGCCACCGCCGCGCGGATGGCGAGCAGGCCGGAATGGAAGTAGGTGCCGTCGCCCAGGTTGGCGAAGATGTGCTTCTCGTCGGTGAAGGGCGACTGGCCGATCCACGGCGCGCCTTCGGCGCCCATGTGGGTGAAGGTCGCGGTGTTGCGGTTCATCCACAAGGCCATGAAATGGCAGCCGATGCCGGCGGTGGCGCGGCTGCCTTCGGGCACGCGCGTCGAGGTGTTGTGCGGGCAGCCGGAGCAGAAGTAGGGCTGGCGGATGGCCGTGACGCGCGGCTTGGCGAGCACCTTCTCCTTGAAGTCGAGGAACGCGAGCCGTTCACGAAACTGGCTTCCCAATTTTTCGGTTAAACCCAGTTTTTCCAACCTCTGTCCAATGGCCCGGGCGACCATCGCCGGCGAATGCTCGTAGTGCGCCGGCAGGAGCCAGCTGCCGGCGGGCTGGCCGCCGCTGCGGCTCCACTCGCCGCTGTCGTCGAACTTGCCGACCACGCGCGGGGCGCGCACGCCTTCTTTCCAGTTGTAGAGCTCTTCCTTGATCTGGTATTCGATGAGCTGGCGCTTTTCTTCCACCACCAGGATTTCTTCCAGCCCTTCGGCGAAGCGCCGCGCGCCCTGCGGCTCGAGCGGCCACGACATGGCCACCTTGTAGACGCGCAGGCCGATGTCCCGTGCCGCCTGCTCGGTGATCCCCAGGTCGGCGAGCGCCTGCATCACGTCGCCGAAGGATTTCCCCGTGGTGACGATGCCCAGCCGCGCCTTCGGGGAATCGTAGATGATCCGATCGAGGGAATTGGCGCGGGCGTAGGCGAGCGCGGCGTACACCTTGTAGTCGAGGATGCGCGCTTCCTGCTCGAGGATGCCGTCGGGCCAGCGGATGTTCAGCCCGCCCGGGGGCAGCGCGAACTCCGAAGGAATCCTGGTTTGAACCCTTGCCGGGTCGACGATGACCGAGGCGCCCGACTCCACCACGTCCGTGACGCACTTGAAGGCGACCCACAGGCCGGAGTAGCGGCTCATCGCGTAGCCGTGCAGCCCCAGGTCGAGGTAGTCCTGGACGCTCGCCGGGTTGAGCACCGGGATGAGGCAGGCCTTGAAGATGTGCTCGGACTGGTGCGGCAGCGTCGAGGATTTGGCGGCGTGGTCGTCGCCGGCGAGCACCAGCACGCCGCCGTGCGGCGAGGTGCCGGCGGCGTTGGCGTGCTTGAACACATCGCCGCAGCGGTCCACGCCCGGGCCCTTGCCGTACCACATGCCGAAGACGCCGTCGTACCTCGCCTTCGGGAACATGGTCACCTGCTGCGTGCCCCAGATGGCCGTCGCGGCGAGGTCCTCGTTCACGCCCGGCTGGAAGCGGA
>CBDDSA010000315.1:0-11899 GCA_965233185.1 uncultured bacterium
CAAGTTCTCTCCGTGACAATCTTCGAGAAAAAGTCTCTCCAACAAGCCCTTATCGAGAAAGTACCTCTCACTGCCAACCCGGACAGCTCCAACCAACTGAAACTGCTCGGCATTTAACCGGACACTAGTGGGGTCCGTCCCCATTTTTTATTTCCGCAACAGCTCCTGCAGCGCGGAGAATTCCACCGGCTTGGTGAGGTGGTGGTCGATGCCGACCGCGGCGGTGCGCGCGCGGTCGTGCACCTGGCCGTAGCCGGTAATCGCCACGATCGTGGTGTCTTTCATTGCCGGGTCGGCGCGCACGCTGGCCGCGATATCGTAGCCGTTCAGCCGCGGCAAGCCTATGTCGAGCAGCAGGTAGTCCGGCCGGCATTCCCGCGCCAGGGCGAGCCCGGACACGCCGTCATTCGCAGTGTGCACCTCGTGGCCGTCGGCCTCGAGCAGCAGCCGCAGCGCATTGGCGGCGTCCTGGTTGTCGTCGACCACGACCACGCGCAAGGCACGCGCTGGCACCGCGGGCGGCATGCTGTTCCTCGATGCAAGCGCTTCGCCCGCCGCGGAAGGCAGCCTCACGATGAACTCGCTTCCCTGGCCGGCGCCCGCGCTGCGCGCCTCCACTTGGCCGCCGTGCATGGTGATCAGGCGCTGGGCAAGGGTGAGGCCGACGCCCAAGCCCGCCCCGGCCCTGTCCAGCGGCTGGCGACCCTGCCAGAACAAGTCGAAAGCCGCATGCACGGCTTCGGGCTCCATGCCCTGGCCGTTGTCTTTCACCGCCACCACGACGTTGCCGTCGTGGTGCCGAGCGCTGACTTCGATGCGTCCGCCGGGAGGCGTGTACTTCGCCGCGTTATCGAGCAGGTTCTGGAACACCTGCACCAGGCGCGCGTGGTCGCCGACCACCACCAGCTCGCCGGCCGGCAGATCCAGGCCGAAGCTGTGCTGCCGCGCCTGCATCGCGTGCATCGATGCATCCGCGGCGGTGCGCAGGACCTCGGCGATGTCGAGCGGCTCCCTTGCCAGGACGATCGCCGAGCGGGTGATGCGGCTCATCTCCACCAAGTCGTTGACCAGGCGCGACAGCTGGCCGGTCTGGCGCTGCAGCACATCGCGCACCCATTGCTCGCTGGCATCCGCGGCGGGCTTGCGCGCAAGAAGGTCCAGGGCGCTGGCAATCGGCGCGAGCGGATTTCGCAGCTCGTGCGCCAGCATGGCGAGGAACTCGTTGGTCTGCCGCTCTGCCTTCTCCAGCGCCTCGACGCGCTTGCGATCGGTCAGGTCGCGCGTCACCTTCGCATAGCCGACCAGCGCGCCCTGGGAGTCGTAAAGCGGCGTAACCGCGACATCCGCCCAGAACGTGGTGGCGTTCTTGCGCACGCGCAGGCCCTCGTCCTGGAAGCGGCCGTGCTCGCGCGCCATCGCAAGCTCCTGCTCCGGCCACTTCTTGTCCACCGCCTCCTTCGGGTAGAACACGGAGAAGTGCTGGCCGATGACCTCCTGCGCGCCGTAGCCGTTCATGCGCTCGGCGCCCGCGTTCCAGCTCACCACCCGGCCGTCGCAATCGAGCATGAAGATGGCGTAATCCTTGACGCCCTCGACCAGCAGGCGGAAGCGCTCCTCGCTGCGCCGCAGGGACTCTTCGCGCTGGCGACGCTCGGTGAGGTCGCGCGTGATCTTGGCGAATCCGCGCAGCTCCCCTCCATCATCGCGAAGCGCGATGATCACCACGTCGGCCCAGAATCGCCGGCCCCCCTTGGCGATGCGCCAGCCCTCGTCCTCGAAGCGGCCCTGCTCCACGGCGAGCTTCAGTTCCTGTTCCGGCCAGCGCCGCTGCTTTGCCTCGTCGGAATAGAACACCGAGAAGTGCTGCCCGAGGATTTCGGCCGGCGCGTAACCCTTGATGCGCTCGGCGCCGGCGTTCCAGCTTGCCACGCGGCCGCTGCGGTCCAGCAGGAAAATGGCGTAGTCGCGCACGCTGTTCACCACGTGGGCGAAAGCATCGTCCAGCCCGAGCAGGTTGTTGTTCAATGGCTGCAAAGTGACTATCGGCAGGCAAATATAGACGCATACGCAGGCAGGCGCGCGCATGTAGCCAATCCTGCGACAGGCCGCCGGGCGGCGGAAGGGGAATGGTGGCCAAGGGCGGAATCGAACCACCGACACACGGATTTTCAGTCCGCTGCTCTACCAACTGAGCTACTTGGCCCCGGCGCGGGCGTGCCCCCTGGAACGGGGTGCTGCGGGAAGCCGCGGATTATAAGGGTTTCTCGAGGCTGTAGCCGATGCCGCGGACGGTCAGGATGCGCACGCCGCCGGGCTCGAGCTTCTTGCGCAGGCGGTGCACGTAGACCTCGATCGCGTTGGGCGACACTTCCTCGCCCCACTCGCACAAATGCGAGACCAGCTGCTCCTTGGAGACCAGCCGGCCGGCGCGCTGCAGGAACACTTCGAGCAGCGACAGCTCGCGTGCCGAAAGCTCGAGCGGCGCGCCGTTCAGGCTGGCGGTGCGCCCGATCTGGTCGTATCTGAGCGCGCCGTGGTGCAGCAGCGTCGGGCTGCCCGCCATGCCGCGCCGGGTAAGCGCCCGCACGCGCGCCTCCAGCTCCGCGAGGTCGAAAGGCTTGGCGAGATAGTCGTCGGCGCCGGCGTCGAGGCCGCGCACGCGGTCACCGACGCCATCGAGCGCGGTGAGGATCAGCACCGGCAGGCGCGAATCGTTGCTGCGCAGGCGCCGCAGCACGTCGAGTCCGGATTTCTTCGGCAGGCCCAGGTCGAGGATCAGCAGGTCGAACTCGTCGGCGGCGCTGAGCGCGCTGTCGGCCTCCGCGCCGTTTTTCACCCAGTCGACCGCGTAGCCGGACTGGCGCAGCGACTGGGTCACGCCGTCGGCCAGGACCGCGTCGTCCTCCGCGACGAGAATCCTCATGGGCCCAGTCTAATACAAACGACACTGCAAAAAGGAAAGGGCCCGCTAGCTAGGGGCCCTTTCCCGTACTACGCTTCGAACTGCCTTACATGTCCATCCCGCCCATGCCGCCCATGTCGGGCATGCCATGGGAGTGGCCGCCGCCGCCGCCCTTCTTCTCCTCGACCAGCTCCGCAACCATCGCGTCGGTGGTGAGCATCAGTCCGGCGACCGACGACGCGTTCTGCAGCGCCGTGCGCGCGACCTTGGTCGGGTCGATCACGCCCATCTGGACGAGGTCGCCGTACTCTTCGGTCTGTGCGTTGAAGCCGTTGTTGCCCTTGCTCTCCAGGATCTTGTTCATGACCACCGACGGCTCGGCGCCGGCGTTGGCCACGATCTGGCGCAGCGGCTCTTCCAGCGCGCGCATCACGATCTTGATGCCCGCTTCCTGGTCGTGATTGTCGCCCTTGAGCTTGCCCTCGAGCGCCTGGCGCGCGCGGATGAACGCCACGCCGCCCCCGGGGACCACGCCTTCTTCCACGGCGGCGCGGGTCGCATGCAGCGCGTCCTCGACGCGGGCCTTCTTCTCCTTCATCTCGACCTCGGTGGCCGCGCCGACCTTGATCAGCGCCACGCCGCCGGCGAGCTTCGCCACGCGCTCCTGGAGCTTCTCCTTGTCGTAGGCGCTGGTCGCCTCGTCGATCTGGACGCGGATCTGCTTGACCCGGCCCTCGATCTGCTTCTTGTCGCCGGCGCCGTCGATGATGGTGGTGTTCTCCTTGGCTGCCTCGATTTTCTTGGCACGGCCCAGGTCCTTGAGGGTGGCGTTCTCCAGCTTTAGGCCGAGCTCTTCGGAGATCACCGTGCCGCCGGTGAGGACGGCCATGTCTTCCAGCATCGCCTTGCGGCGGTCGCCGAATCCCGGCGCCTTGACGGCCACGGTCTTCAGGATGCCGCGGATGTTGTTCACCACCAGGGTGGCCAGCGCTTCGCCTTCCACTTCCTCTGCGATGATCAGCAGCGGCTTGCCCGCCTTGGCGACCTGCTCCAGCACCGGCAGCAGCTCGCGGATCGACGAAATCTTCTTGTCGTGCAGCAGGACGTAGGGGTCCTCGAGCACCGCGATCTGCTTCTCGGGGTTGTTGATGAAGTAGGGCGACAGGTAGCCGCGGTCGAACTGCATGCCCTCGACGACGTCGAGCTCGTTGGAGAGGCTCTTGCCGTCCTCGACCGTGATCACGCCTTCCTTGCCCACCTTGTCCATCGCGTCGGCGATGATCTTGCCGATATCCGGGTCGCTGTTGGCCGAGATGGAGCCGACCTGCGCGATTTCCTTGGAGCTCGCGCACGGCTTGGAGATCTTCTTCAGCTCCTCGACCACCGCGATGACCGCCTTGTCGATGCCGCGCTTGAGGTCCATGGGGTTCATGCCGGAGGCGACGTACTTCATGCCCTCGCGTACGATCGCCTGGGCGAGCACGGTTGCCGTGGTGGTGCCGTCGCCGGCGACGTCCGAGGTCTTGGATGCCACTTCCTTCACCATCTGCGCGCCCATGTTCTCGAACTTGTCCTTCAGCTCGATCTCCTTGGCGACCGAGACACCGTCCTTGGTGACGGTCGGAGCGCCGAACGAGCGCTCGAGCACGACGTTACGGCCCTTCGGCCCGAGAGTGACCTTGACGGCATCGGCCAGGATGTTCAGGCCGTGCACCATGCGGGCGCGGGCCCCTTCGTGAAAGCGTACTTCTTTGGCTGGCATTGCGATTTCTCCTGATTCAGTTCAGAAAGCGTTCAAATGAGCGCGTTACGCGCCTTCGATGACGCCCATGATGTCTTCCTCGCGCATCACGAGGAGCTCTTCGCCCTTGACCTTCACGGTCTGGCCGGAATACTTGCCGAACAGCACTTTGTCGCCGGGCTTGACGTCGAGGGCGATCAGCTTGCCCTGCTCGTCTTTCTTGCCCTTGCCGACGGCCACGATCTCGCCCTGGTCAGGCTTTTCCGCGGCGGTGTCGGGGATGACGATGCCACCGGCGGACTTGCGCTCTTCCTCGATGCGCTTGACGATCACGCGGTCATGCAACGGACGGATTTTCATGCGGTCTCCCAAATGAGAAAATTGAGCTATTACAATGGCTTGGAATTTCCATAGCCGGAATGTGCGGACCGAGTCGCTGTTAGCACTCGATCCTAGCGAGTGCTAATGATAAGGGCGTTGCCCGCCGTTTTCAAGGGCCTCGCGCTTTCCCTGGCGCTGACTTGCTTCGCCGCCCATGCCGCCGGCCTTCCCGCGCCGGTGCGGCGCGCGCTGGCGGCCGCCGGCATCCCGCAGGCGAGCGCCCACGTCGTGGTCCAGGAGGTGGGCCCCGGCCGTACCCGCCTGAGCGTCAATGCCGGCGCACCGGTGAACCCCGCCTCGGTCATGAAGCTGGTCACGACCTATGCCGCGCTCGAGCTGCTCGGGCCGGCCTACCGTTGGAGGACCGAGGTCTACGCCGACGGCGCGGACCTGGTGCTGCGCGGCTATGGCGATCCCAAGCTCGATTACGAAAGCTTCTGGATGCTGCTGCGCAACCTGCGGGGGCGCGGCGTGCGCGATATCCAGGGCGATCTGGTGCTCGACCGCAGCTATTTCGGCGCGGTCGCCAACGGGCGCGTCGACAACGACGTATTCCGGCCCTACAACGTCGATCCGGACGCCCTGCTGGTCAACTTCAAGTCCATCCGCTTCGTCTTCCTGCCCGAGGCCGGCGGCGTGCGCGTGTTCGCCGAGCCCTCGCCTCCCGGGCTCGAGCTCATCAACGCGTTGAAGCCGGGCGCGGGCAGCTGTCCGGAAGGACGCGCTTTCCGCGAGCTCATCCAGGCGAGCTTCCAGTCGGCACCGCCCCGGGCGGCGTTCACCGGGCTATATCCGGCCGAATGCGGCGAGCGCGACCTCAATGCAGCGATCTACGAGCCGGAGCACTATCTCGCCGGGCTGTTCCGGCTGCTCTGGAGCGAGATGGGCGGCAGCTGGGCGGGCAGCGTGCGCAACGGCTCCGTGCTGCCGAGCGCGAAGCTGCTTTATACCCACGAATCGGCGCCGCTTGCCGAGGTGGTGCGCGACATCAACAAGTTCTCCAACAACGTGATGGCGCGCCAGCTCTACCTCACGCTGGCGGCGGAGATGGGCGGGCCGCCGGCCGATCCCGCGCGCGCGCGCCAGTCCGTGCAGCAGTGGCTGGAGCTGAAGAAGATCCGGGCGCCCGGGCTGGTGATCGACAACGGCTCGGGGCTCTCGCGCATCGAGCGGGCGAGCGCCGCGACCATCGCAGCGCTGCTGCAGGCGGCCTGGCGCAGCCGCGTAATGCCGGAGTTCGTCGCCTCGCTGCCGGTGGTGGCGATGGACGGCACCATGCGCAAGCGCCTGCTCGGCGAGCGGGTCGCCGGCCATGCCCACATCAAGACCGGGCTGCTGCAGGATGCGCGCTCGATCGCCGGCTACGTGCTCGACCGCCACGGGCGGCGGCACGCCGTGGTGATGATCGTCAACCACCCGCGGGCGGGCGAATCGCAGGAGGCGCTGGACGCGCTGCTGACGTGGGTCTACGAGGGCTCTCGGCCTACAGGCCGAGCTGGCCCCAGAGCTGGTCTACCCGCCGGCGGACCTCGGGGTCCATGACGATGGGCCTGCCCCACTGGCGCTGCGTCTCGCCGGGCCACTTGCCGGTCGCGTCCAGGCCCATCTTCGAGCCCAGCCCGGAAACCGGGCTGGCGAAGTCGAGGTAATCGATGGGCGTGTTCTCGACCAGCACCAGGTCGCGCGCGGGATCGACGCGCGTGGTCATCGCCCAAACCACTTCCTTCCAGTCCCGCACGTCGATGTCCTCGTCGCACACCACCACGAACTTGGTGTACATGAACTGGCGCAGATAGCTCCACACGCCGAACATCACGCGCTTGGCGTGTCCCGGATACTGCTTCCTCATGCGCACCAGCGCGAGCCGGTAAGAGCAGCCTTCGGGCGGCAGGTAGAAATCCAGGATTTCGGGAAACTGCTTGGACAGCAGCGGCACGAACAGCTCGTTGAGCGCCATGCCGAGCACGGCGGGCTCGTCGGGCGGCTTGCCGGTGTAGGTGGAATGGTAGATCGGGTCGCGCCGCATCGTGATGCGCTCCACCTGCATCACCGGGAAGCGGTCGACCTCGTTGTAGTAGCCGGTATGGTCGCCGAAGGGGCCTTCGGCGGCAGTGTCGTCGGGCGCGATGGTCCCTTCGAGCACCATCTCCGCGGTGGCGGGCACTTGCAGGTCGCTGCCGATGCACTTCACCAGCTCGGTGCGCGCGCCGCGCAGCAAGCCGGCGAACTGGTATTCGCTCAACGTATCGGGAACCGGGGTTACGGCGGCGAGCATCGTGGCCGGGTCGGCGCCAAGCGCCACGGCCACCGGGAAGGGCACCCCGGGAGTCTGCTTTTTGAACTCCTGAAAATCGAGCGCCCCGCCGCGGTGAGCGAGCCAGCGCATGATCACCCGGTTCGGCCCGAGGACTTGCTGGCGGTAGATGCCCAGATTCTGCCGCCGCTTCGCCGGGCCGCGCGTGACGGTGAGCCCCCAGGTGATGAGCGGCCCCGCGTCGCCGGGCCAGCAGGTCTGCACTGGCAGGCGAGCAAGGTCCACGTCGCGCCCTTCCCAGATGATTTCCTGGCAAGGGGCGGACGAGCGCTCGCGGGGCGCCATGTTCAGCACCTGCTTGAACAGGGGAAATTTGTCCCAGAGGTCGCGCAGGCCCTTCGGCGGCTCGGGCTCCTTCAGGTAGGCGAGCAGCCGCCCCATGTCGCGCAGGGCGGGCAACCCGGCCACGCCCATCGCCGCGGCGACGCGCTCCACCGTGCCGAACAGGTTGGCGAGCACCGGGATGGCGTGGCCGGCCGGCCTTTCGAACAGGAGCGCCGGCCCGCCGGCGCGCAGCACGCGGTCGGCGATCTCGGTCATTTCCAGGCGCGGCGAGACCTCCGCGGCGATGCGCTTGAGCTCGCCTTTCGCCTCGAGCTGCGAAAGGAACTGCCGCAGGTCCGCGTACTGCAAGCCCGCCTCTCTTATCGCTTGAGCGACACGAGGCGCTCCGAGACCGCCTCGGAGAAATCCATGAGCGCGGGATTGCGGCCGCGCACCGCGTAGACGCGCTGCGAGCCGGCGAGGTCGAGGACCAGGGTGGTGCTGCCCAGCCAGCCGAGCCAGCCGAGCGCGCCGCCGCCCGCCGCGCAGGCAAGCGCGGCAAGCGGGAGCAGGCTCGCGAGGGCGCCGAAGACACGGAACAGCCCGTGCAGGGCCTTCGCCACGCCACTGCCGCCGGCGGCCGCCATTTCGGCGGCCGCGCCCGCAGCGAGCTCGGTCAGCGGCCCCGAGATGGCAAACAAGAGCAGCGCGATGATGAGCAGCGATGCTCCCCAGCCGAGCTTGCGCGGGTCGCGCTCGTAGGCGACGCGCATCGAGGCTATGGCGGCGAGGGGAAAGCTTTCCAGCAGTTGCTCGCCGCGGTGGACCAGGGCGCTCGAGTACAGCGTGAAGTAAGTGCCGCGCAGCAGGCCGGCGGTGAAGTCAAAACGGCTGATGGCCGGGCTTGCGTCGGCGTTCATGCCGTGCGCTCCGTGAGATAGCTCAATACGATGCCGGCGAAGATGGCGCCGCCAACCCAGTTGTTGTGCATGAACGCCTTGAAGCAGCCTTCGCGGCTGCGGTCGCGGATCAGGAACCAATGGTAGACCATCATGGCCCACGCCGCCGCCAGGCCGGCATAGAACGGCCAGTCCAGCCGGGCGATCGCGCCCACCACGCACAGCAGACCCAGCATCAGCCCATAGCTCGCCATGACGCCCGCCACGTCCCACTTCCCCAAAGTCAGCGCGGAGGTGCGGATCCCCAGTTTCGCGTCATCGTCGCGGTCGACCATCGCGTACTCGGTGTCGTAGGCGAACGAGTAGCCCACGTTGGCCGCAAGCAGCAGCCAGCACTCCAGGGGCAGCCGGCCCTGGACCGCCGCGTACGCCATGGGAATGCCGAAGCCGAAGGCGATGCCGAGGTAGGCCTGCGGCAGGGCGAACACCCGCTTGCTGAAGGGATAGCTCGCGGCCACGAGCAGGCCCAGCACCGACAGCGCGATCGCCAGGCGGTTCAGGAACAGCACCAGCCCGAAGGCGGCGGCGGACAGCGCGGCGGCCAGCGCGAGCGCCTCCCAGGGCTGGATTTCGCCGGCGGCGAGCGGCCGCTCGCGCGTACGCGCGACGTGCGCATCGAAGTCGCGGTCGGCATAGTCGTTGATGGCACAGCCGGCCGAGCGCATGAGCAGCGTTCCGGTGACGAAGATGAGCAGGTAGTCGAGCCGCGGCTGGCCGTCGGAGGCGAGCCACAGCGCCCACAGCGTGGGCCAGAGCAGCAGCAGCGTGCCGATCGGCTTGTCGAGCCGGATGAGCCGCTCGTAGGCATTGATGCGCCGCGCCAGCGAGGCGAGCGTCGCGCGACTCACGGCGTAGCTGCCTCAGGCATGGGTAAGCTCCTCTCGCGCGCCGAGCCAGCGCGCGACATGGCGGCGCGCCGCCGCAGCATCTGCCTCGATCAGCTCGAGGGCGGCCGCCTGCGCCTGGGGCACGAGGTCGCGGTCGAGGTCCAAGTCGGTAAAGCGCAGTAGCGGGCTGCCGCTCTGGCGCTCGCCGAGAAGATCGCCCTCGCCGCGCAGCCTGAGGTCGAGCTCGGCGACCTTGAATCCATCCGCGTTCTCGAAGATGGCTTGCAGACGGTGGCGGGCCGGCTCCGACAGGCGCTCGCCGAAGAGCAAAATGCAGTCGCTCTGGCGCGCCCCGCGCCCCACGCGCCCGCGCAGCTGGTGGAGCTGGGCCAGGCCGAAGCGCTCCGCGCTCTCGATCACCATGAGAGAAGCATTGGGTACATCGACGCCCACCTCGATGACCGTGGTGCAGACCAGGACCTGGATCCTTGCGTTCTCGAAGTCCTCCATGATCGCGGCCTTTTGGTCCCCCGGCAGGCGGCCGTGCAGGAGCTCGACCCGCAGCCCCTTCAGCTCGCGCGCCACGGTCTCGTGGGTTTCGACCGCCGTGCGCAAGCCTTCCTTGGATTCCTCGATCACCGGGCAGACCCAGTAGGCCTGCTGGCCTTCGGCGACGGCGTCGCGAATGCGGCCCAGGACCTCTTCGCGCCGCTGCGCGGCGGCCAGGCGCGTGCGCACCGGCTGGCGGCCCGGGGGCAGCTCGTCTATGGTGGAAACGTCGAGGTCGGCGTATGCGGTCATGTAGAGCGTGCGCGGGATGGGCGTGGCGCTCATCATGAGCTGGTGGGGCGACGCCTGGCCGACTTTGTGCCGCAGGGTAAGGCGCTGGCGCACCCCGAAGCGGTGCTGCTCGTCGATCACCGCCAGCGCCAGGCGCGGCAGCTCGACGCCTTCCTGGATCAGCGCGTGCGTGCCCACCACGATCTGGGCATCCACCAGCCGGTTGCGCGCCTTTTTCGACGCGCCGCCGTGCAGCCAAGCCATGCGCACCCCGAGCGGGCCGAACCACTCGCCGAACTTGCGCCAGTGCTGGTCGGACAGGATCTCGGTGGGCGCCATGACCGCCGCCTGACAGCCGGCGTCTGCGGCGATCAGGCACGCGACGGCCGCGACGATGGTCTTGCCGCTGCCGACGTCGCCTTGCAGCAGGCGCTGCATGGGATGCGGCTCGCGCAAATCCGCGGTGACCTCGTTTAGCGCGCGCCCCTGGGCGCGGGTCAGCCGGAAAGGCAGGCGCTTCAGGAAGGCGTTCACCAGGGGGCCGTTGCCGGCAAGCACCGGCGCCCGGCGCGCGCGCCGCGCCCGATAAGCGAATTTCATCGACAGCTGCTGCGCCAGGAGCTCGTCGAACTTCATGCGCCGCCAGGCCGCGGCGTTGTCGACGCCCGGCCTGGGCCGGTGCAGCAGCTCGACGCTCTCGCGGAATCCGGCGAGGCCGTAGCGCGCGCGAATCTCCGCGGGAAGCGTGTCTTCGAGTGCCTCGGCGTCCAGCGCCTCGAGGATCAGCCTGCGCAGCTCGCCCTGCGCCAGCCCGCCGGTGGTCGGATAGATGGGCGTCAGCGCCTGCGGCAAGGGCTCCTCGGGCTGCACCAGGCGGTAGCGCGGGTGCGCCATCTCGGCGCCGAACCAGCCCCCGCGCACTTCGCCGAAGGCGCGCACGTACAATCCCTGCTCGGCCGCCCGCTCGAAGGCTTTCACCTGGCTGCCGTAGAAGTTGAAAAAGCGCAGCGCGAGGCCCTCGGCGTGCACCACCAGCTGCCGCTTGGGCCGGAACACCACTTTCGCGCTCTGCAGCCTGGCCTGCACCAGCACGGGCTTGCCGGGCGGCGCGGCGGCGATCGGCGTAAGGACCGTCTCATCCTCGTAGCGCAGCGGCAGATGCAGGATGAGGTCGAAGCGGGAGCGCAAGCCCAGTTTTGCGAGCTTGCCTGCCGTCCCCTTGGACTTCACCCCGCGTGAAGAATGGCGTCGATCTCTACCACCGCGCCGCGCGGCAGGCCGGCCACGCCGACCGCGGCGCGCGCCGGATAGGGCTCGCGCAGGTACTGCGCCATGATCTCGTTCACGCGCGCGAAATGCGCGAGATCCGTGAGGTATACCGTCATCCGAACGGCGTGATCGAGGCTCAAGCCGGCGGCGCTCGCCACCGCCGCCAGGTTGCGAAACGCGCGGTGGGTCTGGGCGTCGATGCCCTCGGCAAGCTGCATGCTGTCCGGGTCCAGCCCGAGCTGGCCGGAGATGTAGACGGTATCGCCGGCGCGCACGGCCTGGGAGTAGGTGCCGATGGCCTCGGGCGCGCCCTTTGATTGGATGGCGGTCTTCATGCGGGTATCTTAGCCCAATGATTTCGACCCTTGAGAAGCTGCTCGGCACGCCGCGCGACGGGGCGCTGCTGCGCTACTCGCTCGGCCTGGAGCACGCCAAGGCGGGCGACGCGCAGCGCGCCGCGGG
>CBDDSA010000316.1:0-3070 GCA_965233185.1 uncultured bacterium
TCTCGACCCGGGGAAAGCCGCCGTTGCTTTGTAACCTTACCGGGTCCAGCCAGAACTTAGCGACATTATCGTCGCGCTCGACATGGATGTGTGCCGGCTCCTCGCGATCGCTCGCATAGAAGAAGAATCTGTATGGGCCGACCCGGAGGACTGTCGGCATCAGCGCTCTCCGGTCATCCGATCGCGCCTAACGTTCCGGTTCAGGCGCGCGCGGCTTCATGCGCGTCGCCTGCAACCGGTGGTTAGGCCGCATTGGCAGCAATGCGACTGAAGTCAGTGGCGACATACTTTTCCCACTGAGGCTTGCAGTATTCCTCGGTGGCGCCAGTCTCCTTGCTTTTACGCTTGCCATTAAACCAAATTGAGCGCAGTCCGATGTTTTTCCCAGTCTTGTTTTTGACAGCCGTACGATCGAACTCTTCGGAAGTCATGATCCAAAGCATGTCCATCCGCTCGGAATAGAACACGAACCAGTAGTTGAGCCGTACCTCTTCGTGCGGGATGGCTGCGAAAAGTGCCGCGTCTCCGGCTATGACTTCCTTCGAACGAGCTTTGATCTGAATGAGCGCGGTTGATCCATCGCGCCGTTTGATAATGGCGTCGACTGCGTGATCGTCAACGAGCGGTATATAAACATCAAGCCCCTCCTTGAGCATGCGTCCGATGATCCAGTACTCGATGCGCTTTCCGAATGCGGCGGAATTTCTGAACGATTTTTGCGTAGCCATGATCGGATTGTGCGGCCTAACGAGAAATCGAACCCATAAGTGGGGTGTTTTTTTTGCCCCGAAAGTGGGGGTGAAGCCAGGGAGGCTACTCCCAACCCTCTTGTTTCTCAATCCGGTCGTCCGGGTTGAGGTATGTGTTTATATACAGTATAGTGGGGCCTGGCCAAGGAGGAGGGCATGCCGTCGCCGAAGCTGCTCGAGCAGTACCGCGAGCGCCTGCGGGTGAAGCACTACAGCCTGCGCACGGAGGACGCTTACCTGCACTGGACGCGGCGCTTCATCTACTTTCACGGCAAGCGCCATCCGCGGGAGATGGGCGGAGCCGAGGTCGAGGCGTTTCTGTCGCATCTGGCGACCGGGGAGCGGGTGGCGCCCTCGACGCAGAACCAGGCGCTGGCGGCGCTGCTGTTCCTTTATCGCGAAGTCCTGGCAAAGGATCTGCCGTGGATGGACGGGATGGTGCGGGCCAAGCGGCCGGCGCGCGTGCCCGTCGTGCTCACGGAGAACGAGGTGCGGGCGCTGCTGGCGCAGCTCGACGGCACGCGCTGGCTCGCCGCGAGCCTGCTCTACGCCACCGGGATGCGGCTGCTCGAGGGGCTGCGGCTGCGGGTCAAGGACGTGGACTTCGAGCGGCGCGAGATCACGGTGCGCGACGGCAAGGGCGGGCGCGACCGGCGCACGATGCTCTCCGAGCGCCTGATCGAGCCGCTGCGCTCGCACCTCGCGCGCGTGAAGCTGGTGCACGAACGGGATCTCGCCGAGGGGTTCGGGGAGGTGTACCTGCCGTTCGCGCTCGCGCGCAAGTATCCCCGCGCGGGCCGCAGCTGGCCCTGGCAATACGTGTTTTCTTCCGGCAGCCGCTCGACCGACCCGCTCGGCGGCGTCATTCGCCGCCACCACCTCGACGAGAAGGTCATCCAGCGCGCCGTGTCGGAGGCCGCACGCAAGGCCGGGATCGCCAAGCCGGTCTCGCCGCACATCCTGCGGCACAGCTTCGCCACGCATCTGCTCGAGAGCGGTTACGACATCCGCACCGTCCAGGAGCTGCTCGGCCACAAAGACGTTTCCACGACGATGGTCTACACGCACGTCCTCAACCGGGGGGGCCGCGGAGTGAAGAGCCCATTCGACCGGCTGAAGGGCGCCGGCCTGCCCCCGTGATGCGCTGCGGGCGGCAGCGCCTCCCTAAGGGATGGCGAGCGCCTCGCGCGCGATCCCGTCCAGCAGCTTCTCGACATCCCGGAGCGCCGCCTTCGACGCAGCGGAGCCGCCGGGGCGGGACGGCCGCCGGTAGGAGACGTTGACGATGCCGGGCCGCTGCAGGGTCTCGTAGACCGCCAGCACGTAGGGGCAGAAGGCGATGTTCGCCGGGTCGGCCTCCATCGTCTTTCGCGACAGCACGGCGCTGCAGAAGCTGAAGGCCTGCGCGCCGAGGTAGATGCGGCGCGCCGAGCCGACGTCCTTGCCGGTGCGCTCGAGCATCGCGCCGATGTGCGACTCGTGGTCCACGACGAGGCCGCGCTGCTCGATCGCGAGCTTCACCTCGTCGAGCACGTCCTGGTACTTGCCCTTTGCAGAATGGATGACGATTTCGCTCATGCGATGGCCTGGTAGTAGAGGTTCTGGGGATGCCGCGCCTCGGCGAAGAAGTACCAGCGCTCCGCCAGCAGCCCGGCGTACTGCAGCAGGAATGCTCCGATCAGGAAGGGAAACGAATTTCCCGCGAGCATGAGCGTTGCCGGAAGAGGAAAGACGCAAATCAGAAGAACCCATCTTACCGCGCGCACCACTTCCCGCGGCCGGCCGTGGAAGAACTCGCGCGTGTTGAACGAGCCGCCCATCGCGCCCTGCGCGATCTGCACGATGCGCGGATGCTTCACGCCGATCGCGCTCGCGAGGGTGGACTTCGGCCGCAGGCGGGCGTTGCGCGCGAGCGACGCGAGCCGCAGGATGTAGGCGAGCGCGCCCGCGGCCAGCGCGGCCAGCGCGAGGGGCCGCGAGAGAGCGGGCTGCAGCGCCGCCGCAAGCGCCGCGGCGGCGGTGAGCCCGGAAGCGGTGCCGAGCACCGTGTAGTTGACCACCGTGAGCGGCGTGTGCCACTCCTGCAGGAACTTCAGGCACGCATAGATCATCCCCGTGCAGACGAACAGTGCGATGCATGCTGCCGTCGCCAGGATTCCGACGATGAGAGTGTCCCTTCCGACGTAAGCGAAGACTCCGTAAAGAAAAACCAACCCCATGAACACCGGCAGCGCGATGACCTCGCGGGAAAGCCACGAGGTGCGCCACATCGCCGCGCTGCGCCACGCGCGCTCCGGATGGCCGAGGTGGAAGAAGGAGGC
>CBDDSA010000317.1:0-3216 GCA_965233185.1 uncultured bacterium
CGCTCTGCCAGGTAGTCCTGCGTCGTCTGCGGCCGCGTGGCGCGGATGTCCAGGCGCGCGCGGTCGCCCGCTGCGGCGGGCGAGCTCAGCGCGCCTGCGAGCGCGAGGCCGGCGACCGCGACCGCCGCGAGGCGGCGCTGCCGGGTGAGAAAGCGCTGCAGCACGGCGCCGGAGATGACGCCGGCTTCGACCAGCGTCTCGCCGATGCGCCGGCCGGTGCGGCGGCTGCGCGAAAGGGCTTCGTCCAGGGCGGCCGGATCTAAGGCGCCCGCCTCTACCAGCAGGCGGCCGATGCGCAGGCGCTCGCTCACTTGCGGCTCGGCCGCGCCTTCGCGCAGGCCCGCCTGCAGCGACAGCAGCTCGGGGAGCTCCTCGCGCTCGAGCTTGCCCATCGCCACCAGCACTTCGCCCAGCCGCTCGCCGCTCGCCGCCTGGCGGCGCAGCGCTTCCTCCAGGGCCGTGCGGTCGATCAATCCTGCGCGGATCAGCAGCTCTCCGAGGCGCAGGGTCGCGGCGTGGGTCATGGGCAAAATCATGACCCAGCCGCGGCCCGGGGGTTGTCAGGGATTGCGTGTAATCACGTCTTCAGGGTGAACGGCGTGAAATTGGTCTCGCGGTCGTAATAGTCCTCGTTTTCGGCCCGCTTGAGGAAGCCCACGATCTTGTAGGTGACCGGGGTCATGAGCACTTCCCAGCCGGTCTTGAGGATGTACTGGGCGATGGCGATCTTGACCACGTCGGCGGTGGCCCAGATGCCGTAGAAGGCGATGAAGTAGAACAGCGCCGAGTCCACCAGCTCGCCGACCAGGGTCGAGCCGATGGTGCGGGTCCACAGGCGGCGGCCTTTCATCCATATTTTCATTTTGGCGAGGACATAGGCATTGGAGAAGCTGCCGCACCAGAAGGCGATCATCGAGCCGAGCGCGATGCGCCAGCTGTTGCCGAACACGCCCTCCAGGTTCGCCTGGTAGGTCTTCATGAACTCGCTGCCCGCGGGCGGCAGGCTCACCACCACCCAGGCCATGAAGGAGGCGAAGGCGAGCGCGCCGAACCCCGCCCACACCACGCGTCGGTCGCGCCCGTAGCCGTACACCTCGGTGAGGATGTCGCCGAAGATGTAGGAAATCGGAAAGAACAGCACCCCGGCGCTGAAGGTCGTCGCCCCCAGCAGCGGCAGCTCGATCGTCGTCTGCTTGGCCGCGCCGATGAAGTTCGAGCACAGCAGCACCGTGACGAACGCCGCCATCACGAAGTCGTAGTACTTGTAACTCCTGGCGGAAATGGGCTCTGTCCCTGGTTACGGCAGCTTCGGCGCGTAGTCCTGGAATTCGGGCTCGAGCTCGATGCCCAGCGCATCGAGGGTGCGCGCCACCATGGCGTAGAAGCCGGCGGTCACCGCGAGCTCGACGTAGTCGTGGTGGTCGAAATGGCGCTTGGCCTCTTCATACACCTCGTCGCTCACGCGGCCGCGGGTGACGGCCTCGGCGATGGCGAGGGCGGCCTTCTCCTTCGTGTCGAACTCGGGCGACACGCGCCAGTCCGGGAGCGCGGCGATCTGCGCTTCGCGCACCCCGGCCTTGCGCGCCATCTTCAGGTGCTGCGCCCATTCGTATTCCGAGGCCGAAAGCTGCGCGCCGCGCAGGATCACCAGCTCGCGCAGCACGCGCGGCGTGCGGCTGCCGTGGCGCAGCGTATTGGCGAACTCGGTCCAGGCGGCGATGATCGCCGGGTGATTGGCGAGCCCGCGATACAGGTTCGGCGGCTTGCCCCACAGCTCTTCGAGTCTTTTCTTCAGGACGGGCTCGAACTCCGCCATCGGTACGCGTGGCATGGCGCGGATGATAGCCGAAGGGGACAGACCCCTAGGGGTCTGTCCCCTTGTCAACCGCGGGAGTCTCGCATGCGTTGCGGACATATGCCCCGTACCGCGCGCGTGGTTGTGCCGGATGTGCCCTTGCATGTTTACCAGCGGGGCAACAACCGCGCGCGTTGCTTTCTACAAGGCTCGGACTACCGGCTGTATCTGCGTCTCCTTGGTGAGTATGCTCCGACGTTCGGCTGCGCCGTGCACGCCTATTGCCTCATGACGAACCACGTACACCTGCTTCTCACGCCGAGCGCACCGAAATCGTGCGCCCTTCTCATGAAATACCTTGGCCAGCGCTACGTACAGAGGTTCAACAAGGCGCACTCGCGCAGCGGGACCCTCTGGGAGGGCCGGTTTCATTCCTGCGTGGTTCCCACCGAGCGCTACATCCTGACTTGCTATCGATACATCGAGCTGAACCCTGTGCGCGCCGGGATGGTGGCAGCCCCGCAAGACTATCCATGGTCCAGTCACGCCATCAACACCTCACGAAGCGACGACCAGCTCGTCAGAAGACACCCTGTTTTGGACTCGGTCGGTACCGGTTACCGGGCGCTCTTCGACGAGCCGCTGGATGCCGAGGATCTAAAGGAAATCCGCAAGGCCACCCGCAACGGCTTCCGGCTAGGGGACAGACCCCTAGGGGTCTGTCCCCCAGGGTAGTCCTGACGCCTTAGGGAAAACGGGGTACGTCCCCATTTTGCGGGCGTACCATTGGGCGATGGCCGGTCCCTGGGAAAACCCCATAGGCACCGACGGCTTCGAGTTCGTGGAGTACGCCGCCCCGGACCCGAAGGCGCTGGGGGCCTTGTTCGAGCGCATGGGCTTCCAGGCGGTGGCGCGCCACCGCCACAAAGACGTGCTGCTGTACAAGCAGGGCGACGTCAATTTTGTCATCAACGCCGAGCCGCGCTCGTTCGCCCAGAACTTCGCGCGCCGCCACGGCCCGAGCGTGTGCGCCATGGCCTTTCGCGTGAAGGATGCGGCGCTCGCCTACGAGCGGCTGCTCGAGCGCGGCGCCTGGGGCGTGGAAGCGCGCACCGGCCCGGGCGAGCTCAACATCCCGGCGATCAAAGGCATCGGCGACTCGCTCATCTATCTGGTCGACCGCTATCCGGAGAACGCCTGGGGCAACACCATCTACGACGTGGACTTCCGCCCGCTCCCCGGGTTCGAAGCCTTCTGGCGCGGCGAGGCGCCGGCCCCGGCGGGCGCCGGGCTGGTCTACGTCGACCATCTCACGCACAACGTGCACCGCGGCCGCATGCAGGAATGGGCCGAGTTCTACGAGCGGCTGTTCAACTTCCGCGAGGTGCGCTACTTCGACATCGAGGGCAAGCTGACGGGCC
>CBDDSA010000318.1:0-11137 GCA_965233185.1 uncultured bacterium
TCGACCAGTTCGACCAGATCTACGCCGACAGCAGGGACTCGGCGCGCGTCATGGCGCTGGTGGTGCACCCCTACATCATGGGCGCGCCGCACCGCCTGAAGTACTTGCGCCAGGCGCTGGAGCACATCGTCAAGCGGCGCGTCGTCGCGGTATGGACCGGCGGAGAGATCCTCGACTGGTACCTGAAGGTTTCCAAGTCAGGCTAGACTAGCCGGCGTCAACTCTGGGAGGAGGGACGCTTGTCCGCGTCGTCGATGCTTCGCGGCGCTTTTCCGTTCATCGTGGTGGCGGCGATCTGGGAGCTGGTCGCGCTTTCGGGCGTGTTCCCGCCCCGGCTGTTTCCGCCGCTGGAGGAAATCGCCGCCACGCTGGTGCGCCTGACCGCGCAGGGCATCCTGCCGCACCACGCCGCCGAGACGCTGTTTCGCCTGGCCTTCGGCTTCGCCATCGCCGCGGTGGCGGGCGTGGCGGTGGGCATCGTCATGGCCCGCTACCGCCGCGCCGAGGACCTGCTGCTGCCGCTGGTGAGCATCGGCGCGCCGATTCCCGGCCTCGCCTACGCACCGCTGTTCCTGCTGTGGTTCGGCCTGGGCGACACCGGGTCCATCGTGCTGGTGGCGTTCGTGTCGGCCTTTTCCGTCACCCTCAACACCTGGACCGGGGTGAAGGCGGTGAAGGAGATCTGGCTGCGCGCGGCGCAGACCATGGGCGCCGACGAGCGCCGGCTGTTCCGCTATGTGATCCTTCCCGGCGCGCTGCCCTACATCCTCACCGGCTGCCGGCTGGGCCTCGCCCAGGCCTGGCGCATTCTCGTCGCGGTGGAGATGCTCGCCGCGGTGCCCTGGGGGCTGGGCTGGCTGATTTTCGGCGCGCGCGAGTTCCTCAACACCGACGCCATGCTCGCCGGCATTGCGGTGATCGGCGTGATCGGCCTGGCGCTGGAGAAGCTGGTGTTCCAGCGCCTCGAGAACTACACCGTAGTGCGCTGGGGCATGGTGGCCGCGTGAAGGCGTTTCTGTCGATTTTCGTTTTTGCCGTCCTTTACGAGTCCGTGGCGAGAAGCGGGTGGTTCGCGACGGCGCTGGTGCCCACCCTGCCCATGGTGGCGCAGACGCTGTGGGCGATGCTCGTCGACGGCTCGATGGCGGGCCACGCGATCAATACCCTTTATCGGGTGTTCGCTGGGCTGACGCTCGCCGCGAGCCTCGGCCTGCTGCTGGGCTTCCTCATGGCGCGCTACCGCCCGGTGGAGAGCTTCTTCCTGCCGCTGGTGAGCGCGCTGATGCCCATTCCCTCGCTCGCCTGGGCGCCGGTGTTCATCCTGTGGTTCGGGCTGGGCAACGTCGCCACCATCCTCATCGTCTTCTATGCCGCGAGCTTCCCCATGGTGATCAACACCTGGACCGGCGCGCGCGCGGTGAACCCGCTGTGGCTGCGCGCCGCCGGCTCGATGGGCGCGCAGGGCACGGCGATGTTCTGGAAGGTGGTGGTGCCCGGGGCCTCGCCGTTCATCATCACCGGCCTGCGCCTTGCCTTCCAGCGCGCCTGGATCGCCGTGGTGGGCGCGGAAATGCTGGCGGCTTCGGCCTTCGGCCTGGGCTGGGTGATCTTCGACGCGAAGGAATTCCTCAACGCCGACATCATGCTCGCCTCGCTGGCGGTGATCGGCGCGATCGGCTTCGTATTCGAGCGCGTGGTGTTCGGCTCGCTCGAGCGCTCCACGGTGCTGCGCTGGGGCATGGTGAGGACGGCGAAGGCATGATCGAGATAAGCCAGGTGTCCCTGGAGTACGAGACCCCGAACGGCAAGGTCCTGGCGGTGGACAACGCCAGCTTCGCCGCCGCCGACGCCGAGTTCGTCTGCCTGGTGGGCCCGAGCGGCTGCGGCAAGACCACGCTGCTCAACATGATCGCCGGGTTCTTCAAGCCGACCGCGGGCGAGATCCGCGTCGGCGGCCAGCCGGTGAACGGGCAGGGCCTGGACCGCGGCATCGTGTTCCAGGACTTCGCGCAGCTTTTCCCCTGGCGCACCGCGCTGGGCAACGTCGCCTTCGGGCTGGAGATGAAAGGCGTGGGCAAGGCCGAGCGCGAGCGCATCGCGCTGGAGCAGCTGCGCCTGGTGAAGCTGGAGAAGTTCGCCGGCGCCTATCCGCACCACCTGTCGGGCGGCATGCAGCAGCGCGTGGCGATCGCGCGCGCGCTCGCCTACAACCCGGGCGTGCTGCTGATGGACGAGCCCTTCGCCGCGCTCGACGCGTTCACGCGCGACGAGATGCAGCGCCTGCTCGCCGAGGTATGGCGCGCGACGCGCAAGACGGTGGTCTACGTCACGCACAACGTCGCCGAGGCGGTCTACCTCGCCGACCGGGTGATTGTCATGACGCCCCATCCCGGGCGCATCCGGGCCGAAGTGCGCATCGGCCTGCCCCGCCCGCGCGACCCCCTGAGCGTAGAATTTCTGGAGCACCAGAAAGAGCTTCTTCGTCATCTCAGCCTAAAGGAGGAGGAGAAATGAAACGCCGTGATTTTCTGGCCGCCGGCGGCGCCGTCGCCGTGGCCTCGATGTGGGGCCCGGCCGCCGCGCAGTCCGCGGTAATCAAGCAGGGCTACCAGACCAACATGTGGGGCATGCCGACCTACTACCTGCTGCGCTCGGGTGCGCTCGAGAAGCAGGGCCTCAAGTACGAGGAGTTCGCGGTGCCCTCGGGCAACATCACCATGCAGCAGATGGTGGGGCGCCAGGTGGACCTGGGCACCTACGCCGGCCCCTCGTTCATCATCGGCCACTCGCGCGGCCAGCTGGTGGCGATCGCGCAGATCGAGGAGGTGGGCAAGACCACGCGGGTGATGGCGCGCAAGGAGCTCGGCATCAAGAACATCGAGGACCTGCGCGGCAGGAAGGTCGCCAACCAGACCGGCTCCTCCATCGGCAACGTGTTCGTCGACCAGATCGCGCCCAAGGCGGGGCTGAAGAAGGACGACTGGCAGGAAGTGCGCATGAACGTCAACGACATGGTGGCCGCCATGGCCGCGAAGACGGTCGACGCCATGATCAACGTGGAGCCGTACAACTCGATCGCCGAGGCCGACGGCCTCGCCACCACTATCATGAACTACTGGGACGTGGACCGCATGCCGGTGTTCATGGCGGCCACGCCGGAATTCGTGGAGAAGAATCCCGACGCGGTGGTGCGCTACCTCAAGGCCTGGCTCGCGGTGGCCGACGACTTCAAGAACAACAAGAAGAAAGTCTCGGACTCGATCTACGCCTTCTACACCTCCAAGGGCTACAAGATGTCGCCCGAGACCTTCGCCAACGCGGTGTCCACCATCGAGGTCAGCCCCGGCTTTCCGAACGACGTGCGCGGCTACATGCAGGAGCAGGCGCAGGTGCTGCTGCGCGAGAAGAAAATCAAGGAGATCCCGGACTGGAGCAAGGCGCTGCGGCCCGAGTTCATGCAGCGCGCCCGGGGTTGAGCGCCCTCGGCGTCGCGGTGGTCGGCCTGGGCTGGTGGGGCCGGATCGTCTGCGCGCTCCTCGCGCAGTCGACCAAGCTGCGCGTGGTGCGCAAGGTCGACCCCTTCGTCAAGGACGCAGGGGTCGATGCGCATCTGGACGAGGCCCTGCGCGACCCGCCGATCCAGGCGGCGTTCGACCTCCTGCGCCGCGGCGAGATCGGCACGCCGCTGCAGATCGAGGCCAACTTCAGCCAGGACAAGTTCCTGTCCATGCCGGCGGACAACTGGCGGCTCGCGCCGAAGGAAGCGCCCGCCGGCCGATGACCGCCACCGGCATTCATCTGCTCGACCTGTCGGTCGGCGTGTTCGGCGCCGCGCAGCGGGTTTTCGCCTCGGTGAGGACGCTGGGGAGCCAGCTCACCAACGGCGACACGCTGGGCATCCTGGTGGCCTTCCGCGAGGGCGGCCATGCCCTCATCAGCGCGGCGCTGGCGACCCCGTTCGACGGGCGCTTCGCCATCTACGGCAGCAAGGGCTGGGTGGAAGTGCGCGACAAGGCGCATCCCGAAGCGCCGCAGGGCTGGTCGTTCACCACCCGCATCCGGGGGAAGGAAAAGGAAGAGAAGCACTTCCCCGCGGCGCCGGCGGTGCTGGCGAACCTGGAAGCCTTCGCCGACGCCGCGGCGGGGCGCGCGCCCTATCCGGTGCCGCAGGCGCAGATGATCGCGAACGTGTCGGCGCTGGAGGCGGTGTTTCGCTCCGCGGCCAGCGGCCGCGCCGAGGATGTGGACGGCTAGGCGCGCATGAACGCCGAGTTCTGGCTGATCCAGACCTTCAACGGCGTTTCCTACGGGGCGCTGCTGTTCCTGCTGGCGAGCGGGCTGACGCTGATTTTCGGGGTGATGCGCATCGTCAACCTCGCGCACGGCGCCTACTTCCTGCTCGGCGGCTACGTGGCGCTGTCGGTGATCTGGACCACGGGGTCATGGCTGCTCGCGCTGCCGGTGGCGGCGCTCGCCATCGCGCTGCTCGGCATGGTGATGGAGCGCGTGTTCCTGCGGCCGCTGGGCTTCGACCCGCTGCGCCAGGTGCTGCTGACGGTGGGCTTCGCCTTCCTCTTCCAGCAGGCGGCGCTCGACATCTGGGGCGGCGACAACCTGATCATCGACCCGCCGGCGGCGCTGATCCAGAGCTGGGTGGTGGGCGGGCTGCATTTCCCGGTCTACCGCATCTTCATGATCGCCACCGCCGTCGCCATCGGCCTGGGCCTGTGGCTGGCGATGGAAAAGACGCGGGTGGGCGCGGTGGTGCGCGCCGCGGTGGACGACGCCGAAATGGCGCGCGGCGTGGGCATCGACACCTCGCGCGTGTCCATGTTCATCTTCGCCCTGGGCGCCTTCCTCGCCGCGCTCGGCGGCGTCATCGGCGGCGCCTTCCTCGGCATTTATCCGGGCCTGGACTTCGAGGTGCTGCCGGTCGCCTTCGCCGTGGTCATCATCGGCGGCATGGGCAGCCTGCCCGGCGCAGCGGTGGGCAGCCTGCTGGTCGGGCTCGCGGACAATTTTGGCAAGGCGCTCTTTCCGGAGCTCGCCTATTTCAGCCTGTACGCGCCGATGGTGGCGATCCTCGCCCTCAAGCCCACCGGCCTGCTGGGGCGCGAATGAACGCCAAGGTCGCCGCGGTCCTTTTCGTCCTGGTGCTGCTCGGGGCGATCGCGCCGTTTGCCGGCTCCTATGTGCTGCTGCTCATGACCCAGGCGCTGGTGCTGGGCATCATCGCCATGAGCGTGGACCTGCTGCTCGGCTACACCGGGCTGCCTTCGCTCGGTCAGGCCGCCTACCTGGGCATGGGCGCCTACCTCACCGCGATCCTCGCCAGCACCTACGGCTTTGGCCTGGGAGGCGGCTTCTGGCTGGTGGTGGTGCTGGGCATCTTCGCGGGCGCCGCGGCCGCGGCGGTGTTCGGTCTGTTCGCGGTGCGCGCCGGCGGCGTGTATTTCCTGATGATCACCCTCGCGCTGGGCATGTGCGTGTGGGGCCTTGCGTACCGCTGGAACTCGCTCACCGGCGGCGACAACGGCATCAACATGCCGGGCCGGCCGGATTTCGGCATCGCGCTGTCGGATGACCTCAATTACTTCTACCTGGTGCTGGGCTTCTTCACGCTGTCGCTGGGGGCGCTGTACGTGCTGGTGCGCTCGCCGTTCGGCCGCAGCCTGGTGGGCATCCGCGAGCGCGAGCTGCGCATGCGCATCCTCGGCTACAACACCTGGCTGCACAAATACCTGGCCTACGTCATCGCCGGCGGCTTCGGCGGCCTGGCCGGGGTGCTCTGGGCGCACCTCACCGGCATCGTCAGCCCGGGCGATGTCATCCTCACCACCTCGGTGGACGTTCTGCTGATGGTGGTGCTCGGCGGGCCGGGTACGCTGGTGGGCGGCGCGATCGGCGCCGGCCTGGTGACGTTCCTGCGCGAGTACCTCGCGACCCTCGTGCCCTGGTGGCAGTACGTGCTGGGCGCGGTGTACGTGCTGACGATTCTGTATCTGCCGGGCGGCCTGATGGGCATCCCGGCGCGTATTCGCAGGTGGAGGAGTGCAACCTAAAGGAGGAGTCATGAAGAAGCATCTGATTGCAGCGGCCGCGGCGCTGTGCGTCGCCGCCCCGGTTACGGCCCAGGAGCTGCGCATCGGCTTTGTCGCGCCGATGACCGGCATCTTCGCCCAGATCGGCAAGGACATGGAGAACGGCTTCCAGCTGTACCTCGACCAGCACCAGGGCCGGCTCGGCGGCGCCAAGGTCACGCTCATCGTCGAGGACACCGAGGGCAAGCCGCCGGTGGCGGTGAGAAAGGCCGAGAAGCTCATCCGCCAGGACAAGGTGCACATGTTCATCGGCGGGCTGCTCGCCTCCGCCGGCTACGCGCTCGCCCCGGTGAGCAGCCGCCTGAAAACCGTCTACATCCTGTCGGTGGCGGCGGCCGACGACCTCACGCAGCGCGACCTGCCCAAGTACCCCTACATCATCCGCACCAGCTGGACCAGCTCCCAGCCGCACCATCCCATGGGGCAGTGGGCGTGCGAGCAGGGCTACAAGCGGGTGGCCACCGTGGCCGCCGACTACGCCTTCGGCCACGAAGTGGCGGGCGGCTTCCAGCGGGTGTTCGAGGACTGCGGCGGCAAGGTGGTGCAGAAGATCTGGCCGCCGCTGGGCACCAAGGATTTCGGCCCCTATATTCCCACCCTGAAGAAGGACCTGGACGCGATCTTCACCGTGATGGTCGGGCCGATGGCGCTGCAGTTCCCCAAGCAGGCGCAGGCCGCCGGCATCAAGACGGCGATCATCGGCGGCGGCACCAGCTACGACGAGTTCGTGCTGCCCTCCATGGGCGACGAGGTGCTGGGCCATGTCTCGTCGCTGCAGTACAGCGCCGCGCTCGATACGCCGAAGAACGCGCAGTTCGTGAAAGCCTACCGCGCGAAGTACGGCAAGGTGCCCTCCTACTACTCGGAGAGCAACTACACCACCGCCCAGATGATCGACGAGGTGATGAAGCGCAACAAGGGCAAGTGGCCCGGCCCGCAGCCGCTCATCAAGGCGATGCAGAGCCTGAAGCTCGACGCGGTGCGCGGCCCGGTGTACTTCGACGAGATGCGCAACCCCGTGCAGAACATCTACATCAAGAAGGTGGAGAAGAAGAAGATGTTCGGCTATCCCGACGCGGAGCTGTGGAACACCATCATCAAGACCTACCCCGACGTCGGCCAGTTCTGGAAGTACGACAAGAAGGCGTACCTCAAGACGCCGCTCTACAGCCGCGACTTCCCGCCCTGCAAGTACTGCGAGTGATGGCCGAGCCCGTCCTCCAGCTGAGGCAGCTCGGCAAGAGCTTCGGCGGGCTGACGGCGGTAAGCGAAGTGACCCTCGAGGTGCTTCCCGGCGACCGCCAGGCCGTGATCGGCCCGAACGGCGCCGGGAAGACCACGCTGTTCAACCTGATCACCGGCGTGCTGCCGGCGAGCAGCGGGCGCATCGTGCTGTTCGGCCACGACGTCACCGGCTGGCCGAGCCACCGGCGCACCGCGCTCGGCATGGCGCGCACCTTCCAGATCACCAGCCTGTTTCCCAAGCTGTCGGTGCTCGACAACGTGCTGCTGGCGATCGCCGGGCTGCGGCGCGCCAAGTTCGTCATGTGGCGCACGCTGTCGAGCTACGCCGACCTGCACGACAAGGCGCGGCGGCTGCTCGAGGCGGCGGGCTACTGGGAGCGGCGCGACACGGAGGTGCGCAACCTGTCGCACGGCGAGCAGCGGCAGATCGAGATCGTGCTCGGCCTGGCGAGCGATCCGAAGCTCCTGCTGCTCGACGAGCCCTGCGCCGGGCTGTCCTCCGGCGAGTCGCGCGAGATGGCGGCATTCCTGAAGCGCCTCGATCCGGCGCTCGCCATCCTGCTCATCGAGCACGACATGGACGTGGTGTTCGACGTGGTGGAGCGCATCTCGGTGCTGCACTTCGGGCAGGTGGTGGAGCAGGGCGGCGCCGCCGCCATCCGCGCGAGCCCGCGGGTGCAGGAAATCTACCTCGGGACCGGCTGATGGCGATACTTCAAGTCGAGGACATCCATACCTATTACGGCGACGCGTATGTGCTGCAGGGCCTGTCGCTCGCCGTAGAGCCGGGGCAGATCCTGGGGCTTCTCGGGCGCAACGGCGTGGGCAAGACCACGCTGGTGAACTCGATCGTCGGCTTCGTTCCGCCGCGGCGCGGGCGCATCGTGTTCAAGGGCGCCGACGTCACCGCCGTGTCCTCCTTCGAGACCGTGCGCCGCGGCATGGGCCTCGTGCCGCAGGGGCGCCGCGTGTTTCCCACGCTCAGCGTGGAGGAGAACCTGCGCGTGGCGGCGCGCTCGAGCGAGCGCCACGGCTGGACGCTCGAGCGCATCTACCCGATCTTTCCGCGGCTCCAGGAGCGGCGCAAGCAGCGCGCCAAGACGCTTTCGGGCGGCGAGCAGCAGATGCTCGCCATCGCGCGCGGCCTGATGACCAACCCGGACTGCCTGATCATGGACGAGCCCACCGAGGGCCTGGCGCCCATCATCATCCAGGCGGTCTGGCAAATCATCCGCAAGCTGAAGGACCAGGGCCTGTCGATCCTGCTGGTGGAGCAGAACGCGGCGCTCGCGCTGCAGCTGGTGGACTACGTGCACGTAATGAGCAAGGGGCGGGTGGTGCACTCCTCGGCGCCGCAGGCGCTGCAGCGCGACGAGGCGGTCAAGTCGAAATACCTGGGGATCTGAAGCCATGATGTACAGCTGCGCGCCGGGCAGTCGTTCTTCAGTGAAGACGGTGAAGAAGAAGGGCAGAAGCAAGCGGATCGATCTGCACTGCCATTACCTCAATCCCGAGGTGGCGGCGCGCATGGCCGAGCACAATCCCGGCCAGCACGACCCGGCGGTGAAGTTCGCCAACGCGCTTACGCGCGAGACCAACGTCCAGCAGATGAAGGAGCGCGCGCCCAGGCTTTCGGGCGTGGAGCTGCGCCTGAAGGACATGGACCGCATGGGCATCGACATCCAGGCGCTGTCGCCGGCGCCCAACCAGACCTACTACTGGACCGACCCGGGGGAGGGGCAGGAGCTCGCGCGCGCGGTGAACGAGCGCATCGCCGAGATCTGCGGCCGGCATCCGGAGCGCTTCGTCGGCCTGGGCACCGTGCCGCTGCAGGACCCGGGCCTCGCGGTCTCGGAGCTCGAGCATTGCGTGAAGACGCTGGGGATGCGGGGCGTGGAGGTCAATCCCAACGTGAACGGCCTCGACCTTGCGGATCGCAGGCTGCGCCTGGAAGCCTTCTTCGCCAAGGCGCAGGCGCTCGACGTGGTGATTTTCATGCACCCGATCGGCTTCACGCAGGGCGAGCGGCTGCTCGACCACTACTTCAACAACGTCATCGGCAACCCGCTCGAGACCACCGTGGCGGCAAGCCACCTCATCTTCGACGGCGTGCTTGAGCGCCATCCGAAGCTGAAGATCGTGCTGCCGCACGCGGGAGGCTACCTCGCGCACTACTGGGCGCGCATGGACCACGCCTGGCGCGCGCGCCCGGATTGCCGCACGGTGATCAGGAAAAAGCCCTCCAGCTACCTGGAGAAGTTCTACTTCGACACCATCACTTTCGACCGGGGCATGCTGAAAAACCTGATCGAGCGCTTCGGCGCCGAGCACGTGGTGCTGGGCACCGACTACCCCTACGACATGGGGATGGAGCACCCGGTGGACTTCGTCGAAGGCTTGAAGTTGAGTGCCGCGGAGAAAGGCCGGATCATGGGCGGCAACGCGGCGCGGCTGTTGAAGATACCCGGGAGATAAAGGCGCGGCTCAGTCCCGATGCCGTCATAAGCGCGCAGGACCACGAGCGCGGGCGGCGCGCGCTGGTCATCGAGGCGGCGTTCGCCACCACGGCCGGGGCGCTCTACGGGGGCGTCATCCTGGTCGGGTTCGCGCTCGAGCTGGGCGCAACGCCGCTGTCCATCGGGCTGCTCGCGGCGATCCCGTTCCTCGTGCAGGTCTCGCAGGTGCCTGCCATCCTGCTGGTCGAGCGCCTGCGCGCGCGGCGCAAGATCACGGTGGTCTCGGTCAGCGCGGCGCGCGTGCTCATCATGTCGCTCGCGCTGCTGCCGCTGCTGCACGACCGGGGGCTGCAGCTCGCAACCCTCATCGGCCTGCAGATCGCGATCGCGCTGTTCGGCTCGGTCGGCGGCTGCGCCTTCAACTCCTGGGTGCACGAGCTGGTGCCGCGCGACGCGCTGGGCGCCCTGTTCGCAAGGAGGCTTTTCTGGTCGACGCTGCTCGCCTCGCTCGGCGCGCTGAGCGCGGGCTACCTGGTGCAGCACTGGCCCTACGCCGAGAAGCTCGATGCCTACGCGGTGATCTTCGTCGCCGCCGGCATCGCCGGCCTGGTCAGCTCGCGCTACCTCGCCACGGTACCCGAGCCGGTGATGGCGCGCACCGGGCCGCCGCTGCCGCTAGGCGAGCTCCTCGGCGCGCCGCTGCGCGATCCGGCATTCCGGCCCGTGGTGGTCTTCATGGCGGCCTGGAACCTCGCCTCCAACATCGCTGCGCCGTTTATCACGGTGTACCTGCTGCGCCAGCTCGGCTACGAGCTTGGCACCGTGACGACGCTGTGGATGGTGGGCCAGGTGGCGACCGCCCTCACCATGTACCTGTGGGGCCGCCTCTCCGACCGGCTGTCCAACAAGGCGATCCTGCGCGTAGCGCTGCCGGCCTACTTCGTGTGCGTGGTGGCGCTCACCTTCACGGCGCTGCCCGAAGTGCACCTGCTGACGCTGCCGTTGCTGTACCTCATCCACATCGTCATGGGCGCTGCCTCGGGCGGCATCACCCTGGCGACCGGCAACCTCGGGCTCAAGCTCGCGCCGCACGGGCGAGGCACCGCCTACCTCGCCGCCGTGGGCCTCGCCGGCTCGCTCGCCGCCGGCCTCGCCGCGCTGGCGGGGGGCGCGCTCGCGGAATGGTTCTCGGCGCGCGAGTTCGCGCTCGCCCTGCTGTGGGCCGCGCCGGGCACGGCGAAGCAGGTCAACCTGGTCCAATTCCAGCACTGGGAGTTCCTCTTCGCCATCTCCTTCCTGCTCGGCTTCTACGTCCTGCACTGCCTTTCGCGCATC
>CBDDSA010000319.1:0-4266 GCA_965233185.1 uncultured bacterium
CCCAGCCGGCCGCGCCGGATCGGTTGGGGGGAAGCCGCCCGCCTTCCCGCAACATGGCGCGCAGCCCGTGCATCAGCTGCTCGATCAAGGGTACCCGCCGAGCGGAGGCAAACCTGACCCGCGATCCGCTAAGGAGGTTTCGTCGCACCGACTCGGCGTCGGCGCGCGAGACCAACTGCCGGAGCACGCCTTCCTTTGCGGCCTCCTCCCCTGCGAGATAGGCGAAAAGCTCGCGAATGAGAGCGCCATCCCCCGATAGCCATCCCAGGATTGGCGCGGGCACGAAGCGGTTGAGAAGCAGGATTGGCAACTTCCGGTGCAGCTCGTATTGCCTAGACTCGCGGGTGGCAAACTCCACCCTGTAGCTCGTCGCGCCGCAAGCGGTCATCGACCCGGCGAGGGGCGACCACTGCTCGCTTGCAGAGGTGCCTCTGCGCAGCCCAACGCGCAGGTCGGCAATCGGCTTGCCGACATCGTGCAGCAGCGCCGCAACGAACACCGCGTATGTCCACCGGTGGGCCTGTGCACCAATCGCCTCAGTCGGTGCACCCTTCGGCAGGATCTGGCCCCGTCGGTAGTCGAGCGCAAAGTTCACCACCTCCATCGTGTGGGCGAAAAGGCCACCGGGTTCGGCGTGGTGGTGTGACTCGGAGGCGGGCAACCGCTGGACGAACTCGCCGAACGCCGCGATGACAGACCCTACGCTCGCGCCGAATATCTCCTCAGGAAAACCGAGCTTCGCACGGAGCGCTTCGATGAGATGTCTTGTGCCCGTGCGCTCGACAAGCGAATCGAAGCTGAGTACCGCGAGCTCACCAGCCGGCAGCGCGTCCGGCGCGCTGCTTCCTTTGATTGAAGGATTGGCGACCCGATTCCTGCCCAAGAGCAATCGCTGCACCAGTTCCGTCGCTTTCGAGGCACACGGAATTGAGTATTACCGGCCTATCGGAAGGCCTCCATGCCAAACGCGGCCCCGCTGGGGCCACGTTTCGGCTTGACGCACGCTTTGATACACTGAAGCTTCAAGGGGGCGATCTTCCTTCCGGTGTCGTCGTAGAGCCAGATAGCCACGCCTTAATCACCAGATAAGCGGGTAAGTTCAGCGCGAGAACCTGCAGGTCTAAAACAGCGCTGCGAGCTCAGCCTCAAACTCATGCCGCTGCTTGCCGTGACCGGCGAGGAGCCTTGTCTCTGCGAGCTGGTGGATAGCCTGCGCCAGCCCAAGTATCGTGACGGCGGGCACTATGGCTATCGGCGCAAATCCTGGCTGAGGGACATCTTCGACTGAAGCTTGCAGCCCTTGTATGGCTTAAGGCACGGTGATAAGCGGAGACAGTACGCCGAGCACGACGCCGACCAGCACCCAGCCGATCAGCCGCCGGTGATGCTCCACCCGGACGCAAAGCGCGTCCATCACGGCGGCGTCCGTCACAGTAGAATCGGCAGCCTTCGCGCATGGATCCGCACACCGTCATCAAAGCCCTCGTTCTCGGCGTACTGGAAGGGCTCACCGAGTTCCTTCCCGTCTCAAGCACGGGTCACCTCATCGTGGCAAGCGACCTGCTTGCGTTTCGCGGTCCGCAGGCGAAGCTGTTTGTCATCGTCATACAGTTGGGCGCGATCCTTGCCGTCCTGTGGCAGTACCGAGCGCGCTTTCATGAGCTCGCCACCGGACTTACATCCGAACCTCGCGCCCGCCGCCTGGCGCTCAACCTCGCGATCGGCCTTGCGCCCGCCATCGCGGCCGGCGCGCTGCTGCACGGCGCGATCAAGTCGTATCTCTTCTCGCCGGTCACGGTCGCCGCGGCGCTCGTCGCCGGCGCATTCGTGATCCTCTGGGTCGAGCGGCGCCGGCGCGTTCCGCGTGTACTGAGCGTCGACCAGATGGCGTGGCACGACGCGCTCAAAGTGGGCTTCGCCCAGAGTCTTGCCATGTTCCCGGGTGTGTCGCGCTCCGGAGCCACCATCATCGGCGGCATGCTGTTCGGCCTGTCGCGGGAGACGGCGACCCTTTTCTCGTTCTTCCTCGCCGTGCCGACGATGCTCGCAGCGGTGAGCTACGACCTGTACAGCAATCGCGGCCTGCTCGTCGCGAACGAGCTTGGCGTGCTTGCCACGGGCTTCGCCGCCGCCTTTGTGGCCGCACTGCTTGCCGTACGCGCGCTGCTCGCTTACGTCGCGCGGCACGACTTTCGTCCCTTTGCCTGGTACCGGATCGCGTTCGGCATCGCGGTGCTCGCGACCTGGGCGACGGGAACGGTGGAATGGCACGACCTGTAGCGCGGGTCCTTTTCTCCGGATCATGAGCGCACGGCCGGTTTTCGCTTCATCATTTCGGACACAATTATCAATGCCGCGCCGAGCGTGATGGCGGTGTCCGCAAGGTTGAACGCCGGCCAGTGCCAGCCGCCCGCATGGAAATCGAGCCAGTCGACGACCGCCCCCTGGCGCGCCCGGTCGATCACATTGCCGATGGCGCCGCCGAGAACGCCCGCCAGCCCGAAGAGCAGCCATCGATCGTCCTGCGAGCGCGGCATGAGCCAGGCGACGAACACCGACGCCACCACGCCGAACGCGAGGAGCAGCGGCTTTTGCCATCCGGAGGCGCCGGCGAGAAAGCTGAAGGCCGCGCCAGTGTTCAAGTAGTACACCAGGTTGAAGAACTCCGTCAGCGGAAGCCGCTCGCCAAGCTCGAGCGCCGCCTGCACTGCGCGCTTGGTGGCCACGTCGGCGAGTACAACGCCAGCCACGCCGGCGAAGGCCAGGCGAACCGGATTCATGAGGCGCGTTTAGGCCCTCAGCATGCGCAGTCCGCTTCCGATGACCACGAACTCGCTGATCTCGTGGGCGAGCACTGCGGCCGGCAGGTTGAGTACTCCGGCGACCGCGCCAATGACGAGCAGGCCGATGACCACTGCCGAAAGACTGAGGTTCTGCTTCACCACGGAGTCGTTCCGTCGCGCGAGCCGCAGCGCATAGACGAGCTTCTCCAGGTCATCGGCCATCAACGCCACGTCGGCCGTCTCGAGCGCGACATCGGAGCCCGCCGCGCCCATCGCAATGCCGACGGTGGCTTCCGCGAGAGCAGGCGCGTCGTTGACGCCATCGCCCACCATCGCGACATGGCCGTGCGCGGCGAGCTCGCGCACCTTCGCCTGCTTGTCCTCGGGCTTGAGGCCGGCGTAAATGGTGTCGATGCCCAGCTCCCGCGCAATGGCCCGCGCCGTGCGCTCGTTGTCGCCGGTCAGCATCACTACTTTTTCGATGCCGGCGGCTTGCAAGGCCGCGATGGCTGCCTTGGCATTCGGGCGAATACGGTCACGGATGGCAATGAGGCCGCGTACCGAGCTCTCGTCCCCGACGAGCACCACCGTCTTGCCTTCCTCCTGCAGCCGCAGAATGTCGTCACGCAGGGTGTCTACGCCGACGCGCAAGCGCGTCTCGAAGAGCTCCGGGCTGCCGATGTAAACCGCGGCGCCGTCCAGGCGCGCCTGCGCGCCGGCGCCGGTGTACGCCCGAAAGTCGCTTGCCTGCGCGGGGGTAATGCCCTGCGCCCGCGCGTGGCGCACGATCGCCTTTGCCAACGGGTGCTCGCTCATTTTTTCGATCCCGGCCGCGACGGCCACTAGGCCGCTCGCAGCGGCCGCGGCGCTGCCCGAAGGCGCGCTTGCCGGCAGCACGTCGGTCACCTCCGGCTCGCCTTCGGTGAGGGTTCCCGTCTTGTCGAGGGCAACGACGCGAATCCTCGCCAGTTCCTCTATGTAAAGCCCGCCTTTGACGAGCACGCCGCGTCGTGCGGCCGTGCCAAGCGTCGCGACTACGGTGATCGGAATCGAGATCACCAGGGCGCAGGGCGCCGCGGCGACGATGAACACCGTGGCACGGACGATCCAGTCGTCCCAGACGCCGCCGAAAACAAGCGGCGGAATCACGGCGATCAGCGCGCCGAGGGCGAGCACCGCCGGGCTGTAGCGCTTGCCGAAGCGCTCGATGAAGCGCTGGCTCTTGCCCTTTCGCTCCTGCGCCTCCTCGACCATGTGGATGATGCGCGAGAGGGTGTTCTCGGCGAACGTCTTGGTGGCGCGCACCTGCAGGCCGCCTTCGCCGTTCAGGCTCGCCGCGAACACCGGATCGCCCGGCGCCTTTTCCACGGGCATGCTCTCGCCGGTGATCGGCGCCTCGTTGACGCTCGACGCCCCGGAGACGATCACGCCGTCGGTGGCCATAGCCTGCCCGGGCTTGACGATGAAGATGTCGCCGACCTCC
>CBDDSA010000320.1:0-5026 GCA_965233185.1 uncultured bacterium
GGCTACCGCTCGATGATGAGCGTGCAGTCCTCGCTCGTCATGCTGCCGATCTTCGAGTTCGGCACGGAGGCGCAGCGCAAGAAATTCCTGCCCAGGCTCGCCACCGGCGAATGGATCGGCTGCTTCGGCCTGACCGAGCCCAACCACGGCTCCGACCCGGGCTCGATGGTGACGCGGGCGAAAAAGGTCCCCGGCGGCTACAGCCTCACCGGCGCCAAGACGTGGATCTCGAACTCGCCGATCGCGGATGTGTTCGTGGTCTGGGCGAAGGACGATGCCCAGGAGATCCGGGGTTATGTGCTTGAAAAAGGCATGCAGGGCCTCGCGGCGCCCGCCATCCACGGCAAGGTCGGCCTGCGCGCCTCCATCACCGGGGAGGTGGTGATGGACAACGTGTTCTGCCCCGAGGAGAACGCGTTTCCCGAGGTGAAGGGGCTCAAGGGCCCGTTTACCTGCCTCAATTCGGCGCGCTACGGCATCGCCTGGGGAGCGCTCGGCGCGGCGGAGGATTGCTGGCACCGGGCGCGCCAGTACGTGCTCGAGCGCAAGCAGTTCGGCCGGCCGCTCGCCGCCAACCAGCTGGTGCAGAAAAAGCTCGCCGACATGCAGACCGAGATCGCGCTGGGCCTGCAGGGCTGCCTGCGCCTGGGGCGCATGAAGGACGAGGGCTCGGCCTCGCCGGAGATCACCTCCATCATGAAGCGCAATTCCTGCGGCAAGGCGCTGGACATCGCGCGCAGCGCGCGCGACATGCTCGGCGGCAACGGCATCTCCGACGAGTTCGGCGTGATCCGCCACCTGGTGAATCTGGAGGTGGTGAATACTTACGAAGGAACCCACGACATCCACGCCCTGATCCTCGGGCGCGCGCAAACGGGGATCCAGGCGTTCAACTGAGAAAAACCACACGCTCGGGCGCTGGCGGCGCGGTGGACCCAGCAGGTATACTCGCCTCATGATCCGTGCGCTACGCCCGCTGATCCTCCTGATACTGGCAGCAGCGGCGGCGAGCGCGCAGTCGCAGGAGGACGCCATCCTGCTGGTCGCCCATCCGGCGTTCCGCGACCTGGAGTACCGCCAGACCGTGCTGATCGCGGCGCCCGTTCCCAGCGGCGGGCATGTCGGGGTGATCCTGAACCGCCCCACGCGCCGCTCGCTGGAAAGCCTGTTCCCCGAGCACGAGCCGTCCAAGAAGGTGGTGGAGCCGGTGTTCTACGGCGGCCCGTTCTCGCGCGGCGCGCTGGTGGCGCTGGTGCGCTCCACCGAAGCCCCGGGCGCGGGCTCGGTGCTGCTCATGAAGGACCTGTACCTCGCCTTTCGCGCCAACACCATCGACCATGTGATCGAGACCACGCCGAACGAGGCGCGCTATTTCGTCGGCTACGTGGGCTGGCGCGCCGGCGAGCTGAAAAGCGAGATCGACCGCGGCCTGTGGTCGGTGCTCGACGCCCGGGTGGACACGGTATTCCGCAAGGATACCGAGAGCCTCTGGGAAGAGCTGCTGCAGTCCACCCGGCGCATCCGGGCCGGCGAACTTCCGCCGATCAGCTCGTCTATGCTGCCCGCATGGACGCCGAAGCCGGAAGCCGCGCGCTCAGCGCCGCCCACGATCTCGTCGAGCTGCTGCGGCTGACGCAGGGCGCGCTCGAGCGCATCGAGCGCGAGGTCCACGGCGCTTCCTACGAGCAGGCCGAGGCCATCGGCCGCGACGTCCATCGCCTGCGCCGCCAGGCGGAGAAGCTGCAGGCGGATATCGAGCGTTTCGTCAGCCGCGAGGAATCGGCCACCGTGTGGCGCGGCCACCCCCTGCGGCGCTCGGCCGACCGCGCCTCCCCTCCTGGAAGCCACCGATGAGATTGGTATTGGCAATCGCCTTATGCATGGCTCTGAGCGCCTGGGCCCAGCAGAAACCCGCGGAAAAGCAGGGCGCCGACTCTGCGTCCGGTGGCGCGACCGCGCCCTCGCCCAGCTTCCGGCGCGACGTCAATGCCAGCCGGGCGCTGTTCGACCGGCTGGACAAGAACCGCGACGGCTACCTGACCGGCGGCGAGCTCACCAGCATGGAAGCGCTGACCAGCAACTGGATCTCGGTGGACCGCGACAACGACGGCCGCGTGGCGCGCTCGGAGTTCACCACCATCGAGAGCGGCGAAGTGGCTGCTACGCAGCGGCCCTGACGGGCGACTTCTCGAACACCATTCTGCCGCCGCGGTAATCCACGCGGATCACGTCCTTGGGGCCGAAGCGGCCTTCGAGGATGCTCTTCGCAAGCGGGTTCTCGATCTCCGACTGGATGGCGCGCTTGAGCGGCCGCGCGCCGTACACCGGGTCGAAGCCCACCTTGGCCAGCTCGGCCACCGCGGCGTCCGAGATCTCGAAGCCGTAATCCATCTTCGCCAGGCGCGCCTTCAGCACGTTGAGCTGGATGCGCGCGATCGACTTGATGTGCTCTTCGCCCAGGGCGTGGAATACCACGACCTCGTCGATGCGGTTGACGAACTCCGGCCGGAACTGCGTCTTCACCTCGCCCATCACCGCGAGCTTGACCACCTGGTAGTCGCTGCCCGCCATGCTCTGGATCATCTGCGAGCCGAGGTTCGAGGTCATCACCAGCACGGTGTTCTTGAAGTCCACGGTGCGGCCCTGGCCGTCGGTGAGGCGGCCCTCGTCCAGCACCTGCAGCAGCGCGTTGAACACGTCCGGGTGGGCTTTTTCCACCTCGTCGAACAGGATCACCGAGTACGGCTTGCGGCGCACCTGCTCGGTGAGCTGGCCGCCCTCGTCGTAGCCGACGTAGCCCGGCGGCGCGCCGATGAGGCGCGACACCGAGTGCTTCTCCATGTACTCCGACATGTCGATGCGGATGAGGTGCTCCTCCGAGTCGAACAGGAACGCGGCGAGCGCCTTGCACAGCTCGGTCTTGCCGACCCCGGTCGGCCCCAGGAAGAGGAAGCTGCCATAAGGCCGGTTGGGATCCGACAGGCCCGAGCGCGAGCGCCGGATGGCGTCGGACACCAGGCGCACCGCCTCGTCCTGGCCGACCACGCGCTCGTGCAGCTTCTCTTCCATCCGGATCAGCTTGTCGCGCTCGCCCTGCATCATCTTCGACACCGGGATGCCGGTGGCGCGCGACACGACTTCGGCGATCTCCTCCGCCCCGACCTGGGTACGCACCAGCTTCGCCTTGACCGGCTTGTCCGAATTTTTCAGCTGCGCTTCGAGCTGCGGGATGCGGCCGTACTGGATCTCCGACATCCTCTGCCAGTCGCCCTTGCGGCGCGCCTCTTCCATCTGCAGCTTGAGCTTCTCCAGCTCCTCCTTCACGTGCTGGCTGCCCTGCACCTGGGCTTTCTCCGCCTTCCAGATCTCCTCCAGGTCCGAGTACTCCTTCTCCAGGCGCGCGATCTCGCCTTCGATCAGGCCGAGCCGCTTTTGCGAAGCCTCGTCCTTTTCCTTCTTGACGGCTTCCCTTTCGATTCTCAGCTGGATCAGGCGGCGCTCGAGCCGGTCCATGGCTTCGGGCTTGGAGTCGATCTCCATCTTGATGCGCGCGGCCGCCTCGTCGATGAGGTCGATGGCCTTGTCGGGCAGGAAGCGGTCGGTGATGTAGCGGTGCGAGAGCTCCGCCGCGGCGACGATCGCCGGGTCGGTGATCTCCACGCCGTGGTGCACCTCGTAGCGCTCCTGCAGGCCGCGCAGGATGGCGATGGTGGCCTCGACGCTCGGCTCGCCGACCAGCACTTTCTGGAAGCGGCGCTCGAGCGCCGCGTCCTTCTCGACGTACTTGCGGTACTCGTTGAGCGTGGTGGCGCCGATGCAATGCAGCTCGCCCCTGGCAAGCGCGGGCTTGAGCATGTTGCCGGCGTCGATCGCGCCCTCGGCCTTGCCGGCGCCGACCATGGTGTGCAGCTCGTCGATGAAGATGATGGTGCTGCCCTCGTCGCGAGCCAGCTCCTTCAGAACGCTTTTCAATCTTTCCTCGAATTCACCCCGATACTTGGCGCCCGCGAGGAGTGAAGCCATGTCGAGCACCAGCAGGCGCTTGTTCTTGAGGCTCTCGGGCACTTCCTCGTTGACGATGCGCTGCGCGAGTCCCTCGGCGATGGCGGTCTTGCCCACGCCGGGCTCGCCGATCAGCACCGGGTTGTTCTTGGTGCGCCGCTGCAGGATCTGGATGCAGCGGCGGATCTCGTCGTCGCGCCCGATCACCGGGTCGAGCTTGCCCTGGCGGGCGCGCTCGGTGAGGTCCAGGGTGTACTTGTTCAGCGCCTGGCGCTGCGATTCATCGCCCTGCCCGCTGACCGTTTCCCCGCCGCGCACTTCCTCGATGGCCTTCTCCAGCGAGCCGCGGGAGACGCCGGCGCTTTTCAGAAGCCTTCCGGTATCACCCTTGTCGCCGGCGGCAGCGAGCAGGAACAGCTCCGAGGCGATGTACTGGTCGCCGCGCTTCTGCGCTTCCTTGTCGGCCACATTGAGGAGCTGGGCGAGCTCGCGCGACAAGTGCATCTCGCCCGGCGTGCCCTCCACTTTGGGCAGGCGCGCGACGGACTCGGCGCGCTGCTTTTTCAGGGCGCCGAGCTTGCCCCCGGCCTTGCAAACCAGCGCCGTGTCGCCGCCATCGTCCTGATTCAGCAGCGCAAGCAGCAGGTGCTGGGGCTCGATGTATTGCTGGTCCTGGCCGAGCGCGGAGGACTGGGCGTCCGCCAGCGCCTCCTGCAGCTTGGTAGTGAACTTGTCGTATCGCATGGTCTTGATATCTCGCGAAATTGCCCGAAATCAGCCCTACGACCCAAATGGGGTCGTTGAATCTCACTTCAAGGGAGGCGACTTCGCTTCGACCCGATGGATTTCCCAGCGCTCGGCAGCCTGGTCGTCGCTCGAGCGCGCCTCGACCCAGCGCGTGCCGTCGGGGCGCGCCTCCTTCTTCCAGAAGGGCGCGCGCGTCTTGAGGTAGTCCATGATGAACTCGCACGCGGCGAAGGCGTCGCCGCGGTGCGCGCTCGCCACCGCCACGAGCACGATCTGC
>CBDDSA010000321.1:0-5321 GCA_965233185.1 uncultured bacterium
AATGCCTGGTGCATGCCCGGCGGCAAGATGGCGATGTATACCGGCCTCATCCAGAAGCTCAACGCCACCGACGACGAGATCGCCGCGGTGATGGGCCACGAGATCTCGCACGCGTTGCGCGAGCATGCGCGCGAGCGCATCTCGCGCCAGATGGGCACGCAGTTGACGGTGGGCATCGCCGGCGCCCTGTTCGGCAACGGCGAGCTGGGGCAGGGCCTGGGCAACATGGTGGCCGATGTGACGCTGAACCTGCCGAATTCGCGCACCCACGAGGTGGAAGCCGACCGCATGGGCGTGGAGCTCGCGGCGCGCGCCGGCTACGATCCGCGCGCGGCGATCACGCTTTGGGAGAAAATGGCGAAGAACAGCAGCGGCGGCCAGCCGCCGAAGTGGCTGTCCACCCATCCTTCGCACGAAGACCGGATCAACGACCTGCGCGCCTACTCCGCCAAGGTGCTGCCGCTGTACCAGGCCGCGAAAGGCGGCGGCGCAAGCGCCGGTAAGTAAAATATAATTCCATGTTTCCGCGGCGCGGGAACATGGCCAAGACACTCTACGACAAGCTCTGGGAGAGCCACGTCGTCCACGTCGAGGAAGACGGGACGGCGCTGCTCTATATCGATCGGCACCTGGTACACGAGGTGACCAGCCCGCAAGCCTACGAAGGGCTGCGCGCCGCAGGCCGCAAGCCCTGGCGCGTCGACTCGATCGTCGCCACGGCGGACCACAACACCCCCACCACCGACTGGGACGAAGGCATCGCCGGGGTGCGCGACCCGATGGCGCGCCAGCAGATCGAGACGCTCGACGCCAACATCAAGGCGCACGGCGCCAAGGTCTATTTCCCCTATCTCGACAAGCGCCAGGGCATCGTGCACGTCATCGGCCCGGAGCAGGGCGCGACGCTGCCGGGCATGACGGTGGTGTGCGGCGACTCGCATACCAGCACGCACGGCGCCTTCGCCTGCCTGGCGCACGGCATCGGCACCTCCGAAGTCGAGCACGTCATGGCCACGCAGTGCCTAGTGACGCGCAAGATGAAGAACATGCGCGTCAGCGTGGAGGGGCAGCTTGCGCGCGGCGTGACCGCGAAAGACGTGGTGCTCGCCATCATCGGCCGCATCGGCACCGCCGGCGGCACGGGCCACGCCATCGAGTTCGCCGGCAGCGCCATCCGCTCCCTGTCGATGGAAGGGCGCATGACGGTGTGCAACATGGCGATCGAGGCGGGCGCGCGCGCCGGCATGGTTGCCGTGGACGACACGACTCTCGAGTACCTGAAAGGCCGGCCGTTTGCCCCGAAGGGCGTGGAATGGGACCGCGCGGCGGCCTACTGGCGCGGGTTGCGCAGCGACCTGGACGCGAAGTTCGACCGCGAAGTCACGCTGGATGCGCGCGACATCCGGCCGCACGTGACCTGGGGCACCTCGCCCGAGATGGTGGTGCCGGTCGACGAGACCGTGCCGGATCCGGACAAGGAGAAAGACAGCCTGCGCCGCGAGGGCATGGAACGCGCGCTGCAGTACATGGCGCTCAAGCCGCGCACGCCGATCACGGACATCCGGATCGACAAGGTGTTCATCGGCTCGTGCACCAACTCGCGCATCGAGGACCTGCGCGCCGCCGCGGCGATGGTGAAGGGCCGGCGCGTGGCCGCCAGCGTGCGGCTCGCCATGGTGGTGCCCGGCTCCGGCCTGGTGAAGGCGCAGGCCGAGCGCGAAGGCCTCGACCGCCTGTTCCGCGACGCCGGCTTCCAGTGGCGCGAGCCCGGCTGCTCCATGTGCCTGGGCATGAACCCGGACCGTCTGGAGCCCGGCGAGCGCTGCGCCTCGACCTCCAACCGCAACTTCGAGGGCAGGCAGGGGGTGGGCGGGCGCACGCATCTGGTCAGCCCGGCGATGGCGGCAGCGGCGGCGATCGCCGGCCATTTCGTCGATATCCGGCGGTGGTCGTGATGGAAAAGTTCACCGTGCTCACCGGCCTGGTTGCCCCGCTGGACCGCGCCAACGTCGACACCGACCAGATCATCCCGAAGGAGTACCTGTCCTCGATCAAGCGCACCGGCTTCGCGCAGGGCCTGTTCGCCGCCTGGCGCAAGGATCCCGAGTTCGTGCTGAACCAGCCGCCGTACAAGAGCGCCTCCATACTGCTCGCGCGCAAGAACTTCGGCTGCGGCTCCTCGCGCGAGCACGCGCCCTGGGCGCTCATGGAGCACGGCTTTCGCTGCGTGATCGCGCCCTCGTTCGCCGACATTTTCTTCACCAACTCGCTCAAGAACGGCTTCCTGCCGGTGGCGCTGGCCGAGTCCGAGGTGGATGGCCTGTTCCACGACTGCGCCGCCTTCCCGGGCTTCAAGCTGGTCGTGGACCTCGAAGAGCAGACCGTGGCGACGCCCGACCGGTCCAAGGTCATGCGCTTCGACATCGATCCATTCCGCAAGTACTGCCTGCTCCACGGGCTGGACGAGATCGGCCTCACGCTGCGTCATGCGGACAAGATCCGCGCATTCGAGGCGCAGCGAAAAGCGCAGTATCCCTGGTATTTTTGACAACTGAGCTGAGATGAAGATCGCGGTGCTGCCCGGTGACGGCATCGGGCCGGAGATCATTGCGCAAGCGAGGAAGGTGCTCGGCAAGCTGGGCCTGCGGCTGGACATGCAGGAAGCCCCGGTGGGCGGCGCAGGCTACGAGGCGAGCGGGCACCCGCTGCCGCCGGCCACGCTGCAGCTCGCCAAGGAGGCCGACGCCGTGCTGTTCGGCGCGGTCGGCGACCCGCGCTACGACAGCCTGGAGCGCGCCAAGCGCCCCGAGCAGGCGATCCTGGGCTTGCGCAAGGCGCTGAACCTGTTCGCCAACCTGCGTCCCGCGCAGGTGCATCCCGAGCTCGCCGGCGCCTCCGCGCTGAAAGCCGAGGTGGTGGCGGGGCTCGACATCCTCATCGTGCGCGAGCTCACCGGGGATATCTATTTCGGAGAGCCCCGCGGCATAAGAACCATAGGAGAGCACCGCGAGGGCTTCGACACCATGCGCTACAGCGAGCCCGAGATCCGGCGCATCGCGAAAGTGGCGTTCGAGGCGGCGCGCAAGCGCTCGAGAAGGCTCTGCTCGGTGGACAAGGCCAATGTCCTGGAGACCTCGCAGCTGTGGCGCGAGGTGGTTTCCCTGGAAGCCCGCAATTACCCGGACGTGGAGCTCAGCCACATGTACGTCGACAACTGCGCGATGCAGCTGGTGCGCACGCCCAAGCAGTTCGACGTCATCGTCACCGGCAACATGTTCGGCGACATCCTGTCCGACGAAGCCTCGATGCTCACCGGCTCGATCGGCATGCTGCCCTCGGCGGCGCTCGACGAGCGCGGCAAGGGGCTTTACGAGCCGATCCACGGCAGCGCGCCCGACATCGCCGGCAAGGGCCTCGCCAACCCGCTCGCCACGATCCTGTCCGCCGCGCTGATGCTGCGCTACTCGCTCGGGCAGCCGGCGGCGGCCGAGCGCGTGGAGCGGGCGGTTTCCAAAGCTTTGCAGTCGGGATTGCGCACGCCGGATATCTTCACCGCGGGAGCGCGCACGGCCGGCACCGTGGAAATGGGCGACGCGGTAGTGGCCGCGCTTTAAACTATGGGCATGCTTAGAGTCGGGATCGTCGGCTGGCGCGGCATGGTGGGATCGGTCCTCGTGCAGCGCATGCGCGAGGAGCGCGATTTCGACCACCTCGAGCCGGTGTTCTTCTCCACCTCGCAGGCGGGCGGCAAGGGTCCCGACATCGGCAAGGCGGTCGAAACGGTGAAGCACGCCACCGACCTCGCCGAGCTGAGGCAACTGCCGGTGATCGTCTCCTGCCAGGGCGGCGACTACACCAACGAGGTGTACCCGCAGCTGCGCAGGCAGGGATGGAAGGGCTACTGGATCGATGCCGCCAGCGCGCTGCGCATGAACGACGATGCCGTCATCATCCTCGACCCCGTGAACATGCCCCTCATCAAGGACTCGGTCGCGCGCGGCGTGAAGAACTACATCGGCGGCAACTGCACGGTAAGCCTGATGCTGATGGGCATGGCCGGCCTGTTCCAGCGCGACGAGATCGAGTGGATGACCAGCATGACCTACCAGGCCGCGTCGGGCCAGGGCGCGGCCGCGATGCGCGACCTGGTGGCGCAGATGGCGGCGATCGGCGATCACGCCAAGGCGCTGCTCGACGATCCGGCGTCGGCCATCCTGGACATCGACCGCAGCGTCACCGATTCGATCCGCTCGCGCGAGCTGCCGCAGACGGGCATCGGCCATCCGCTCGCCGGCAGCCTGCTGCCGTGGATCGACAAGGATCTGGGCAACGGCCAGAGCCGCGAGGAATGGAAGGCTCAGGCCGAGGCGAACAGGATCCTGGGCAGGAACGGCAACGCCATTCCGATGGACGGCGTATGCGTGCGCGTGGGCGCCATGCGCTGCCACAGCCAGGCGCTGACCATCAAGCTGCGGCGCGCGCTGCCGCTGGACGAGGTGGAAGGCATGCTCGCCGAGGCGAACGACTGGGTGAAAGTCGTTCCCAACCGCCGGGAGGAAACGCTGGCCGCGCTCACCCCGGCGGCCGTGACCGGCAAGCTGTCGGTGCCGGTCGGGCGGCTACGCAAGCTGCCGATGGGAAAGGACTTTTTGTCCGCCTTCACGGTGGGCGACCAGCTGCTCTGGGGTGCCGCAGAGCCCCTGCGGCGAATGCTACGAATCCTTCTGGATTCAGGGGTCAAGGCCTGAAACGTTGACCTGATTTGTAAATTTGCAGGCCTAAGGCCATGATGTTAAGGTAGTTGGTCCGGGTCTTTAGAAGAACGACAGGGCGGGGGAATGAGCAGAATCACCTTAGCGATCATGGCGGCCGCATTTTGGCTGGCGGCGCCGCTCGCGGCGCACGCGGCCGGCCTCGGCCGCATTACCGTCTTGTCGCCGCTGGGCCAGCCGCTCAATGCCGAGATCGAAGTCGTCGCTTTGCGGCCCGGCGAAGAGGACGGGCTCACTGCGCGGCTCGGATCGCTCGAGGCATTCCGCCAGGCGGGCATCGAGCCCGGCGCCGTGCACAGCGGCATGCGCGTCGCTCTGGAGCGGCGCGGCGCTCGCGCCTTCATTCGCGTGACGACCGCGCAGCCGGTGAACGAGCCGTTCCTCGACCTGCTGGTCGAGCTGCAATGGAACGCCGGCCGCCTGGTGCGCGAATACACCTTGCTGCTCGATCCGCCGGACTATAAGGGACAGCAAGCGATTGCGGCCGCGCCGCCGCCGGCCAAGGCCGCGGGCCCGAGCGCGCAGCCGCTGCCGCCGGTCGAGCCCCGG
>CBDDSA010000322.1:0-3302 GCA_965233185.1 uncultured bacterium
CGCCCCGAGGTTGACCTGCGCGCTTGCGCCCGTGCTGACGACGAGCGCCGCCCAGAACCAGCTTTTCATGACCCACCTCCTCCGAAATGGAGGTGACAGTCTACGAGGCTGCCGGCGAAAACTCCATGGCCGGCGCCGCCGCCGGCCGCGGCGCGGCTTGCGCATCCGCATCGAGCTTGAAGCGCTCCACGACCCGGACCAGCGCGCGCGCCTGCTCGAGCAGCGCCTGGGTCGCGGCGCTGGTTTCCTCGACCAGCGCGGCGTTGCGCTGCGTGCCCGCTTGCATGCCGGCGAGCGCATGGCCGATCTGCTCGATGCCCGCGTGCTGCTCCCGCGAAGCCCGGGAGATGTCGGCGACGAAGCTGGATACCTCTTCGGCCATGGCGAGGATGCCGGTGATGGCGAGCCCGGCCTCGTAGGCGAACTTCGCGCCGACGGCCGCCTTCTCCACCCCGTCGCTGATCATGGTCTTGATTTCCTTGGCGGCGCTCGCCGAGCGCTGCGCGAGCGCGCGGACCTCGGAGGCCACTACCGCGAAGCCGCGCCCCTGCTCGCCGGCGCGTGCCGCTTCCACCGCGGCGTTCAACGCCAGCAGGTTGGTCTGGAAAGCGATGCCGTCGATTACGCCGACGATCTCGGCCATGCGCTTGGACTGGCCGCGGATCTCGTCCATCGTCTGCACCACGCGCTCGACGATACGGTTGCCGTTTTCCGCCGCCTCGGCGGCGTTGGTGGCGAGCGCGCTCGCCGAGCCCGCGTTTTCGGCGTTTTTCTTCACCGTGCCGGTGAGCTGCTGGACGCTCGTCGCGACCTCCGCGATGGAGGACCCCTGCTGCTCGGTGCGCTGCGACAGCTCGCCGTTGCCGCGCGCGATCTCCTCGGCAGCGCCGCCCACCACCCGCGCGCCATCGCGCAGGATCGATGCGATCGCGTGCCGCCGCTCGCGCGTTCCCTGCAGCGCTACGCTGGCCGCGAGGAGCTGCCGGATGTCCCGCACAAGCCAGAAAGCCGCTACGCCGCCCAGGCCGGCGGCGCCCGCCAGCACGCCGAGAATCAGCGGCCGCCCGCCAAGCAGCGCGACCGCACCCAGCAACGCCGGCATGACAAGCAGCGTGCCCACGCAGCAGGCAAGACGGGTACGCATCCGGGCATCGGCCATCGCATCATCGTACGCAGGCTTCGCGGCTTACCGGTGTCGCAAATGCCTGATTTGATGTCTTTTGACAGTATGGCTAGGCGGCTTTGAGCTGCGCTTCGAGCTCGCGCCGGCGCTCGGCGAACGCCGCGAGCGACTGCTCCAGCGCCGCAAGCGCCTCGTTGGCCTTGTCGGGCGGCGCATCGCGGTAAGCGTGCAGCTTCGCGGTCACGTCCTCGAGCTGCTTTTGCAGCTCGCCGAAGCGCGGCCTGAGCTCGGTCTCCCGCGGGGCAGGCAGGCGGCGGATGCGCTCCTCATCCTCGACAAGCTGCTGGCGCAGGAGCACGAGGCGCCGCTCGACCAGGTCGTTCAGCTCGGCGCGCTGGGCCTGGATTTTGTCCTGGAGGGCCTTGCTGTGCGCCTCGGTGGCCTGGATGGAGGTACGCGCCTGCTCGATGTCCTCGCGCGCGGCTTGCAGTGACTTGGATGCCTGCTGGGCCGGCGGGGGCTTGTCGCGGTCGCAGGCGCCCAGCAGCCCCGCCGCGGCGATGCAGGCGAAGACGATGCGCATGCGCATCATCGGGAGAGCGCGATGCGCACGCGCTCGGCGAGGGCAAAGCGGCCGCCCGACGCAACGTGGTCCCAGCGCTCCACCGTGCAGGCGCCCTGCCCGGTGCGCACCAGGTTCACGGAATTCGCTTCGGCGCCGGGGCGCACGCGCTGCGAGACCGCCGTCCCGGCCTGCACCGCCCACAGCGGACGCACCAGGTCGGGCAGCCGCTCGGCCACCGGACGCACGAACGGCAAGTGGATGTGGCCGCCCATCAGCAGGTCCGCGCCGGCAGCCGCCCAGGCGCGCGCCGCGGCGGCATGGCCGCGCAGCAGGTTGGCTTCCTCGGTACCGCTGGGCACATGCATCGGATGATGCGTCACCACCACGCGCAGTTTTTGCGGCGGGCACCCCTCCAAACGGCGCGCGACCCGCTCGATCTGGCGCTCGGACACTTCGCCGTGCTTGTGCCGGTGCGCGCGCGTGGTGTTGACGCCGACGACCAGCAGGGCCTCGTCCTCGTACGAGGGCTCGAGGTCCGCGCCGAACGTCCGGGCGTAAGCCGCGTAAGGCTGCAGCAGGCGCGCCGCGATGTTGAAAAGCGGCACGTCGTGGTTGCCCGGTATGGCGAGCGTCGCGGGCGCGGCGAGGCGCTCCACCAGGCGGCGTGCCGCGTCGAATTCGGCGCGCCGCGCGCGCTGCGTGATGTCGCCTGAAAGCACCACCAGGTCCGGGCGTTGCGCGGCAGCAAGCTCGAGCAGCGCCTCCACGACCGGCGCTCGCTCGGTGCCGAAATGCGTGTCCGACACCTGGAGCAGCAGGCTCATGCCGCGCTCGCGGCGGGCCGCAGCAGCCGCAGCCGCCTGGGCGCTACGCGAAAGCGCAGCGGCAGCCTGAGGCGCAGGCTTTCTCCGTCGGCCGCGACCTTCACGAGGGACGGCCGCCGGGACGCGCGCAGCGGCGCGACTTCCATCTCGTCGAATGCGAAAGCCTCCACGCCGGCGGCCTGGCCCAGGCGTCCGACCGCGCCGTAGAGCAGGACGTCCAGCATGCCCCAAGGGCCGGCCGGCCGCACGCGGATCGCGGCAAGCTGCCCGGCCTCGACCGCCTGCGCTTCCTTGATGCCCAGGCGCGCGAGCTGCAGCGGATTGTTGCCCACGAACAGCGTAGAGATGCGCTGCGCGCGCCCTTCGCCGCGCGCGGTAATGCGCACGACGAGCTTGGGATGCGTGCGCGCCAGCAGCGTCCACAGGGCGGCGATCAGCGCCACCCAGCGGGTGCGCCCGTATTGCTGCTTGAACGCCTCGCGATCCTCGAGCAGCCGCGGATAGAAGCCCAGGCTCGCGTTGACCAGGAAGACGTGCCCGTTGACCAGCCCGACCTGCACCGGGTGCTCGCTTCCATGGATCAGCACCGCGGCGGCTGCCGCAGGCTCGAGCGGTATGCCGTTCTCGCGCGCGAAATAATTGAACGTGCCCAGCGGCACCACGCCGAAGCGCACGTCCGCGTCGAGGGCCGCGTGCGCCACGCCGCTCAGCGTGCCGTCCCCGCCCGCGCCGGCCAGGATCCCGCCGCAGCCCGCCGCCAGTCCCGCCGCGCGCGCCGCGACGGCCGCAA
>CBDDSA010000323.1:0-20189 GCA_965233185.1 uncultured bacterium
AGTCTCCATCAGGGCTGATCCTCCATGGTTGTTATCGTGATTTCAGACACCACCATGATAGCCATGCCCGGCTCTCAGCCCTCTTAACCCCATCCCCATGGCCTACCTTAAGGTAGTGCCATTGGGCTCTGACCCCGATTAGGGTTTGATGAGCTTGAGGAGCTCGGCGGCGGGCATGGGCCGGGCGAAGAAGAAGCCCTGCGCCTGGTGGCAGCCGAACTGGCGCAGGAAGTCCACCTGGGCGGCGTGCTCGACGCCCTCGGCGATGACGGTGAAGCCCAGGGTGCGCGCCATCTCGATGACGGCGCGCACGATGGCCGCGTCGCCGTCCTGGCGCTCGATGCCGGCGACGAAGGAGCGGTCGACCTTGAGCGCGGCGACCGGGAAGCGCGTGAGATAGGCGAGGCTGGAGTAGCCGGTGCCGAAGTCGTCGATGGCGATGCGGATGCCCTGGCTGCGCAGCGACTGCATGGTACGGATGGCGTGGTCGGGATCGTGCATCAGCTGGCTCTCGGTGATCTCGAGCTCGATCAGCTGCGGCGACACGCCGGCCGCGGACAGCACCGCGCCGATGCGCGCTTCCAGGTCGACCTGGCGGAACTGCCGCGCCGACAGGTTCACGGCGACCGGCAGCGGCCGTGCGCCGGCTGCCGCCCAGGCCTTCAGGTCGCGGCAGGCGCGCGCCAGCACCCATTCGCCGACCGCCACGATGAGCCCGGTTTCCTCGAGCACCGGCACGAACTCTCCCGGCGACACCACGCCGCGCTCGGGATGGTTCCAGCGCAGCAGCGCCTCGGCGCCGCAGGGACGGCCGTCGGCGAGGTCGTACTTCGGCTGATAGGCGAGCACGAACTCGTCGCGCTCCAGCGCGCGGCGCAGCTCTGCGCCCTGCTGGGCGCGCGCGCGGGTGCGCTGGTTGATCTCGGCGGTGAAGAACTGGAAGGCGTTGCGCCCGGCCTGCTTGGCGCGGTACATCGCCGCGTCGGCGGCCCCCAGCAGCGTTTCGGCGTCCTCGCCGTTGCCCGGGAACGCGGCGATACCCACGCTGGCGGTGACGAACATCTCCTTGCCGCACAGCTCGAAGGGCGCGGCCAGGCGGTCGATGATCTTCTGCGCCACCAGCGCCGCGTCCTCCTGGCGCGCGAGGTCGGCCAGCACCAGCGCGAACTCATCGCCGCTGATGCGCGCGACCGTATCGCCGTCGCGCACCGCCGACTTCAGCCGCGCGGCCGCTTCCTTGAGGAGATCGTCGCCCGCCGCGTGGCCGAGGGTATCGTTCACCAGCTTGAACTCGTCTAGGTCGACGAACAGCACGCCGAGCTGCGAGCCGTGCCGCCGTGCCTGGACGATCATCTGCGCAAAGCGGTCGGCGAGCAGCGCGCGGTTGGGCAGTCCGGTGAGCGGATCGAACTGCGCCAGGAAGGCGAGCTGCTCCTCGCTGTCCATGCGCTTCAGGCCGGCGGTCAGCACCGCGGCGACCGCGTCGAGGAAGTTGAGCTCCTCGGGCTTGAGCGGCCGGCCGCGCGACACCGCGTACAGCGTGCCGCGCACGCCGGCGTCGCCGTGCACCGGCACCCCGGTGGCGCCGTTCGCGCCGGCGGCGAAGTCCTCGGCGCTCAGCGGCGTCCCGCAGGCGGCGCGCAGCACTGCCTCGCCGGATTTCTGCCCCGGCTCGAGGTAGGCGGCCGCGTCGGCGGCCAGCGCTTCGAGCACCTGCTGGACCGCCTCCGAGATCAGCTCCTGCGGATCCCGGCAGGCAAGCGCCGACTGGCCAAAGCGCGCGATGCGCTCCTGGTGCCGCAGGTGCGTTGCCTGGCTCTCGCGCACGGCATCCAGCGCCGCCTGGCGCTGCAGGAACAGGGCGAGCTGGCTGCCGACCACGCGTAGCGTCTTCAGCAGCCGGGCGTCCGCCTCGCAGGCCCCGCTGCGCGAAAAGCTGAGCACGCCGATGGTGCGGCCCTCCGCCACCAGCGGAAAGATGAAAGCGCCGCCCGCGAGCCCGGCGACTACGTTTTCCCGGGCGCGGACATCGCGCGCGACTTCGTCGACCCAGATCGGCTCGCCGCTCGCCCACGCGCTGCCGGTGAGCCCTTCGCCGCGGCGGTAGACGATTTCGCGCGAGCGCGCGAGGAAGGCTTCCACCGCCGGGCGCGCCACGCCCCACGCGGCCGCGAAGCGCAGCACTCCCGCCGCCTCGTCGACCACGTAATGGCGGCCGCATTCCCACCCCTCGGCCTCGCAGATCGCGCGGATCACCGCCTGCAGGGCGGCCTCGCCGCTCTCGGCCTCCGCGAGGCAGCGCGTGACCGCGTGCTCCAGGAAGAGCAGCGCTTCCTCGCGCTTGCGCGCGGTGATGTTGCGCCCGACGCCGCGATAGCCCTTGAACGCGCCGTCGGCGCCGAAGAACGGCTCGCCGCTCGCGGAGATCCAGATGCGCCTGCCGTTCTCGATGCGGCACAGCTCCAGGTCGTGGAACGTGCGCCGCGCGTCGAGGTCGGCGTAATGCGCGGCCCACTGGGCTGGCGACAGGTTGACATAGCCGAGCTCGGAGCGCCGCTTGCCCAGGTAGGCCTGCATCTGCGGGCGCGGATTCTTCTCGGTAAACGACGCGAAGCGGTAGTCGGCGTCCTGTTCCCAGAACACATCGGCCGACAGCTGGCTCAGGCTGCGAAAGCGTGCCTCGCTTTCGCGCAGCGCGAGCTCGGCCGCCACCCGGTGGGTAACGTCGCTCGCTACGCCGTGGTAACCCTGGAAGGCGCCCTGCGGGCCGGACACCGGCCTGCCCGAGACGCTGACGTAGCGCACCTTCCCGTCATCAGTGGTCCGGCGCAGCAGCAGGTCGCGGAACGGCCGGCGCGCCGCAAGCACCGCACGGTGCTCTTCCCAGGATTCGCTGAGGATCTCGGTCCCCGGCAGCTCCCAGCGGCGCACGCCGATATGCGATTCGGGCGTGATGCCGCCGCGCGCGTCGCTTGCTCCCGCCGTCCTGACGAAGCGCAGCTCGGCGTCCTGTTCCCAGTACCAGTCGGACGACAGCTCGGTGAGCGCCCGGAAGCGCGCCTCGCTCTCTTTGAGCGCCTGCTCGGCGGCGAGGCTCTCGCGCACGTCGCGCGCCACCGAGACGATCAGCCATCGCCCGCCGGACTCCAGCGCCCGGCGCTTCGAATGGAAAGGCAGCAGCGAGCCGTCCTTGCAGCGGTACTGCGTGCGGATGGCGCTTTCGATGCCCTGGTGGATGATCAGCTCGTCGTAGCTTTTCTCGAGCACGGCGCGCGCCACGGGCAGCAGGTCCTGCGGCCCCATGCCGAGCAGCTCCTCGCGCGAGTAGCCCAGCACCCGGCAGATGGTGCGGTTCACGTCGACGTAGCGCATCGTCGCACGGTCGATCACCACGATCATGTCGGCCGACTCGTCCACCGCCGCGCGAAAGCGCCGCAGCTCCTCCTCCCCCTCGCGCACCTCGCCGAGCGCGCGCGACTGCATCACCGCGAGCCGCACCAGCCGCTGCAGCGTCGCTTCCTTGAGCGAGCGCTTGTGCAGGAACTCGTAGGCGCCGCTCGCGAGCACCGCCTGCTGCAGCGCCGGGTCCTCGTCCGAGGTGATGGCGATCACCAGGCGATGCCCCGGCGCGGCAAGCTTGGCCACGGTCTCGGCGCCGCGCGAGTCGGGCAGGTTCAGGTCGGAAACGATGAGGTCGAAGCTGCCGCGCTCGAGCAGCGCGAGCGCCTCGGCCAGCGTGCCGGCGGTGGCAAGCTCGGCCGCCGCCCAGGGTATGCGCCGCAGGTAGGCGCCGAAGATCTCCGCGCTGAGCCGGTCGTCCTCCAGCAGCAGGACGCGCACCGGGTGGCGTTGCGGCGCCTCCGGCGCCAGGAGCTTCGGAGACGCTCGCATGGCCTGGAAATTCTACGCGATGAGTGCCGCGAACTCGACTGCGGGCATGGGTCGCGCGAACAGGAAGCCCTGCCCCTGCTCGCAGCCGAACTGGCGCAGGAACGCCATCTGGCCGTCGGTCTCGACGCCTTCGGCCACCACGGTGAAGCTCAGCGTATGGGCCATGTCGATGATGGTGCGCACGATCGCGGCGTCGGCCGCGTCGGACAGCGCATCGGCCACGAACGAGCGGTCGATCTTCAGCGACGCCACCGGGAAGCGCGTCAGGTAGGCGAGGCTGGAGTAGCCCGTGCCGAAGTCGTCGATGGCGATGCGGATGCCGACGTCGCGCAAGGCCTTCAGCACGCGGATGGCGTGGTCGGGGTCCTGCATGAGCTGGCTCTCGGTGATCTCGAGCTCGATCAGGTGCGGATCGACGCGGGCGTTGCGCACCAGCGCGCGGATGCGCGCGTCGAGCTGCTGCTGGCGGAACTGGCGCGCCGAGAGGTTGACCGCCACCGGCAGCACCTTGAGCCCTTCGGCCTGCCACGCCTTCAGGTCCTCGCAGGCGCGGCGCACCACCCACTCGCCCACCGGCACGATGAGCCCGGTTTCCTCGAGCATCGGCACGAACTGCGCCGGCGCGATGACGCCGCGCTCGGGATGGTGCCAGCGCAGCAGCGCTTCGGCGCCGCAGGCATTGCCCGTGGCGAGGTCGACCTTCGGTTGGTAGACCAGGCCGAACTCGTTGCGCTCCATGGCGCGGCGCAGCTCGAGGGCGAGCTGCGCGCGCACGCGGGTGCGCTGGGTGATCTCGGCGGTGAAGAAGTGGTAGGCGTTGCGCCCCGACTGCTTGGCGCGCACCATCGCCGCGTCGGCCGCGCCAAGCAGCGTCTCGGCGTCCTCACCGTCCCCCGGGAACGCGGCGATGCCGACGCTCGCGGTGACGAAGGTTTCCTGCCCGCACAGCACGAACGGCTCGGCCAGGCGCTCGAGCAGCTTCTGCGCCACCAGCGCGGCATCCTCCTGGCGCGCGAGCTCGGCGAGCACGATGGCGAACTCGTCGCCGCTGATGCGCGCCAGCGTATCGCCGGGACGCACGGCGGACTGCAGGCGCCGCGCGGCCTCGCGCAGCAGCTCGTCGCCGCCGGCGTGGCCGAGCGTGTCGTTCACCAGCTTGAAGTCGTCCAGGTCCACGAACAGCACGCCGAGCATGGCCCCGCGGCGGCCCGCCTGCAGGATCATCTGCGAGAAGCGATCGGCGAGCAGCGCGCGGTTCGGCAGCCCGGTGAGCGGATCGAATTGGGCGAGGAACGACACGCGCATCTCGCTTTCGATGCGCTGCAGCCCGGTGGACAGCAGGCTCCCCGCGGTGGCGAGGAAGCTCTGCGTCTCCTCGCCCAGCTCGCCGGGCACGCGCAGCGCGCCGCCGGTGCAGGCCACCTCGTGAGTGCCCAGGGCGCGGCGCACGGTGCGCAGCGCCTCGTCGGTGAGCTCGCCGGCATCGCGCATCGCGAGCGCCGACTGGCCGAATGCGGCGATCGCCTCCTGGTAGCGCGCGTGCGCGGCGCGGCGCGCTTCGGCCAGCTTGCGCTGCGTGATGTCCTCCACCACCGCGACGTCGTACTGGCGCACCCCGTCGGCGTCGTTCACCGGCGCGACGGTAAGCTCCACCCATACTTCGCCGCCGTCCTTGCGCAGCACGCGCCGCTCGCGGCGATGCTCGGCTACAGGGTGCAGGATCTCCCCCAGGCTGCGGCCCACCAGCTCGCCCTCGGCAAAGCCAAGCACCTCGCACAGGCGGCGGTTGACGCGCAGGATGGCGCCGTCCAGCCCGACGTGCGCCATGCCGGAGGAGGCCAGCTCGAAAGTCTTGCGAAAGCGCGTCTCGCTGGCGCGCACCGAGCGCACCGTGCCCGACTGCACCGCCACCAGGCGCACCAGGCGCTCGAGCGCGGGCTGGGTCAGGTGGCCCTTCTGCATGAGGTCGTAGGCCCCGCGCTCCAGCGCTTCCTCGCGCAGTCCGGGCTCGTCGTTCGACGTGATGACGATGATCAGCCGGTCGCAGGCGCGCGCCACCGCCTGCAACGTGGCCATGCCCTCCGAATCCGGCAGGTTGAGGTCGGAAATGACGAGATCGAACTGCTCGAGGGTCAGGCGCGCGAGCGCCTCGCGCAGCGTGGCGACCGTCTCCACCACCGGCGCCTGCGGCTCGATGCTCGCGATGAAGCCGGCGATGATGCCGGCCGACACCGCGTCATCCTCGATGAGGAGGATGCGCACCGGCGCGGGCAGCGGCAGCTTCGCAGGCAGGGGCAGGGCCATGGATGCCGCTAATGTACTAAGGGCGCAGGGATTTCGCGTGCCGCCTCACAAACGCTGACCCACGCGCAACAATACTTTGCAGCTACCCGCCCGGAATCACGCCCTTGGGCAGCGCCAGGCAATGGGCGGCGATGTCGCGCGGGCGGGTCCACCAGGTCCTGGCTGCCTGGGCATGGCCCAGGCAATGGCGCAAGGCCGCGCGCAACCTGCGGGTGCGGAAGGGATGGCCAAAGACGTGCGTGTGCACCGAGATGTTCATGACCAGCGGATGGCGCTCGCATTGCTCCACCATCTCGTCGAACTGGTCGACCACCATGTCGCAGAAGTCGGCGTCGTCCTGCTTGCGATGGATGACCACCTGGGCGTCGTTCAGCTCGACCGGATAGGGCACCGAAAGCAGCGGCCCGGCCCGCGTGCGCAGCCATACCGGCTGGTCGTCCATGGGCCAGTCCATGAGGTACTGGTAGCCCAGCTCCTTCAGCAGGTCGGGCGTGTGCGCGGTCTCGTAGGCGCCGGTGCCCATCCAGCCGGCCGGCGGCGCTCCTTCGTGGCGCGCGATCGTCTCGGTGACCTCGCGCAGGACGCGCTCCTCGTCGGGCTGCCACAGGCCGCGCAGGTTTTCGGCGTTGGTGCGGCCGTGGCCCACCACTTCGTCGCCGCGCTTTCGCACCGCCGCCATGATCTGCGGCGCATATTCATACACCAGGCTGTTGGTGTTGTGCGCCGCCGGCAGCTTGAGCTCGTCGAAGAGCTCGAGCAGCCGCCAGACGCCGATACGGTTGCCGTAGTCGCGCCATGAATAGTTGCGCTGGGTCTGCGGCTCGCCCATCTTGGCCGGGTCGTGCCCCAGCCCGGCGCCGAACGCATACCATTCGATGTTGGTGGTGATGCAGAAGGCGAGCCGCTTGCCGCCCGGCCAGCTGTAGTCCTTGCGCTCGGTGAGCGGGACGTAATCGTAGCGACCGTGCTGGGGCAGCAAGGGCTTCAATCGACCTTCGCTCCGGAAGCTTTCACGATGGGCGCGAGCTTCGCCATTTCGGCGGCGGTGGCCTTTTCGAACGCTTGCGGCGACATGGCGATCGGGTCGGCGCCGATCTTGTCGTAGACGTTCTTGATTTCGGGCGCCTCCACTACTTTGGCGAACTCGGCGTTGATGCGGCGCACGAGCGCCGCATCCATGCCCTTCGGGCCCATGATGCCGGAGTAAAGCACGATCTCGAAATCCGGCAGGCCCGACTCGATCATGGTGGGGATCTCCGGCGCCGCGGCCACCCGCTTGGGCGTCGTCACGGCGAGCGCGCGCAGCTTGCCGGCCTTGGCATTCGAGATGGCGGGCGGCATGGTCGAGAATACGAAATTCACCTCGCCCCCCAGGATCGCGGCGGTCGCCGGGTTGCTGCCCTTGTACGGCACGTGCAGCGCCTGGACGCCGGCGGCCGACTTCAGCATCTCGGAGGCCAGGTGCACGATGGTGCCGTTGCCCGAGGAGCCGTAGGAGTACTTGCCCGGGTTTGCCTTGAGCAGGGCGATCAGCTCGCGCACGCTTTTCGCTTCGGTGCTCGGGTGCACCACCAGCATCAGCGGCGTGGAGGCCACCATTGCCACGTAGGTGAAGTCTTTCAGCGAGTCGTACGGCAGCTTGGAATAAAGCGCCGCGTTGATCGCGTGCGTGGTGATGTCCTGCAGCCAGATGGTGTAGCCGTCGGGCGCCTGCCGCGCGATGTAGTCGCCGGCGATGGTCGTGCCCGCGCCGGGCTTGTTTTCCACGACCACCTGCTGGCCGAGCTGCCGCGCAAGCGGAATGGCGAGCGCCCGCGCGAGCACGTCGGAGATGCCTCCGGCGGCGAAGCTGACCACCAGGCGTACCGGCTTGTTGGGGTAATCCGACTGCGCAAACGCCGGGGCGCAGCACAGCAGGAGCAGGCCTAGCAACAATCTCATGACGTTCCTTTCAGTTTGGACATGGCGCGCCAGAGCGCCTGGATTTCCTGTTTGCCGATTTCCTGCGTGATGAACACCAGCCCGGTGGCGGGCATTTCGACCCGGCGCAGCCGGTCGAACACATGGCGCACGCCCTGCACGAGCACCTTTTCCCCGTTGTCCAGCGCAACCACGCCCTTCACGCGCAGCAGGTCGGCGCCGCGCAGGTCGACCAGCACGGCGAGAAACCGCTCGAGCAGCGCCCGCCTGGGCGCTCCGAGGTCCATGCGAAACGTCGCGATGGCGGACGGATGCGATGCGCCGTCCGAGAAAACGTGGTCTGTCCCTGATTTGAGCAGCGCGGGGTCGAGCTCGCCGAAGCGCGCTTCGATGAGCGCGGCTTGCGGGTTGATGCCTTTCACCTCAACACTCGCGTGGGAAGCATCCTGGGCGCGGTCCACTTTCGAAAGCACGACGACGTCGGCGGCGGCGATCTGGGCGCGCGCAATCGCGGGGGCGGCGGCCCGGCCGCCGGCGTCGGCGGCGTCCACCACGGCGACCACCGGGCCGAGCTTGAAGTCGCGCGCCAGGGCCTGGTCGGCGAACAGCGTCTGCGCCACCGGACCGGGATCGGCGAGGCCGCTGGTCTCGACGATCACGCGGTCGAAGCCGGCGATCTCGCCGCGGCGCCGGCGCATGGCCGCGCCGATCAGCGTCTCCTCCAGGTCGCCGCGCAGTCGGCAGCACAGGCAGCCGTTCGGCAGCGCCACGGTGCGCTCCTCCGAGGACTCGAGCAGCTGATGGTCGACCGGGATCTCGCCGAACTCGTTGACGATCACCAGCGATTCGGACTGCTTCCTGACCAGCTGGTTCAAAAGCGTCGTCTTGCCGCTGCCCAGAAACCCCGTGATGACGTAGACAGGCGTGCGCCCGTCGGCAATCACAGCTTCATCTCGAGGGCGTACAGGCCGCCGGCGTGCCGATCCACCGTGAACACCACGCCGCGGTCGTCGACGAAGCAATCGTTGATCTGCACCGAGCCCACCGGCGAGCCTTCGGGCGTGGGCGGCACGAAGTAGGCCACCTCGCGCGGGGCGTACGGGTCGCTGATGTCGTAGGCGCGCACGCCGGCGTTGAAGAAGGTGCCGACCACGACCTGGTCGGACTGCCAGGCGCCGGGCACCGGCGGGTTCTCGTGCAGGTTGTGCGCGCCGAAACGGCCGCCGCGGGCGCGGAAAGCGTCCACCGGCGGGGCGGGCAAGGTGGCCACGCTGACCAGGTGGCGCTCGTCGCGCGCATCCAGAATCCAGACAAGCTTGGGCCAGTCGGCGGCATGATCCATGATGGATTCGTCGCTTACCACCAGCAGCTCGCGCCCGAACAGCGGCAGCACCGTGTGGCTGAAGCCGTTGTAGGGCGGCGAGTTGGTCCAGCGCGAGACGAGCCGGGGGCGGCCGGGGTCGGCGATGTCCAGCACCATGATGCCGCCGTCGAGGTACCCGAGGTAGCAGCGGTCGGGGCGCTGCGGATAGACGTTGGTGTTGTGGGCGCGAAAGCCGGCGTCGAACTTGGGCGCGAGGCGCTGCGGCGGCGGCGCGTCGTCGCCCTCCATGGTGCCCGGCAGGTGCCAGCGCCCGAGCGCCCGCGGCCGCGCGGGGTCCGATACATCGACGATGCGGTAGACCTGGTCGTCCTTGGGGTCGCGCGGCTTGAGCTGCGGGTCGGCGCAGGCCATGTGCACCGTGCGCCCGTCGACGAACCAGAGCTGGTGGCAGCCGCGCGAATGCGGGCCGGAAGCATCGAAGAACGAGACCGACCTGGGCTTTTCGGGAACGCTGACATCGAACAGCTCGAAGCCGGCGGGCTCCAGGCCGAACCGGGTCACCTGGTAGGCCACGGCCATGAGCTCGCCCGCCACCTCCAGCGAGTTGGAGCGCATCTGGGCGTGCGGCAGGTCGGTCTGCACGATGACCCTGGGCGCGCGCGGGTCGCTCACATCCACGGCGGTGAAGTTCTTCGGCGCGCTCTCGTGCGCGAGCCACAGCACGCGCCGGCCGTCGCGCGCGAGCTGCAGCGACATGCCTTCCCCCATCCCGCCGAACCCGTTGAGGGTATGGTGGGACAGCAGCTTCATGTTCAGGAACATGGCCCTAAGATATCATCAGCCGCCATGAAACCCATCCGCCTCGCCCTCGTCCTGCTCGCCTGTTTCGCCGCTGCTGCGCACGCGCAGAGCTGGCCCTCCAAGCCCGTGCGCATCGTGGTGGCCTATCCGCCAGGCGGCGGCATCGACGTGATGGCGCGCCAGATCGCCGAGCGCCTGACCCAGGGTTGGGGCCAGCCGGTCGTGGTGGAGAACAAGCCCGGCGCGAACACCATCCTGGCCACCGATGCGGTCGCGAAAAGCGCGCCCGACGGCCACACCATCCTCATGACCACCGACGCCACCTTCTCCATCAACCCGCACCTGTACAAGAAGCTGCCCTACGACGCGCAGAAGGACTTCATTCCGGTGACCATGCTGGTGCTCCTGCAGCAGATGCTGGTGGCGCACCCCGCCCTGCCGGCCAACACGCTGGAGGAGCTCATCAAGCTGGCAAAGCAAAAGCCCGGGAGCATCAACTACGCCTCCTACGGCAGCGGCAGCCAGCCGCACCTTTCGGGCGAGATGCTGAAGGAAAAGGCCGGCATCGACCTCGTGCACGTGCCCTACAAGGGCATCTCGCTCGCGGTTCCCGCGGTGATGGCGGGCGAGGTGCAGCTCACCTTCGCCGGCATTGCCACCTCCACCGCGCCGCTCAAGGCCGGGCGCATCAAGGCGCTCGCCATCGGCGGCCCGCAGCGCTCGCCGCTGTTCCCGCAGGTGCCGACCTTCACGGAGCTCGGATTCCCCGAGGTGGAGACGCACGCCTGGTTCGGCTTCTTCGTGCCTGCAGGGTCGCCCAAGGAGGCGGTGGGCAGAATCCACGCCGATGTGAAGCGGGTTCTCGACGATCCGGAATTCCGGCAAAAGCAGCTCATCGCGCGCGGCTACGACGTGGTGGGCAGCGCGCCCGAGGAGTTCGCCGCCTACATCCGCAAGGACAGCGAGAGCCGCGCGCGCGCCGTGCGCATCTCGGGCGCCAAGGCAGAGTAGCCTGGACACGGTTTTCGTCCCCGGTGCGCCGCGCATCGCGCTGAGCGTCGCCGGCAGCGGCCCGCTCATCATCTTCCTGCACGGCATCGGGGGACACCGGCAGCATTGGGTCGCCCAGGTCGAGTTCTTTTCGAAGGATTTCCAGGCGGTCGCCTGGGACGCGCGCGGCTACGGCGACTCCGGCGACTACGACGGTCCCCTGCGGTTCGACGATTTCGCGGACGACCTCCTTCGCGTGCTCGATTACCTGAAGGCGCAAAAGGCGCACGTCGTCGGCCTGTCCATGGGCGGGCGCATCGCGCGCAACTTCGCCCTGCAGCATCCCGGGCGGGTGCGCACGCTTACCCTCGCCAACACCAGCCCCGGCTTCGACGCGCTTAGCGCCGAGGAGGTCGAACGGTTCGTCGAGGAGCGCAGGAACCGCAGGCTGGACTCGCTCGGTCGCCTGCTCGGCAGCCGCGCGCAGCCGCAGGCGCATGCCGCGCTCGCGGCAAGCTTCGAGGCGCTGCGCAAGGCATCCTATTTGAAGACCCTGGAAGCCTCGGTGTCGCAGGACCGCGCCGCGCCGCTGGAGAGTCTCGCGGTGCCGACCCTGGTGCTCGCGGGCGACGAGGACCCGGTATATCCGCGGGCGCTGGCGCAAGGCATGGCGCGGCGCATCCCGGGCGCCGAGCTGGTGGTGCTGGAAGGCTGCGGCCACCTTTCCAACCTGGAGCAGCCCGAGCGCTTCAACGATGCGCTGCTCGATTTTCTTTCAAGGAGAACGCATGGATAAGGCAATGAGGACGGCCCTCATCACCGGCGCGGGCACCGGCATCGGCAAGGCCGCGGCGCTCGCGTTGCTGAACGACGGCTACCACGTCGCGCTCGTAGGCCGCCGGAAGGAGCTGCTCGACAAGGCGGCCGCCGACTCGGGCGCGGGCGCGCGCGCCCTGGTGATGCCCGCCGACCTCGCCGTCCCGCAGAACGTGAAAGGGGTGTTCGACAAGGTGAAAAGCGCCTGGGGCCGGCTCGACGTGCTGTTCAACAACGCCGGCATGGGCGCGCCCGCGGTGCCGATGGAGGAGCTTTCCTGGGAGCAGTGGAAGCAGGTGGTCGACATCAACCTGCACGCCATGTTCCTGTGCTCGCAGGAGGCAATCCGCATCATGAAGGCGCAGCAGCCCAAGGGAGGGCGCATTATCAACAACGGCTCCATCTCGGCGCACGCGCCGCGGCCGTACTCGGCGCCCTACACCGCCACCAAGCACGCGGTCACCGGGCTCACCAAATGCATCTCGCTCGACGGCCGCAAGGACGACATCGCCTGCGGCCAGATCGACATCGGCAACGCCGCGACCGAAATGACCGAGCGCATGACCAAGGGCGTGCCGCAGCCCAACGGCACCACCATGGTGGAGCCGCGCATGGACGTGGCGCACGTGGGCAGCGCGGTGCTGTACATGGCGAACCTTCCCCTGGACGCCAATGTCCAGTTCATGACGATCATGGCGACCAAGATGCCCTTTGTCGGGAGAGGATGAATCCGGCCTTGCTGCTCGCCTTGCTTTTCCCCCTGGCGGCACAGGCGGGCGATCCGCAGCGGGGAAAGCAGATCGTGCTGGCGCGCGGTGACAGCGCCTGCCTGCAGTGCCACGCGGTGCCGGGCGCCGAGCCGCCGGCTGGCAGCCTCGGACCCTCGCTCGACGGCGTCGGGTCGCGCCTGTCGCAGGAGGAAATTTTCTGGCGGATCGTCGATGCATCGCGCTTCAACCCCAACACCGTGATGCCTGCCTACGGGCGCGTCGAGATGGCGGGCGGCGAGCCGCGGCTCTCCACCTTCGAGATCGAGGATGCGGCCGCGTTCCTGGCTACGCTGAAGTGACGCCGAAATGGCGCGTTCGAGACGTCAGCGGCCGAAGCCGAAGCCCAGGCTCAGGCCTTCGCGGAAGTTGCTGTCGGACTCGTCGAGCAGGTAGACCTCGCGCACCACGCCGTCGGGCGACATCTGCACGTTGAGCTGCGCCGGGATGCCCGGATCGCCGTAGCGGCGCATGTGCCAGGTCCAGACGTTGCGATCCATGCGCGCGAACTGCGTGGCGGTGTACGGCGGACCGAAAAGCTCGCGCACCTGCTCGGCGCGGGTAGTGTTGGGCACGAGGCGCGCGACGTTCTCGTCGGTCAGGCGTTGCTCGATGGCGATGAGACGGCCATCAGCCCCCAGGCGCGCGACAAAGGTCTTGCGACCGAACGGCTGGCGCGGGTAGTACAGCCAGGTTTCGCCGCCCACCTGGCGGCGCTCGGCCGGCGTGCCCATCACCCGCTCCACGTCGGCCGCGGTGGACTGGGTGCCCAGGCCACGGCCCTCGAAGCTGGCACAGCCGGCCACGAGGAGGAAAAAGCCGAGGGCGAAGAGGGCTTTCATGGCCCTTGTTGGACTTACGCGCCCTTGCCCGGTTCCGGCGAGAAAAACTTGTCGAACTTGGCCTCGGTGCCTTTCCAGGCGTCGGCGTCGGGCGGCGCGGTGCCCTTGCGGGTGATGTTGGGCCACTTGACCGCGAAATCGGCGTTCAGCTTGAGCCACTTTTCCGCCTTGGCGTCGGAGTCGGGCACGATCGCCGCGGGCGGGCATTCGGGCTCGCACACGCCGCAATCGATGCACTCGTCGGGGTGGATCACCAGCATGTTGTCGCCCTCGTAGAAGCAGTCGACCGGGCAGACCTCCACGCAGTCCATGTACTTGCACTTGATGCAATCTTCGGTCACGACGTAGGTCATAGCCCTCTATTATAGGTCTGCGATGGAAGTCACCCAGGCAACGTTCGATAGCGAGGTGCTGCAGGCGTCCAACGCCCTGCCGGTGCTGGTGGATTTCTGGGCGCCCTGGTGCGCGCCCTGCCGCGCCCTCGGGCCCATCCTCGAGAAGCTGGAGCGCGACTACGCCGGGGCCTTCAAGCTCGCCAAGGTCAACTCGGACGAGAATGTCGAGCTCGCGGCCCGCTACGGCGTGCGCTCGATCCCGAACGTGGTCGCCTTCCGCGGCGGCAAGCCCGCGGCGCACTTCCTGGGCGCGCTGCCGGAGTCGCAGGTGCGCGCCTTCATCGACCGGCTGGCCGACCTGGAGCGCCTGGAGCGCGCCGCGGCGCTGATCGACGCTGCCGACGCGCAGGGCGCCGAGCGCCTGCTCGAGGAGATCCGCCCGGACGCCGAGCTGGATGCGCGCCGCGAGGCGCTGCTCGCCGCGGCGCGCTTCTCCCGCGCCGGACCCGCGCAGCAAGGCGAGCTCGAGGCGCGCCTCGCAGCCGACCCCGATGACCTGGAGGCGCGCCTGGCCCTCGCGCAGCGGCATGCGGCGGCGCACCGCTACCGCGAGGCGATGGAACAGCTGGTCGCCATCGTACGCAAAGACAAGGCCTGGCGCGACGGCGAGGCGCGGCGGCAGCTGGTGCACCTTTTCACCCTCGCCGGCGAGCAGCCCGAGCTCGTATCGGAATACCGTAGGAAACTGGCTACAGCGCTGTACTAGCTGCCGCTACACAACTTAGTCCGCCAAGCGCGCAAATTCACGTTGCGGCAGGCGGCACGCGGTATCAAGATAACCGTTTGGCCTTCTTACGAGTGAACGCTCGCCGCTCTTCCTTCCCGCTGGGTCCGCTGCTCGTGCTCGCCGGCGCGCTGCTGGTGGTCGGCGCCGCGGGCATCGAGATGGCGCCCGAGGTGCGCGCCTGGCTCGCCGGCGAGACGCGCTGGCCCCAGGGCGTGATGCTCGATGCGCTGGTCGCCGGCTCGGCCGCGCTGCTGGCCGCCGCGGTCCTCATGACGCGCCGCTCGGTGGAGCGCACGGCGGCCGCGGAAGAGGCGTTGCGCGAGAGCGAGGAGCGGCTGCGCCTCGTGGCGAACAACGTTCCGGCGCTCATTTCCTATCTCGACCGCGAGCAGCGCTACCGCTTCAGCAACCGCACCTACGACGACTGGCTGGGCATCCCGCAGAGCGCGATGCACGGCCGCAGCATCGCCGAGGTGTTCGGCGAGGAAGCGCACGCACGCATGCGCCCGCACATCGAGCGCGTGCTGAAGGGCGAGGAGGTGCAGTTCGAGTTCAGCACCGCCGAAGGCGGCCGGCAGCGCGCGCTGCAGGTGTCGTGCGTGCCGCACCTCGCGCCCGACGGCTCGGTGCCGGGCTTCTACATGCTCGCCAACGACGTCACCGCGCTCAAGCGCGCGCAGGAGGACCTGCGCTTCGCCGCCATCCAGCTGCAGCACGACGCGCGGCGCCTGGAGTTCCTCGCGCACCACGACACCCTCACCGGCCTGCCCAACCGCGCCATGTTCCAGGAGCGCGCGCGCGAGGCCGTGGCGCACGCGCGGCGCCACGACAAGACAGCCGCGGTGCTGTTCATCGATCTCGACAACTTCAAGCAGGTGAACGACGGCCTGGGCCATGACGTGGGCGACGGGCTGCTGAAAGTCATTGCCTCGCGCCTGCGCTCCTGCGTGCGCGGCGACGACTTCATCGCGCGCATCGGCGGCGATGAATTCTGCGTGCTGCTGCAGGACATCGCCGACCCGCGCGAGGCCGCGGCCGTGGCGCAGAAGCTGATCCACGAGCTGGGCAAGTCCTACCGCGTGGACCGGCACGAGGTGCATTCGGGAGCGAGCATCGGCATCGCCTGCGTGCCGCAGGACGGGCAGGACGTGGCGACGCTGCTGCGCCTGGCCGACGCGGCGATGTACCGTGCCAAGGAGGCCGGGCGCAACGGCTACCAGTTCTTCTCCGTGGTGCTCAACCAGGACGCGGCCGCCGCCGCCGCGCTTGCCGGCGAGCTGCGCGAGGGCATCGACCGCGCGGAGCTGTTCCTCGTCTACCAGCCGCGCATCGACGTCGCCACGCGCCAGGTGGTCGGCGCGGAGGCGCTGCTGCGCTGGCGCCACCCGCGCTACGGCGTGCTCGCCCCGGAAGCCTTCCTGCCGCTCGCCGACGACACCGGTCTGCTGGTGCCGATCGCCGCCTGGGCGCTGCGCGAAGCCTGCGAGCAGGGCCGCCGCTGGCTGGATGCGGGCATCCGGCCCTTCACCGTCGTGGTCAACGTCACCGCGCGCCAGCTGCGCCACGGCAGCCTTGCGGAGCAGGTGCGCGCCGCGCTGGCGGCGAGCCGCCTGCCGCCCGAGTCGCTGCTCATCGAGGTGCCCGAAAACCTGCTGCGCCAGATCCCCGAGCAGCTCGAGGAGGGCCTAGCCGGCGTGGCCGCCGCGGGCGCGCGGCTCGGCGTCGACGACTTCGGCACCGGCTACGCCTCGCTGCCCATGCTGCAGCGCTTGCGCGTGGGCGCGGTATGCATCGACCGCAAGCTGGTGGCCGGCCTGCCGGTCGACACCGAGCGCGCCGGCCTCGCGCGCGCGCTCATCGCCCTCGCCCGCGGGCTCAACTTCGACGTCGTGGCGAAGGGCGTCGAGACCCATGCGCAGCGCGAGTTCCTCGCCGAGGCCGGCTGCCGGGTGTGCCAGGGGGAGCTGTTCGCCGCCGCCGGCCCCGCCGACGAGGTCGAGCCCTTCCTGCGCGCCCGCCGCGCCGCCTAGAATCCAATCGGGGTCAGAGCCCGAATTCGAAATCGGGGTCAGAGCCCGATTACCCATGAAAGACGCCAGCCACTTCTACGAAGTCGAGCGACGCGAATACCACGCGCAGCGCCCCGGCTTTCGCATCAACGAGCTGCAGATCTCGCCTCGGCAGCAGGTGCCCTGGCACTACCATAGCAATATCCAGGACACGTTCTACGTGCTGCAGGGAACTATCCGGATCTTCCTGCAGGAACCGAAGGAGGAGGTGCGCCTTGGCCCGGGCGAGACGTACTCGGTGCCGCCGCGCCGGCCGCATCTCGTGACCAACCCCGGCGAGGTGTCCGCCACCTTCCTCGTGCTCCAGGGCGTGGGCGAATACGACTTCGTGCCGCTCGCGAAGCCCAAGCCGTGAAGGAAGCGATCCGGCGCGCGCGCCCGGAGGCCGAGCACGCCATCCCCGAAGGCTGCTGGATCCTGGAGATATCGAACAGCGAAGCGGATCCGGACCTGTCCGTCGCCCGCGCCCGAGTGCCGCCGGGCGTCACCACGCAATGGCATCGCTTGCGCGATATCGCCGAGCGCTACGTGATTCTCCAGGGGGAAGGCTGCGCCGAGATCGGCGGCCTCGCGCCGCAGGCGGTCCGTCCGGGCGATGTGGTGCTCATCCCGCCCTCCTGCCGCCAGCGCATCGCCAACACGGGCCCCGGCGATCTGGTGTTCCTTGCGCTGTGCACGCCCCGTTTCATGCACGACGCCTACGAGGTGCTCTGAGAAGTCGGTTTCGAATCGGGCTCTGACCCCGATTGCGGTTTGCAGTAGATTGGCGGGATGAACCCGATTTCCATGGAAGCACGCGCGGAGCTCGCGCCCGGCGGCAGGCTGCGCGTGGGCATCAACCACAGCAACTTCCTCATCGTGAACCCCGGCTCGCCGTTCGGCGCGCCCAAGGGCATCGCACCGGATCTGGCGCTGGAGCTGGGCAAGCGCGCCGGCGTGCCGGTGGAATTCGTGAGCTTCGACGCCGCGGGCAAGCTGGCAGACGCGGTGAAGTCCGCCGAGGTGGATGTCGGCTTTCTCGGCAACGAGCCGCAGCGCGCGGATGTGATCGCGTTCAGCCCGGCCTACGTCGAGCTGCCGGTCACCGTCCTCGTGCCCGCCGGCTCGCCGATCGGCTCGCTCGCCGACGTGGACCGCGCGGGCGTGCGCATTGCGGTTTCGGCGAGAAGCGCTTACGACCTCTACCTCAGCCGCCACCTGAAGCATGCGCAGCTCGCGCGCGCCGAAGGCATCCCGGCCTCGGCCAAGCTGTTCGTCGAGCAGAAGCTCGAGGCGCTCGCCGGCCTGAAGCCGGGCCTCATGGCCGAGGCGCAGAAGATTCCCGGCGCGCGCGTGCTGGAGGGCCAGGTGACCTCGGTGCAGCAGTCGATCGGCGCGCCCAAGAGCCGGCAGGCGGCGGCGCGGTTCCTGCGCGAGTTCGTCGAGGACGTCAAGCGCTCGGGGCTGGTTGCGCAAGCGGTGAAAAAGCACGGGGTAAAGGGCATCGACGTCGCGCCGCCGGCGTGAAGCTGTAGGTCGTCGTCCCGGCCTTCAACGAGGAAAAGCTTCTCGCCGGCACGCTGGCAAGCATCCGCGAGGCGGCGCGCGGCGGGTCCTACGAGCTCATCGTTTGCGACAATAATTCCACCGACCGCACGCCCGAGATCGCGCGCGCTTCCGGCGCACAGGTGGTATTCGAGCCGGTGAACCAGATCTCGCGCGCGCGCAACACCGGCGCAGCTGCGGCGAGCGGGCAATGGCTGCTTTTCATCGACGCGGATTGCCTGCCGTCCCGCGGTCTTTTCGCCGATGTTCGAAGCGAGATCGAAAAAGGCACGTGCATCGGCGGCGGCTGCACCGTGAGGCTGACCGGCGCGCCGCTCGCGGTGCGCTTCTGGGTAGCGGCATGGAACGCCCTGAGCCGCACCCTGTCCTGGGCGGCCGGCTCGTTCTTCTTCTGCGAGGCGCGCGCCTTCCGCGAGGCGGGCGGATTCAGCCCCGAGCTCTACGCGGCCGAGGAGATCGATCTCTCGCGCCGGCTCAAGCGCCGCGGGCGGCTCGTCATCCTGCACCGCCATCCGCTGGCCACCAGCGGGCGCAAGGCGCACCTTTACACATGGCGCGAGCACCTCGCCTTTTTCATGCGCTTCATTCTCAGCGGCGGCCGGTCGCTGCGGCGCCGCCAGGATTGCTCGGTGTGGTATGACGGGCGCCGCTAGCGGGCGGCGCGCACGGCCTGGGCGATCTCGCCGGGCGCCGGAAAGCGCGCATCGCGGTGCTTGGAGAACACCAGCACGCCGTCGACGAGCACGTCGAGCACGCCGTTATCGCCCTTGACGAGCTCGGGTGACACGTCCAGCTCGCGCCGGATCTCCTGCGCCAGGCTCACGGCCCGTGGCAGATAGTTTCAGCGCACGCAGTAGACGATTTGAACCTGCATGCACGTTAGGCGACGACGAAGTCGAACGCCCCGCCCTCCCGGGAGGTTTTCATTTCGAGCTGCGGCCGATGGATGCCGTCGCGCCGGTTGGCGGGCTCGTCCGGCCAATAGAGCTGCGTGGTGAGCAGGCGCCCGCCGCGCGGCTGCACCTTGACGTGGAAGTGGCGCGTGCGGCCCGGATACAGGGCGGGCAGGATGGTTTCGAAACGATAGCGTCCGTCCGCGTCGGTGAACTGGTGGCCGCGATAGCGATAGCCCCGGTTGTCGTAGGCCCCCTGCTCGTCGCAGTGCCACAGGTCCACCAGCGCGTTGGCGGCCGGCTTGCAGTCGGGGGTCAGCACCCGCCCGGTCAGCAGGAAGCGGCTTTTCTCGCCGCCTTCCAGCAGCGAGGCGCGCAGCGGCGACTCGGGCGTGAAGAACGGCCCTTCGGTCTGGCGCGGCGTCACCACGCCGCAGGTCTGCGCCAGCCCCTCCAGCGGAATCAGCAATGCGGCACCCAGCACCTGGCGGCGTTTCATGACTATCCCTGCTTTCATGACTATCCTTTTACGCAAAGCACCTGCTTGAGTGTGTGTACGACCTCGACCAGGTCCGATTGGTTCGCCATCACCTCGTCGATGTCCTTGTACGCGCCGGGGATCTCGTCCAGCACGCCCTTGTCCTTCCGGCAGATGACGCCTTGCGTCTGGCTCTCCAGATCCTGAACTGAAAAACGCTTCTGCGCGGCATTGCGGCTCATGCGGCGCCCGGCGCCGTGGGCGCAGGAGTGGAAGCTTTCGGCGGCGCCGCGCCCGCGCACGATGTAGCTGCGCGCGCCCATGCTACCCGGGATGATGCCGAGCTCGCCCGCGCGCGCGCGGATCGCACCCTTGCGCGTAAGCCATACTTTCTCGCCGTAGTGCTCCTCGCGCTCGACATAGTTGT
>CBDDSA010000324.1:0-15726 GCA_965233185.1 uncultured bacterium
CCTGGATGGCAGCGAGCACGCAGCCCGCTTCCACGGTGACCGTATCGTTGAGGGAATCGAGGGCGCGGATGCGGTTCATGCGCGACAGCGACAGCACCACCTCGCGCTGCGTGCCGGTGGGCACCGAGCCGCCGACCAGGCCGGTATTGCCGCCTTGCGGCACGATGGCCACCGCCTCGCGCACGCACAGCGCCGCTACGGCCGCCACCTCCGCCGTCGTGGCCGGCCGCACCACGCATTCGGCGGCAGCGTAATACTGCCGCCGCCAGTCGGTGAAGTAAGGTTTCGTGTCCCCGGGCGCGGTGAGGACGTGGGCAGCCCCTACAATCTCGCCCAGGAGATGTGCCAGTGTCATTCCTGATCCGCATTCTACTTGCGCTGTGCGCGAGCGCCGTCCACGCGCAGGAGGCGCCGATCACGGTCGGCGCGGCGATATCGCAGACCGGCATGCTCGCGGGACTGGCGTCCGATTACCGGAAAGGCCTGGCGCTCTGGCAGGACGAGGTGAACGCCGCCGGCGGGCTGCTTGGGCGGCGCATCGAGCTGCGGCTGCGCGACGATGGATCGAGCGCGGTGCGCGCCGGCGAGCTGTATCGCGAGATGATGCGCGACGGCAGCATGGACCTATTCATCGGCCCCTTCGGCTCCGCCGCCACGCTCATGGCGGGGGCCGAGGCCGAGCGCGCCCGCCGCGTGCTCTTGAACGGCGCCGGCGCCTCGAGCACCGTGCACCGGCGCGGCACGCGCTACCTTTTCCAGTCCGCGGTTCCGAACAGCGCGTATGGCGAAGGCGTGGTGGCGCTGGCGCGCGCCGCAGGCCTGCGCAACCTCTTCATCCTGGCGCGCGACGACCTGACGTCCCGCGAAAGGGCGCAGGCGACCCATGATGCCGCGGCGAGCGCAGGCCTCGATCCCGCCCCGGTCGTGGTCTACAGCGTCGGGACCGACGACTTCTCGGCGCACGTGGCGCTGGCGCGCGCCGCGGAGGCTGCGGCGTGGATTGCCTTCGGTGGCCTGCGCGATACGGCCGGCATGGTGCGCAGCCTGAAAACGCTGGGCTATGCGCCCAACCTGTTCTTCGCCCGCAGCGCGGCCGATCCAGGCTTCATGGATCTGGTCGGACAGGACGCGGAGTTCAGCCTGGGCGCGACCGAGTACGAGCCGCGCTTTCCGACGCCCGGCAACGAGCGCTTCGTGCGCGCCTACCAGGCGAAATGGTCTGCGCCTCCGGGGGCGAGCGCCGCGCACGGCTTTGCCGCCGGCATGGTGCTCGCCGAAGCCGTGCGCCGCGCCGGCTCGCTCGACCATGAGAAGCTGCGCGCGGTCCTCGCCGAGCTCGATACCGGCACCGTGCTCGGCGGCTACAAGGTCGATCCGCAAAGCGGCGCCCAGCTCGCGGCCAAGCCCGCCGTCGTGCAGATCCTCAAGGGCAGGCCTGAAGTGCTGTGGCCGGAGTGGCTGCAGACGGCGACGCGGGAGCCGTACCCGCCGTGGGCCGCACGCGAGCTGCTGGATTGAGGAGAGCCCGGGATGGCGCTTAACCGATCGTTCCTGTTCGCCCCCGGTAACGTGGCGCGTCGCGTCGACAAGGCGTTGACGCTGGACGCCGACGTAGTCATCGTCGACTTGGAGGACTCGGTCGCCGTGCAGGAAAAGGAGCAAACCCGCGCTGCGGTCGCCCAGGCGCTGAAGCGGCCGCGCCAGGGCCGCGCCTACGTGCGCGTGAATGCCCCTTCCACCCCGTATTGCTACGGCGACCTCGTCGCGACCCTCCACGAAGGGGTCGACGGCGTGGTGCTGCCCAAAGTGGAAAGCGCGGCCGACCTGCATGCGATCGACTGGCTCATGGCGGCGCTCGAGCGCGAGCGCGGCCTGCCCGAAGGCTCCATCGACCTCATGCCGCAGATCGAGACGGCCGCCGGCATGCAGCGCATCGACCGCATTGTCCAGGCGCGCAGCCTGCGGCCCTACCGCGGCCCCTGGCGGGTCAAGCGGGTGGCCTTCGGCGCCGCGGATTACGGGCATGAGCTCGGCCTTTCGCCGACGCTCGACGAGCCGGAGCTGGCTGATGCGCGGGCGCGCATGGTGCTCGCCTCGCGCGCGGCCGGCATGGAGAACCCCATCGACAGCCCGTGGTTTCATTTCAAGGAGAGCGAGGCTTTTCAGCGCGCGCTGGAGCGCAGCCGGCGCGGCGGGTTCCAGGGGCGGCTGTGCGTGCATCCGGATCAGCTCGGGCCGGTGAACCGCGCCTACCTTCCCAGCGAGGAGGAGCTCGCGCGCGCCGAACGCATCGTCGCCGCATTCACCGAGGCCGAGGCAGGCGGCGCGGCGGCCATCCAGGTGGACGGCCAGATGGTCGACTATCCGGTGGTGCACCGGGCGCAGGCCGTGATCGAGGCGATGCGGGAAGCGCGCAGGGGCAAGGCGAAGTGACGCGCGAGGTCGTGCTGGCGCCCGGGCTGTGGATGCCGGGCAGCGCCATGGCGCTGCTCGCAGGGCGCCTGGCGCGGGCGGGGTACACACCGCACGTGTTCACCTATCGCGGGCGCAGCCCATTCGAGTCGAACCTGGAGCGGTTCGCACGCTACGTGCGCGACACGCTCGGCGGGCGGCCGGCGCACTTCGTCGGGCACAGCCTGGGGGGCGTGCTGGTGCTCGACATGCTCAATGCCCACGCCGAGGTGCCGGCCGCCTCGGTGGTGCTGCTCGGCGCGCCGGTGCGCGGCTGCCTGGCCGGCCGCCGTCTGGGCAAGGCGCGCATCGGGCGCTGGATGATGGGCGCGTGCAGCATGCTGTGGTCCGAGCGCGACGCCCGCTGGCAGCGCGAGGCGCCGCTCGGGGTGGTGGCGGGTACCTTGCCTTTGGGCCTGGGGCGCGTGCTCGGCCGGCTGCCCGATGCGAACGACGGCGTCGTGCGCGTCGATGAGACCGAGGTCGCCGGCATGAAGGCCCGTGCGCTGGTGCCGCACGGCCACAGCCTGCTCATCGTCTCCGGCGCAGTCGGCAACCTGGTGGAGCGCTTTCTTGCCTCTGGGGAGTTTCCGTGAGGTGCGCGCTCGCGCTCGTGGTCGCCGCCCTGCTTTGCGGCTGCGAGTCCGTCTCCTTCTACGCCCAGGCGATCGGCGGCCAGCTCGGCGTCATGCGCTCGGCGCGGCCGCTCGACACCTGGCTCACCGACCCCCAGACAGGACCCGAGCTGCGCGAGCGGCTGACCACAGCGCGCCGCATCCGCGAGTTCGCCTCGCGCGAGCTCGCGCTGCCGGACAACGGCAGCTACACCTCGTACGCCGACTTGCGGCGGCCCTATGTCGTGTGGAACGTGTTCGCGGCGCCGCGCTTCTCGGTCGAGGCCAAGCGCGAGTGCTTTCCGTTCACCGGCTGCGTGAGCTATCGCGGCTTCTTCTCCGAGGATCTGGCGCGCCGCCACGCCGAGCGCCTGCGCGCCGAGGGCTACGACGTGCACATCGGCGGCGTGCCGGCCTATTCGACGCTGGGCTGGTTCGACGACCCGCTGCTGTCCACCTTCATCCGCTATCCCGATACGCAGCTCGCCCGCCTGCTGTTCCACGAGCTCGCCCACCAGGTGGCGTACGCGCGGGACGACACGACGTTCAACGAGTCCTTCGCGGTGGTGGTGGAGGAAGAAGGCGTACGGCGCTGGTTGCGCACCGAGGGCCGCGACAGCGAGCTCGCGGCGTTCCGCGCCGCCCAGGGACGCAAGCGCGAGATCGCCGCCGCCGTGGCCCAGGCGCGCGCCCGCCTCGATGCGATCTACAAGATGGACATCGCCCCGGACGACAAGCTGGCGCGAAAAGCCCAGGAATTCGAGCGGCTGCGCGCGCGCCACGGCAACTTCATCCCGGCGGAGCCGAACAACGCGTTTCTCGTATCGGTCGCCGTCTACACCCGGCTGGTGCCCGCGTTCGAGCGGCTGCTGGCCGACGCGGGCGGCGACTTGCCGACTTTCTACGCTAAGGTCAAAGCCCTCGCGGCTAGCGAGCGGTCCAGCCGAGATCCATTGCTAGCGCAGCGCCCGTGATGACGCCGGCCGGCTCCGAGCACAGGTAAGCGGCGAAGTCGGCCACTTCCGCAGGCTCGATCAGCCGCTTCACCGCGGCCGGCGCCAGCATCACCTTCTCGACCACGTCCTCGGGCGAAAGGCCGTTGGCCTTCGCCTGGTCGGCGATCTGGCTGTCGACCAGGGGCGTGCGCACGTAGGCCGGGCAGATCGCGTTGGCGGTGATGCCGTGCTCCCCGCCCTCGAGCGCCGCGGTGCGCGTGAGGCCCACCAGGCCATGCTTGGCCGAGATGTAGGCTGCCTTGAACGGCGAGGCTACCAGCGCGTGGATCGAGGCGATGTTCACCACGCGGCCCCAACGCTGCTTCTTCATTGCCGGCCAGCAGTAGCGGGTGAGCAGGAACGGCGCGGTCAGCATCAGCGCGATCATGCGCTCCCATTGCTCCTCGGGGAACTCCTCGATGGGCGCCACATGCTGGTAGCCGGCGTTGTTGACCAGGATGTGCACCGTGCCGTGCAGCCGCAGGGCTTCGTCGACGAGCTGCCTGCACCCTTGCCGCGTGGACAGGTCCGCTGCGACGAAGCTGCCCTTCAGCCGCCCGGCATGCTCGCGGCCGGCCTGCTCGTTCAGGTCCGCCAGCACTACCTTGCAGCCGTCGCGCGCCAGGCGCTCGGCGCAGGCGAGCCCGATGCCGCTCGCCGCACCGGTGACGATGGCGACTTTCATGTCAGCGGCAGGTCGACGTGCCGGCGAAACGCCGGGCGCTCGCACAGCCGCGCGTACCATGCTTCGACCGCCGGAAACCGCGGCCGCTCGATGGGCACGCGCATCCATCGCTGCACTTCGCAGCCCAGCGGGATGTCCGCCATAGTGAAGCGCTCGCCGCCGAGGTAGGGCCGAGCCGCCAGCGTCCTTTCGGGCGCCGCGAGCAGCGCCGCGCTCTTCTGGCGGCCTTCCTCGATCACCTTGGCGTCGCGCTTTTCGACGGGTGTGCGGATCAGCCCCCAGAAAACGTTGCGCATCGCTCCCTGGAAGGTGAAGGCCCAGTCCATCCAGCGCTCGCCGTCGGCGCGTGCCTTCGCGTCCGTGGGCCACAGCGTGCCGGCCGCATGCTTCGCGCACAGGTAGCGCACGATGGTGTGCGACTCCCACAGCACGAAGCCGTCGTCGTCGATGGTCGGCACGAGCGAATTCGGGTTCATGGCCATGTACTCCGGCGTCTTGGTCACGCCGTGCTCCATGCCCGCGTCGATGCGCTGGTACGGCAAGCCCAGCTCCTCGAGCGCCCACAGCGCTTTCTTCACGTTCACCGAATTAGTTCGACCCCAGATCTTCAACATATCAACCCCAAATCAGGGACAGACCACGTTTTCGAAATCGGGTCAGAGCCCGATTACCTGGTTTCATACCCTGATTCTAGAAGCCGACGGCCTGGCCGTCGCGGCGCGGGTCGCTGGCGCAGAAGTAGCCGCCGTCGAGCTTCCACAGGAGCTGCGCACTGCCGAACTGGTTGTAGTCGTCGATGGTGACGATGCGGTGGCCGCGGCGCTGCAGCTCGGCGAGGGAGTCGGCAGGGAAGTTGTCCTCGACGCTGACCTCCATGCCCTGCACGACGCGAAAGCGCGGTCCGTCGCTTGCCGCTTGCGGGCTCTGGCCGTAATCGGCGATGCGCACCATTACCTGGGCATGGCCCTGCGGCTGCATGGTGCCGCCCATGACGCCGAAGGCCATCACCGGCTTGCGATCCTTGGTGACGAAGCCGGGGATGATGGTCTGGTAGGGACGCTTCTTCGGTCCGACGCAGTTCGGATGGCCGGGCTGGACGACGAAGGTGCCGCCGCGGTTCTGCAGGGACATGCCGTCGACCACCACGCCGGAGCCGAACCCCATGTAGTTGGACTGGATGAACGACACCATCATGCCGGCCGCGTCCGCCGCGGCGAGGTACACCGTGCCGCCCCTGGGCGGCGTGCCGTGGCCGAAGTCCTGCGCGCGCTTCATGTCGATCAGCTTCGCCCGCGACTTGAGGTAGTCCGGCTCGAGCAGCGCCTGCGGCTTGACGTCCATGTGGTCGATGTCGGCGATGTAGCGGCGCGCGTCGGCGAAGGCGAGCTTCATGGCCTCGATCTGCAGGTGCAGGCTGTCGGGCCCGTCGACCGGCAGCGCGCGCACGTGGAAGTGCTCGAGCATGCCGAGCGCCATGAGCGCCACCATGCCCTGGCCGTTCGGCGGAATTTCGTGCAGCGTGTAGCCGCGGTAATCCAGCTGCAGCGGCTTCACCCAGTCGGCTTGGTGCGCACCGAGGTCGGCTGCGCGCATTGCGCCGCCGTGCTTTTTAGCGTGCGCCTCTATGCGCTCGGCGAGCTCGCCGCGATAGAACGCCTTGCCCCGGGTCGCGGCGATTTTCTCCAGCGTCTTGGCGTGGTCGGGAAACCTGAAGCGCTCGCCCGCGCGCGGCGCCTTGCCCCCGGGCAGAAAATACTTGGCGAACCCGGGCTGCTCCTTCAGCTCCGACACCTGCTTTTGCCACTGCCCGGCGATGGTCGGCGAGACGAGAAACCCCTCGCGGCCGTAGCGAATCGCCTGCTCGAACAGCTTCTTGAACGGGAGCTTGCCGAACTTCTGGTGCAGCTCGGCCCAGGCGCTGACGCAGCCGGGCACGGTCACGGTATCCCAGCCGCGCACCGGCATCGCGCTCTTGCCCTTGAAGTAATCCAGCGTCCACGCGGCGGGAGAGCGCCCCGATGCGTTCAGGCCATGCATGCGCTTGCCGTCCCAGACGATGGCGTACGCGTCCGAGCCGATGCCGTTGGATACCGGCTCGACCAGCGACAACGTGATGGCGGTGGCGAGGATGGCGTCGACCGCAGTGCCGCCGGCGGCGAGCATCTGCAGGCCGGCCTGCGCGGCGAGCGGCTGCGAGGTGGCCACCGAGTTGGCCGCGAGCAGCGGCTTGCGCGGCCAGGCATACGGGTTGTCCCAGGAAAAAGGCGTCATTGCACGGCCTCGAAGTCGAGCACCACGCGCCCGACCACGCGGCCGGCCTTGAGGTCCTCCAGGGCGGCATTGGCTTCGCTCGCCGGCCGGGTTTCCACCGGCGGCTGCCTGATCTTGCCCTTCTTCGCCAGCGCCACGACCTCCTTCAGCTCCTGCAGGCTGCCGACGTAGGAGCCGACGATGCCGATGGCGCGCTGGGCGATGGGCGGCAGGGGATGCACCAGCTCGCCGCCGAACAGGCCGCATATCACGTAGCGCCCGCCTTTGCGCAGCGCGCCGATCCCCAGCGCCGCCGTGGCCGGTGCGCCGACCAGGTCGACGGCGCCGGCGATGCCCTGAAGCCGCTGGGCGGCCTCCGGGGAGCGCGTATTGACTGCGCTCCTCGCGCCTTGCTTGAGCGCTGCGGCGAGCTTCGCCTCGTCGATGTCGCAGCCGACGATGTCCTTCACGCCCTTCGCCCGCAGGATGGAAATCGCGATCAGCCCAAGGCCGCCGCAGCCCAGCACCGCCACCCGGTCCTTGGGGACCAGCGGCGGCAGCTTGTTGATGGCGCTGTAGACCGTGACCGCCGAGCAGGCGAGCGTCGAGGCGAACGAATCGTCGATGCCGGAGGTGTCGATCAGGTACTTGGCATCGGGCACCAGCACGTGCGTCGCGTACGCGCCCGGGCGATTCACGCCGAGGAAGCGCGAGCCCGAGACGCAATAGTTGTCCTGGCCCGCCTTGCATACCGCGCACTTGCCGCAGCCGATCCATGGAAAGACCAGGCGCTTCTGGCCGACCTTGACGCCCTTCGCCTTCTTGCCCACGGCCTCCACCACGCCGAAGGGCTCGTGGCCGAGCGTGAACGGCGGGATGCAGCCACGCTCCTTCACGTAGAAGCGCTTGCCGCCGCCCAGGTCGAAGTAGCCGTCCCAGATGTGCAGGTCGGAGTGGCACACGCCCGAGCGCGTGATGCGCACCAGGACTTCGGTGCCCTGCGGCCGGGGCGTATCCAGCACCGCTTTCTGCAGCGGCTTGCCGTGCTCGACGATCTGATAAGAGATCATGTCTTTCCCGCCTTATTCAATGCTTGGTCGATGTCCCACAGGATGTCGTCCAGCGACTCGATGCCCACCGACATGCGCACCATGTCGGGGGTCACGCCGGCCTTGATCTGGTCGGCCTCGTCCATCTGCCGGTGCGTGGTCGATGCCGGGTGGATGATCAGCGTCTTGGCGTCGCCGATGTTGGCGAGGTGGCTCATGAACTGCGCCGCCTCGATGAAGCCCTCGCCCGCGCGTGCGCCTCCCTTGACGCCGAAGTTGAGCAGGCCGGACGCTCCCCGGGGAAAGTATTTCTGCGACAGCGCGTAATACTTGTCGCCCGGCAGCCCGGGGTAGTTCACCCAGGCGACGCGTGGATGGTCCTGCAGGAACTTCGCCACCGCGAGCGCGTTTGCGCAATGCCGCTCCATGCGCACATGCAGCGATTCGAGCCCCTGCAGCAGCAGCCAGGCGTTCATCGGCGAGAGCGCCGGGCCGAAGGTGCGCATGATCTCCATGCGCGCCTTCATGGTGTAGCCGAAATCGCCGAAGGTCTCGTGGAAAATGACGCCGTGGTAGCCGGGCGAGGGCGTGGTGAACTCGGGAAACTTGCCGTTGCCCCAGTCGAACCTGCCCGACTCGACGATCACCCCGCCCATGGTGGTGCCGTGCCCGCCGATGTACTTGGTGGCCGAGTGCAGCACGATGTCGGCCCCCCATTCGATGGGCCGGCACAGGTACGGCGAAGGCACCGTGTTGTCCACCACCAGGGGGACCTGCGCCTCGTGCGCGATACCCGCCAGCGCCTCGATGTCCACGACGTTGATGAGCGGATTGCCCAGCGTTTCCGCGTACAGGAGCTTGGTGTTCCCGCGGATGGCTTTCCTGAAGTTCTCCGGGTCCGCGGGATCGACGAAGGTGGTTTCGATGCCCAGCTTCTTCAGGTTGACGTGCAGCAGTGTATGCGTGCCGCCGTACAGGGTGGAGGCCGAGACGATATGGTCGCCGGCGCTGCACAGCGTGAGGATGGCGGTGACTTCGGCCGCCTGGCCGGTGGCCGTGGCGAGCGCCGAGCGAGCGCCTTCGATGGCGGCCATGCGCTCCTCGAACACCGCCACCGTGGGATTGGAAATGCGCGAGTAGACGTTGCCGAACGCCTGCAGGTTGAACAGGCTCGCGGCGTGCTCGGCCGAGTCGAACACGAAAGAGGTGGTCTGGTAGATCGGCGCCGCGCGCGCGCCGGTGGCGGCGTCGGGGATCTGGCCGGCGTGCAGGCAAAGCGTCTCGATGCCGAATTTACGGTCGGCCATTGCCGAACACTCGCTGCGCTACTCGGTGGGCTTGGGATCCTGCTCGGTTCGCGAGGCCGCCCGGCGGTACTCCGAGGGCGGCACGCCGACCTGGTTCAGGAAAAAGCGCGTGAAGTTGCTCTGCGCCGAGAAGCCGAGCTCGGCCGACACCTCCGAGATCTTGCCGTGGCCGGAGGACAGGCGCGAGATGGCGGCCTCGACGCACAGCATGTCGAGGTAGGTGCGCGGCGAGAAGCCGGTGCACAGCTGGAACAGGTCGTAGAAGCGCGAGCGCGACAGGCCGACCTGGTTCGCCAGCTCGTCCATGCTCAGGTCCTTGTTCGGGTGCTCGCGCAGCAGGGCGATGGCGCGCCGGATGCGGCTGTCCTCGAAGCGCGAGCCGCGCCACACCGAGACCCGGCGCCCGGCGAGGTAGGTCTCGATGATGGAAAGCAGAAGCTCCTGCAGCATGAACTCCAGCCGCTCGGCCGACAGGAAACGGTCGTTCAGCGCCTCGACGGCCAGGGTGTCGGCGAGCTGGCGGATGCGCGGCGTGATGAGCTCGGCACGGCGCGGGAAAGGGCTCTGAGTATCGAAGATTGCGGGAAAGGCCTGCCGCAGCCAGTCGGTCGATGCATGGAACACCAGCGCGCTGCCCGAGTCGAGGCAGACGTGGATTTCGCCCGGGTTGAGCAGCAGGAGCTCGTCTTCGCCCTGCTGCATCACGATGGCCGGATCGGCCTGCGCGTCGACGGGCTCGCTCGCGCCGACCTCGGTCAGCACCAGCCGACCGAAACGACCTTCGAAAATTCTCACCATCCTCCCCATGAGGCAAGAATACCTCAGTATGCAAGCCAGCGGGGACGCTTGGCCGAGATGACCCCGGTATTGACGCCGACCCAGTTGAGGCCGCCGAACAGACGCCCGTGCTCGATTTTCACGCAGCGGTCTAGAACCGCCTCCAGGCCCGCCGCGCGCGCCTGCGCGGCGGCCGCCTCGTTGCGCACGCCAAGCTGCTGCCACAGCACCTTGGCGCCGATGGCGATGGCGTCCTGCGCGATCGGCGGCACGTCCTGCGTCTTGCGGAACACGTCCACCATGTCCACCCGCTCCGGAATTTCGCGCAGCGACTTGTAGCACCGCTCGCCGAGGACGGAGGCGTATTTCGGGTTCACCGGAATCACCCGGTAGCCGTGCTCCTGCATGTACTTCGCGGCGAAATAGCTCGGCCGGTACCAGTCGGCCGACAACCCCACCACCGCGATGACGCGGCTGTCCTTCAGGATGCGGCGCAGGGTGTTGATGTCGTCCATGGCGCGAATACTATAATCCACCGATTCCCTGGAGGCCCATCCCATGTACGTCGAAGAGCGCATGTACCGCCTGAAAATCGGCTCGGTGCCCGAATACTGCAAGATCTACCAGGAGCTCGGCATGGAGGTGCAGCTGCGCCATCTGCCGCACATGGTCGGCTACTACTTCACCGAGGTGGGCGGACTGAACATGATGGTGCACCTGTGGGCTTACGACAGCCTCGACCAGCGCGAAAAGTGCCGTGCCGCCATGGCCGCCGACCCCGACTGGCAGAAGTACCTCGCCAAGTCTCGGCCGCTGATGGAGACGCAGGAGACGCGCATCATGAAAGCCGCTCCGTTCTTCGTCGAGCGGCTGAAGAAGATGCTTGCGGCGGCAAAGTGAGCCTGCATGCGCAGGTGGCGGGGCTGCTCGAGCGCGTGGCGCGCTCGCCGCTGCCGGCGTACCACACCGTCCCCCCGTTCGTCGCACGGCGTATCTACCGCGACACGCGCTCCGCGCTTTCGCCCAAGGCGCCCGGCATCGCCGAAGTGCGCCTGCACGTTTTCGACAGCGCGGTTGCCGTACGCTCCTACCGGCCGGTGCTGGACGAAACGCTGCCCGCGCTGGTGTTCTTCCACGGCGGGGGCTGGGCCATCGGCGACCTCGACACCCACGACGTGCTGTGCCGGCAGCTTGCGCTCGGCGCCCGCTGCGCGGTGTTCTCGGTGGACTATCGCCTGGCGCCGGAGCACCCTTTCCCGGCCGCGGTCGAAGACTGCTTTTCCGCCACGCAATTCGTCTTCAGGCATGCGCAGGCCTTGCAGGTGCAAGCCGAGCGCATCGCGGTGGGCGGCGACAGCGCGGGAGGAAATCTTGCAGCGGTCGTGGCGCTCATGGCCCGCGACCAGGGCGGCCCGCCGCTCGCCTGCCAGCTGCTCATCTACCCGGCCACCGACCAGCGCTGCCAGCACGCCTCGCACGAGCGCAACGGCGAAGGCTACCTCCTGACCAAGGACAGCATCCGTTATTTCCGCGCCGCTTATCTTCCGCAGGAGAAGGACCGCACCGACTGGCGCGCCTCGCCGCTGCTTGCGCAAAGCCATGCCGGCCTGCCGCCGGCGTTCGTGCTGACCGCGGGCTACGATCCGCTGGTGGACGAGGGCCGCGCCTACGCCCAGCGGCTGGCGAAGGCCGGCGTCGAGGTGAGCTACCGCGAGCATGCCGACATGGTCCACGGCTTCATCCTGTTCGGCGGCGTGGTCGACACGGCCAACGCGGCCGTGGAAGAGTGCGCCCGGCATCTGCGGACTGCTTTCGAAAGGGTTAGCGCATGAAATCGGATCTGACGACGCGTCATGGCGGCCGCATCCTGGCCGACGCGCTCGCCGCGCAAGGCGTCAAGCTGGCATTCGGCGTTCCCGGCGAGAGCTACCTGCCGGTGCTCGACGGCCTGCACGACCTGCGCGATCGCCTGTCGTTCATCGTCTGCCGCCAGGAAGGCGGCGCCTCCTACATGGCCGAGGCGTACGGCAAGCTCACCGGCGAGCCGGGCGTTCTCTTCGTCACGCGCGGTCCTGGCGCCACCAACGGCGCCATCGGCGTGCATACCGGCTTCCAGGACTCGACGCCGATGGTGGTGTTCATCGGCCAGGTGGGCAACGAGTTCGCCGAGCGGGAAGCCTTCCAGGAAATGGATTACCGCCGCATGTACGGCCAGATGGCGAAGTGGGTGGCGCAAATCGACCGGGTGGAGCGCATCCCCGAGTACGTCAGTCGCGCCTTTCATACCGCTATGGCCGGGCGACCGGGCCCCGTGGTGCTCGCGCTGCCGGAGGACACGTTATTCGCCGAGGCGGCCGTCGCCGACGTGCCTCGCCACCACGTGGTGCGCCCTTGCGCTTCCGCTTCGCAAATGGCGGAGCTCGAGAAGCTGCTGAAAAGCGCGCAGCGCCCGTTCGTGATCCTCGGGGGCGGCGGCTGGACGCGCGAGGCGTGCAGCCGGCTGCAGGCCTGGATCGAGAAAGCCGGGCTGCCCGCCGGCACGTCGTTTCGCTGCCAGGACCTTTTCGACAACCGCAGCGCGAGCTACGCCGGCGATGTGGGCATCGGCATCAACCCCAAGCTCGCGCAGCGCGTGAAGGACGCCGACGTGCTCCTGGTCATCGGCGCGCGCCTGGGCGAGATGACCACCAGCGCGTATACGCTGGTGGAGGCGCCCGTGCCGCGCCAGCTGCTGGTCCACGTGCATGCCGGCGCGGAAGAGCTCGGCCGCGTGTATCGCCCGGCCCTGGCCATCAATTCGGGCTGTCCGCAGTTCGTCGACGCGCTGGAAAAGGTGCAGCTCGATGGTTCCTGGAAAGGCGAAACGGCAAAGGCCCGGCAGGAGTACCTAGAGTGGACCGAGCCGCGGCCGATGCCCGGCGCGCTGCAGTACGGCGAGGTCATCCGCTGGCTGTCCGACCGGCTTGCCGAGGACACCATCGTGGCGGGCGGCGCGGGCAACTTCGCCGGCTGGCTGCACCGGCATTTCCGCTACAAGGGGTTTCGTACGCAGCTCGGCCCGACCAACGGCTCGATGGGCTACGGCTATCCCGCGGCGGTGGCTGCGAAGCTGGCGCAGCCGCAGCGCAACGTCATCGCGGTGTGCGGGGATGGCGACTTCCTGATGAACGGGCAGGAGATTGCCACTGCGGTGCAGTATGGCGCCGCGTTCGTCGCCCTGGTCGTCAACAACGGCTTGTACGGCACCATCCGCATGCATCAGGAGCGCGAGTATCCTGGGCGCGTGTTCGGCACCGACCTCAGGAATCCCGATTTTGCCGCCTATGCGCGCGCCTTCGGTGGGCACGGCGAGACGGTGACGCGCACCGAGGAGTTCGCGCCCGCCTTCGAGCGCGCGCAGGCATCGGGCAAGCCGGCGCTCGTCGAGCTGAAGATCGACCCGGACGCCATCACCCCGGCCACCACGCTGTCGGCGATCCGGGAGAAGGCCCTCAGGTCAAAGCAATGAACTCCGGGTCGTCCTGGTGGGCGCGCTCGAATTGCAGGAAATCGTAGTAACCGCAGCGCGGGCTGTCGGGGTACTCGCGGCATACCGCCGGGCGCGATTCGTATACCGTGCAGCGGCGCTTTTCCTGGTCGAACAGCATGCAGGTCGAGTCGAACACCTTGTCCTTCTTGTGCCGTAGCAGCCGCACTTTCTCCACCGGGTCGTACTTCGTGAAGCGCTCCTCGGCCTGCTTGTAGGCCAGGCCGAAATGTCGGCCCAGCCGCTCGATGTCGCGCGGCGTCACCTCGATCTCGGGATAGCTGCAGCAATAGCCGGGGCACTTCAGGCAGGAGTACTTCGTACGCACGGGAACCGGAAACGGCTTGGCCTTTTTCATTCGTTCGATCTTGAGGAAGGCAAGCCGCGGATTGTACGCGTGTCGAATTAATTTTTCCGCTTCAACCCTTTCCGGCGCGCCACCCGTTTCAACTTCTGTCGCACCCACTTCGGAAAGGGAGCACATGAAGCGCTTAAGAACGGCAATTGCAGTGCTCGCGCTGCTTGCGGGCCCGGCGCTGGCGCGCGGCGACCTGGTAAATGTCGCGGTCTATGACCGCACTGAAGGCCGGCGCCTGCCGGTGCACTGGCACGAAGGTCAGGCCTACGTCGCGGGCAAGCCGGGAAACGAGTACCAGATTGTGTTGCGCAATCGCCGGGGCGAGGCGCTGCTCGCCGTGGTGTCGGTCGACGGCGTCAATGTCATCACGGGGGAAACAGCGCATCCGTCGCAGAGCGGCTACGTGCTCGCGCCGCGCGGCAAGTTGGAGATCCAGGGCTGGCGCCGCAGCCTCAGCCAGACGTCGGCCTTCTACTTCACCTCGCTCGGGGACTCCTATGCCGCGCGCACCGGCCGGCCGCGCGATGTCGGCGTGATCGGCGTAGCCTTGTTCCGGAAAAAAGCGCCTGGCCCTGCCGCGCCCATCGCCCGGGAAGAGGCCGCTGACGCCGCCAGGCGCGCCGAGGCGCAGGTGGGCTCCGGGCACGGCCGCCACGAAACGTCGCAGGCCTATCGCACGAGCTTCGATCGCGCGACGAGCGACCCCGCGCAGGTGATTACGCTGCACTACGACTGCCGCGCCAACCTGCTGGCGCGCGGCATCCTCCGCGAGCCGGCGGCGCATCCGCGCCCTTTTCCGGGCTTCGTGCCCGACCCCCGGGGATAGAATCCGCATGCATGGGGGAGGAGGCGCCGGACGAAGAGCTCATGCTCGCCTATCGCGGCGGGGACCCCGGCGCCTTCGACGTCCTCTACAAGCGGCACCGCACGCGGCTGTTCCGCTTCGTCCTGCGCAGCATTCACAGCCGCGGCGTCGCCGAGGAGCTGTACCAGGAGGTCTGGATGCGGGTAATCGAGGCGCGCGGCTCGTATGCTCCCAAGGCGCGCTTTACCACCTGGCTCTACACCATCGCGCACCACCGCATGGTCGACTATTGGCGGCGCGCCGGGCTATCGCTGGTTTCACTGGGGGATGAAGATGTTCCGGTAGCCGCCGCGGACCCCGCCCGGCAGGCGGAGGGGCGCGCGGCGCTGGCGAGGTTCGCCGCGGCGCTCGAGACTTTGCCGCCGGCGCAGCGCGAGGCCTTCCTGCTGCACGAGGAGGCCGGCCTGAGTGTCGCCGAGATCGCGGCGGCCACGGGATCGAACGAAGAGGCGGCGAAAACCCGCCTGCGCTACGCGCTCGCCAAACTGAAAGCCGCCGCCGATGGCTGACGAGCGCGATCCGCTGGTATCGCGGCGCTACCGCGAGCTCGGCGCCGAGGAGCCGCCGCCCGCCGTGGACGAGGCCATCCTCGACGCTTCTCGCCGCGCGCTCGGTTCGCGGCGCCGCTGGTACCTCCCGCTCGCCGCCGCCGCAGCCGCCGTACTGGCGGTGGGCGTGACGCTGCAGATCCAGCGCGAGCCGCCCGAGCCGCAAGAATTGCGGCGGGACAGCCAAGGCGAGTCTAGGCAGGAGCGCTCTGCTAAGCCAATGCGCGACGCCGCGCCGGCACGGGCGCCAGCGGCGGCGGCGGATGCGATGCGGGAAAGCCCCGAGCAATTCCTCGAGCGG
>CBDDSA010000325.1:0-6592 GCA_965233185.1 uncultured bacterium
CGCTTGGCCTCCGACTTCTCTGGTCTCCGGCTCATCATACGGCGCCACGATCACTCCCCTGCAACGCTTCATCCGTTATTGAGATTGCATTTCAATAAGAATGTGTGCTATCTTGGCCAGGATGGAGCCCGACCGCGCCGAGACCGCGCCCGAGGAAAGGGACCTGCGCTGCTGCTGCGGCCGCCTGCTCGCGGTCCGCACCGCGGCCGGCTACGAGATCCGGTGCGGCCGGTGCAAATCCGTCCAGGTTCTGCCGCTCGGTCCGCCGGAGCCGCCGGACAAAATGGTTTCATGACCTCAACGCCCACGAAACACGCGTCTACTAGAATCCATCGAACGAGCAACGGAGAATCGCAATGAACGATCAGGACAAGAAGAAGTCGGTCGTCATCCTCAACCGGATCATGGAGCTCGAACTGGCCGGCGTCGTGCGCTACACGCACTACTCGTTGATGGTGTACGGCTACAACCGCCTGCCCATCGTTTCCTGGCTCAAGGGCAACGCCGACGAGAGCCTCGCGCACGCGCACAAGGCCGGGGAGCTCGTGACCTTGTTCGGCGGGCATCCCTCGCTCAAGATCGGGCCGCTGCTCGAGACCGAAAAGCACGACATCGGCGACATCCTGCGCGAGAGCCTCGACCACGAGAGCGCCGCTCTCAAGGCCTACAACGACCTGCTCAAGGTGTCCGAGGGCAAGTCCGTCCTGCTCGAGGAATACGCGCGCGAGATGATCGTCAACGAGGAGATGCACCTCGACGAGGTCAACAAGATGCTGCGCAAGCCCGGCGAGATCGGCCGCTTCGCGGCCTAGAGCCTCTTCGCGTCGGCGGCGAGCTTGTCCAGCGCGGCGTCGTCGGCGCCGTCGTACCACCCGCGCACGCTGCCCTCCCCGTCGATGAGGACGAACTTCGTCGAGTGCGTGAAGCGCTCCCCGGGCAGGGCGGCGGCGTTCTCCACGATCGGCAGCAGGAAGCCGTCGCGCACGAGCCGGATGAGCTCCGTCTTCTCGCCGGTGAGGAAGAACCAGCGCTGCGGATCCGCGGAGAACTTGCGCGCGTACAGCGTGAGCACCTCGGGCGAGTCATGATCGGGGTCCACGGTGAAGGAGAGCAGGCCGACGGCCTTCGGCAGCCGCTTCTGCAGGCCGGCCATGTTCGCGGTGAGCAGCGGGCACGGGCCGGTGCAGCGCGTGAACACGAAATCGGCGATCCAGACGCGCCCGCGCATGGCCTGAAGATCGAAGGGCGAGGTGCCGTCGATGGTCACGGCGGTCAGCGCGAAGTCGGGCAGCGGCTTCATCGGCTTCGGCGCGGGGCGGCAGGCGGAGATGAGCAAAATGACGATGTAGAAGACGCTACGTATCAACACTAGAAACTCCTTAACGGTTTTGCGTGTCCATCTGGGTCTTTACAAAAATATATCCATCGGTTATTCTACTGCCTCCTCGAAAACGCGCGCGAGCCCCGACGCGGATCCGAGCAAAAGAACGCTACAAAATCTCATGGAGAAAAGGATGAACACGGCTGCCAAGACGCCTGTCACTCCCGCCGGAACCGACGTGAACGAGGACGCGAACGCGACCACGATGCAGGTCCGCAAGCGCGACGGCTCCCTCGAGTCCGTCGACGTCAACAAGATCGTCCGGGCCGTCGCCCGCTCCGGCCAGGGCCTCGAGAACATCGACGTGCTCAAGATCGCCACCAAGACCATCGGCGGCCTGTACGACGGCGCCACCACGAAGGAGCTGGACAACCTTTCCATCCAGACCTCGGCCCTTTTGATCGCCGAAGAGCCCGAATATTCCCGCTTGGCCGCCCGTCTTCTTTCCACGTACATCATGAAAGAGGTCGAGAACCAGGACATCCACTCTTTCTCCCAGTCCATCGGCGCCGGCGTGCGCCACGGCCTGATCTCCGAGAAGGTCGGCCAGTTCGTGCAGACGAACTCCCGCAAGCTCAACGACGCCATCGAGATGCAGCGCAACGAGCTCTTCGAGTACTTCGGCCTGCGCACGGTCTACGATCGCTACCTCCTTAAGAACCCCGAGACGCGCGAGGTGATCGAAGCGCCCCAGTACTTCTTCATGCGCGTGGCCTGCGGCCTCGCCGAAACCGTGCAGGAGGCCGTCGAGTTCTACAACCTGATTTCCCGGTTCGAGCACATGCCGAGCTCGCCGACCTTGTTCAACTCGGGCACCAGGCACCCGCAGATGAGCTCCTGCTACCTGCTCGATTCCCCCGTCGACGACCTCGAGGCGATCTACAACCGCTACACCGACATCGCGCTCCTCTCCAAGTTCTCGGGCGGCATCGGCGTGTCCTACTCGCGCGTGCGCGCGCGCGGCTCCTTGATCCGCTCCACGAACGGGCAGTCCAACGGGATCATCCCGTGGCTCAAGACGCTGGATTCCTCCGTCGTCGCCGTCAACCAGGGCGGAAAGCGCAAGGGCGCCTGCGCCGTTTATCTCGAGACCTGGCACGCCGACATCGAGGAATTCCTGGAGCTCCGGGACAATACCGGCGACCCGGCCCGGCGCGCGCACAACCTGCACCTCGCGCACTGGATTCCCGACCTGTTCATGAAGCGGGCCGAGGAGGACGGCGTTTGGTCCCTGTTCGACCCCAAGACCATGCCGCAGCTGACGGATCTTTACGGCAAGGCCTTCGAAGAAGCCTATCTTGAGGGCGAGAAGAAGAAGCTTTTCGTCCGCCAGGTGAAGGCGCGCGAGCTGTACGCGCGCATGATGAAGGCGCTGGCCGAGACCGGCAACGGCTGGATGAACTGGAAGGACGCGTCGAACCTCAAGGCCAACCAGACCGGCTCGCCGGCCAACGTCGTGCACTCCTCGAACCTGTGCACCGAGATCATCGAGGTCACGAACCAGGGCGAAACGGCGGTCTGCAACCTCGGCTCGATCAACCTGAGCAAGTACGTCGAGGACGGGCGCTTCGACTTCGTCAAGCTCGCGGCGAACGTGCGCACGGCGGTGAAGTACCTCGACCGCGTCATCGACATCAATTTTTACCCCACGCAAGCGGCGAAGGACAGCAACGCCAAGTGGCGGCCGGTCGGGCTCGGCGTGATGGGCGTGCAGGACGCGTTCTTCCAGCTCGGCCTCCCGTTCGACTCGGCCGAAGCCAAGGAGCTCTCCAAAAAGATCGCCGAGGACATCTACTTCCACGCGCTCTCGGCGTCCGTCGAGCTCGCCTCGGTGAAGGGCCCCCACCTGGCCTTCCCCGAAACCAAGGCCGCCAAAGGCGTCTTCCAGTTCGAGCTGTGGGGCGTGACCCCGTCGGACATGACCCGGTGGGAGAAGCTGCGCGCGGAGATGACCAAGAAGGGCCTGCGCAACTCGCTGCTGCTGGCGATCGCTCCGACGGCGACGATCGCCTCGATCGTCGGCTCCTATGAGGCGACCGAGCCGCAGATCTCCAACCTCTTCAAGAGGGAAACGCTGTCCGGCGAGTTCCTGCAGGTGAACAAGTATCTTTGCCTGGAGCTCAAGAAGCTCGGCCTTTGGAACGAGGAGATGCGCGCGCGCATCATGATGGCCGAGGGCTCGATCCAGGACATCGCCGAGATCCCCGAGGCCGTCCGCGCGACGTACCGCACGGTCTGGGAGATCCCCATGCGCGCGCTCATCGACATGGCCGCCGACCGCGGCGCGTTCATCGACCAGAGCCAGTCCCTGAACCTCTTCATGGAGAGCCCGAACATCGGCAAGCTCTCCTCCATGTACATGTACGCGTGGAAGAAGGGGCTCAAGACGTCCTATTACCTGCGCTCGCGCCCGGCGACGAAGATCGCCAAGACGACGATCGCCGCCTCGGCCGTTCAGGCCGCCCCCGTCGCCGCTCCCGTCTCGGACGCGGCGGCCGTCGCCTGCTCGCTGGAGAACCCGGAGAGCTGCGAAGCCTGCCAGTAAGATCACCCGCGACCGGCCGGAGGCGCCGCTCGGCCTCCGGCCGGTGAATTTAGACCCAGGAGAATGACCATGATCCTCGACCCCGGCTTCAACCTCACCCTCCGCCCGATGAAATACCCCGTGTTCTTCGAGATGTACAAGGCCGCCATCAAGAACACCTGGACCGTCGAAGAAGTCGATTTTTCTCACGACGTCACCGACCTGAAGTCCAAGCTCACCCCCGCCGAGCGCCACCTGATCCACCGCCTCGTCGCGTTCTTCGCGACCGGCGACTCGATCGTCAGCAACAACCTCGTCCTGAACCTCTACAAGCACGTGAACTCCCCCGAGGCGCGCGTGTACCTGTCGCGCCAGCTCTTCGAGGAGGCCGTGCACGTCGAGTTCTACCTGACTTTGCTCGACACCTACATCCCCGACCCCGCCGAGCGCGAGCTGGCGTTCGCCGCCATCGACAACATCCCCTCCATCAAGCGGAAGGGCGACTTCATGCTCAAGTGGATCGACTCGATCAACAAGCTCGACCGCATCGAGACGCAGGAGCAGAAGCGGCAGTTCATGATGAACCTGATCTGCTTCGCCTCGTGCGTCGAGGGATTATTTTTCTTCGCCGCCTTCGCCTACGTGTACTTCTTGAGATCGAAGGGCCTGCTGAACGGCTTGGCGGGCGGCACGAACTGGGTTTTCAGGGACGAAAGCATGCACATCGCCGCGGCGATGGAGATCATCAAGACGGCCCGTTCCGAAGACCCCACGCTTTTCACGCCGAAAATGGAACAAGACGTCATTGTCATGATGCAGGAAGCCATCGAGTGCGAGATGGCCTTCGCCGAGGACCTCCTGGGCGGCGGCATCGCCGGCTTCTCGGTCAACGGGATGCGCCAGTATCTGCAGTGCGTCGCCGACCAGCGCCTCGCCAACCTCGGCATCAAGCCCGTGTACGGCTCCAAGAATCCGTTCAACTTCATGGAGCTCCAGGACGTGCAGGAGCTCGCCAACTTCTTCGAGCGCCGCGTGTCCGCCTACCAGACGGGCGTGACGGGCGCCGTCGCCTTCAGCGAAGAGTTTTAACCCGCACGTCAGGCATACCCAAGAAGGGGCTTGCATATCTCCAGGAGATATGTTAGTATCTTTTTGTCGTATCTGTTAAGCGACGGGCTCTTTGACAAACAGGCAGAAGTATTCTTCGACAGCAGGGAGAATTTCTCTCCCACCCCAAGTGCGAAGGGAGGCGTAAGCCTCCATCGTTCTGCGTTGGGGCAGACGTGCCCCGTGCGGTGATTCCCCCGGCCCAGTTGGCCGATCAGATCTCCGCGCGATGCGCATCAGCCCTGGCCTGGAGCCACGAGAGCCGCATGCCTTGAGCGCCGTAGCGCTTAAGCACCTCTTCGGCAACAGATCGCCTGGACCCTCAGGATGATCGGGACAAATGAAGCCACAAAAGCTTCGTTACATGGACTGGTGAACCGGCATCGAAAGATGTCGCCCACCATGACTGAGTCAGCTCAAAGAGTGACTTGGGTAACCTGTCGTGAGGAGAAACAACGTATGTACAAGCCAGTTGACGTGAACCTGCCTGCCGGAGTTTTGGACGAAACGATCGACCGTCTCAACCGGTGGTCGCGTAATCCGGAACTCGCGGCTCAGCATCGCCGGAACCTGAGCAACTTGGCCAAGAAGCTGACGAAGCTTCGCGGACGCAGGGGCTCGAAGCGCACGAGGGTGTCGCCTTTTGACATCCTCAAGATTCTCCGGATGGCCTGGGAATTCGTTACGATCCTGGGCGTCCTCAAGTAGTGCAACGAGTATCGCGGCTATGACCGGCGGAATGGGTGCAGTATTCTACAGTCCACATTTTATGCATAACATCGGTAGCCTCATCAGTGAGTACCGACGGAAGAATAAGCTCAGCCAGAAGTACTTGGCTGGGCTCATTCGCACGAACGCCACGTATCTATCAGCAATTGAGAACGGGAGCCGCAAGCCAACCTTCGCGTTTATCGAGCGAGCGGCTGCAGCCCTCGGCGTTCCAGTAGAAGTTATTTTGTGGGATAGCATCGACATAGGAAATATCCCGCAGGAAGACAGACGGACTATCGACTTAGCAAAAACTCTGGTAAAACATTACCTCCGTGCCAACCCGCCCCGCCCCCCTCAACCACCTCTCAATCCCAAAGATTGAGCACGCAGCAAGCATCACTTCCTCGGAGCTGCACGGAATCCTTCGCAACAAGCAGGCGCATTACGGATCCTTTGACATCAAAAAGGGCGATGGATCGATGCGCACGATCCGCCCCCCAAAACGGAAGCTGAAGTTCATTCAGGAGTCCGTTTACCACCTCTTGCGTCGTAGCATCGCCTTTTCGGCGCATGTTCACGGCGGCATCTCAGGCAGAGACATTAAATCCAATGCCGCGCCGCATGTTGGCAAGGATTTTGTTCTCAATCTCGACATCGAGAAATTCTTTCCTTCGACCACGCCTGAGCGCATTACTGCGGCACTACTCCAGTTCGGGGCTGTGGAAAAAATAGCCGTCCTCATTGCGGATCTCTGCACTCTCGACGACGAGATGCCCCAAGGAGCCCCATCAAGCGTCATTCTTGGGAATATCGCCCTCGTATCTTTAGACCGGGACATCGCCTCCATCTGCCGCTCGAACAGCTTTTCT
>CBDDSA010000326.1:0-12282 GCA_965233185.1 uncultured bacterium
GCCGAAGCGGAACAGGTAGCCGATCACCGCGGTGAGCCCCATCGCCACCCACAGCCCGAGCTGCACGTAGGCGAGCTTCACGCTGTAGAGCTCGGCCTGCGACTCCTCCGGCACCAGCCAGTAGGTCGCGCCCATGAAGCCGGTGAGCACCCACACGATGAGCAGGTTGGTGTGGATCATCTTGGTGACGTCGAAGGGCAGGATGTAGAGCAGCGGATCCGGCCCGAGGTACTTGGCCGCCGACAGCACGCCGAAGGCGATCTGCAGGCCGAACAGGGCCATGGCCACCGCGAAGTACCAGTACGCGACCTGCTGGGAACGGTATCTCATGGGATCACTGGAGAGTGGCGAGGTAGGCCACGAGCTGGTCGATCTGCTCGGGCTTGAGGTCCTTGCCGTAGGTGTTGGGCATGAAGGAGGTGCCGCCGGCCGAGTACATGGCCCCCGGCACGAGGTGCGCGCTCGGCGCCACGATCGACTCGCGGATGTAGGACTCGACGTTCTTCGCCTTGCCCTTGTAGTCGGGCGAGCCGACCACCTGCTTCGCGCGCGCGCCGATGCCGGCGAGCGTGGGACCCGCCATGTTGACCCCGGGCGCGATCGAATGGCAGGCGGTGCATGCCGGGGTCGTGGATCGGAACAGCGCCTCGCCCAGGGCGATGGGGTTGCTGGAGGCCTCCACCGGCCGCGCCGCCGGGGCGGTTGCCGAGAGCGGTCGATCGGTCCCTGGAAGCGAGGCGCCGGTGACGAGGATCGGCCGCGGCGGCCAGCCCTGGTTGTCCACCTGGCTCACCCAGTCGAGGAACTGGATGAGGTCGGCGATCTCGGCGTCGCTCAGGTTCTGCCGCGGCATCAGGCGGCGGTGCTTCCGCTCGTCGTAGAACTGCGAGGGGTCTTTCATGTACGCGGTGAGGTAGGGTGCGCCGCGGTGCTGCGTGATCTTGGTGAGGTCGGGCGCGTAGTAGGCGCCTTCGCCGAACAGGGTGTGGCAGTTGATGCAGTTGTACTTGTGCCACACGTCCTTGCCGCGGATCACCTCGGGAGTGAGGTTCTGCGCGTTGGTGAGGCGGCCAAACTGCTGGTGGCTGTCGACGGTAAGCGCGAGGAACGCGACGGTGGCGAGGCCGGTGCACCACAGAGCGAAGACCCGGCCGCCTTTGCGCGTCATAGGGTCAGACCGCGATCCCGGACCAGTTGGCTAGCGAGATGTAGGCCGCGTAGATCAGCGCCGCGGCCATCGCGGCGATCACCACGTAGCTCAGGATGCGAAGCGGGGCGACGAACGCTTTACCATCCATGGGGATGCCAATGTAGTGGGGTATTTGACGGCGATCAACCCCGAGCGCGCCTTTCCGGCGAGGATTCGTACATGCGGAATAATGCGCCGGTGCAGTCCCTGGTGATCCCGGCGCTCGCCGCGCATGCGCCCTTCGACGAGATGGAGCCCGAGGCGCTCGCCTTCCTGGCCGCCCACCTGCGGCTCGCCTACTACCCCCGCGGCCATCTCATCGTCGGCCCGGACAGCGGCCCGGTGGACCGCCTGTACATCCTCAAGCAGGGCAGCGTGCGCGGCACCGGCGGCAACGCCGACGTGGTGCTGGGGACGGGGGAGTGCTTCCCGATGGGCGCGCTGGTCGGGCGCCGCGCCACGGTGTACACCTACCGCGCCGACGCCGACAGCTTCTGCTGGGAGCTGCCGGCGGCCGATTTCCATGCGCTGCGCGCTCGCAGCGCGCGCTTCGAGGCGTTCTGCGCCGACCACCTGTCGATCCTGCTCGAGCGCGCCCACCGCGCGCTGCGCGAGAGCGCCGGCCACGCGCTCATCGACAACGCCGGCATGCTCGCACCGCTGCGCGAGACGCTGCGGCGCGCCGCCGTGGCCTGCGTCGGCGAGACGCCCGTGGGCGAGGTGCTGCGCACGATGCAGCGCGAGCGCGTCGGCTCGGTGGTGGTGGTCGACGAGCACGGCGCACCGGTGGGCATCTTCACCACCCACGACGTGCTCGGGCGCGTGGCGCTGCCGCAGGCGCCGGCGGACGCGCCGATCATCTCGGTCATGACGCCGTTTCCAATCGCGCTCGAGGAGGAGGTCACGCTCGCCGATGCGGCCATCGCCATGGCGCGCCACGGCATCCGCCATGTCGCGGTCACGCGCGACGGCCGCCTGACCGGGGTGATCTCGGAGCGCGACCTCTTCGCGCTGCAGCGCGTGGGCATAGTGCGCACGGCGGAACGGATTCGTTCTTCGAAGAACCTCGAGTCACTGGTCGCCGTGGCGGGCAACATCCGGGAGCTGGCGCGCCACCTGCTCGCCCACGGCCTTGCCGCCGAGCCGCTCACCGCGCTCATCAGCGCCCTCAACGACGCCCTCACGCAGCGCGTGATCGAGCTGGCGGCGGCGCGGCATGCGCTGCCCGCCGCGTGGTGCTGGATCGCGCTGGGCAGCGAAGGACGCATGGAGCAGACCCTGGTCACCGACCAGGACAACGCCCTGGTCTACACGCAGGGCGAGCCGCCGCTCGCGTTCGCCGACGAGGTGAACCGCAACCTGGATGCCTGCGGCTTTCCGCTATGCAAGGGCGACATCATGGCGCGCAACCCGCGCTGGTGCCTCACGCTCGAGCAGTGGCGGCGGCAATTCGACGACTGGATCCGGGAGACCGACGGCGAGGCGCTGCTCAACGCCAGCGCGTTTTTCGATTTCCGGCCGCTCGCCGGCGAGGCGCGCCTGGCCGGCACGCTGCGCGAGGCAGTGCTGGCGCAGACCCGGGCGAACCGCACTTTCTGCCGAGCCATGGCGGAGACCGCGCTGCGCGCGCGCCCGCCGCTCGGCCTGCTCAAGGACTTCAGCGCCGACGAGCTCGACCTGAAGCTCCTCGGCGCGCGGCCCTTCGTGGACGCCGCGCGTGTCCTGGCGCTGGCGGCGGGCGCGCCGCACACCGGCACCGCCGCGCGGCTGAGGGATGCGGGCGAGCGCACCGCGGCCGACGCCTTCCATTACATCCAGGGCTTGCGCCTGAAGGGCGAGGGCAACATCGTCCGGGTAGCAAAGCTGAACGAAATCGAGCGGCGCGTGCTGAAAGGCGCGTTCCGCCAGGCCGCCCTGCTGCAGGAGCGGCTGCGCCTGGATTTCGCGCTATGAAATGGTTCCGGCGCACGCCCGTGGAGGCCACGCGCTGGGTGGTAGTGGACTGCGAGACCAGCGGCCTGGACATCGCGCGCGACCGGCTGCTGTCGGTGGGCGCGGTGGCGGTACGCGAGGGCCGGGTGCAGCTCGCCGACGCGTACGAGGCGCGCGTGCGGCAGGACCGGCCGAGCGCGCCGCAGAACATCGTGATCCACGGCATCGGGGGCGACGCGCAGGTGCTCCAGGGAAGAGAACTCGACACGGTGGTGCGGGAATTCTCCACCTATCTCGGCGAGGGCGTGCCGGTCGCGTTCCACGCCGCCTTCGACGCCGGCATCCTGCGCCGCCACGGCCTGAAAGCGCGCGCACAGTGGCTGGACCTCGCCGCCGTGGCGCCGGCGCTCTATCCGGGCCTGGGCGGAAGGGACGCGAGCCTCGACCACTGGCTGGCCGCCTTCGGCATTCCGGCGCAGGCGCGCCACGACGCGCTCGGCGACGCCTTCGCCACCGCGCAGCTGCTCCTTATTCTATTGAACGAGGCGCAACGCCAGCGCCTGGACACTGTCGAAGCCTTGATGAAAACGGAGCGCGCCGGCCGCTGGCTGGCGCGCCGCTGAAAGACCCTGAGGTTGAAACCACGCTAATGCTCAAACGACCCGGACCTTCCTTCGACGAGCCGCTCGAGATGCTCGCCGCCTGCCACGAGCGCATCGAGGCGCAGCTCGCCACCCTCGAGCGCCTGGGGCCGCACCTGGAAACGCATGGCTGCGACGCGGAAGCGAAAGCCGCGGCGCAGGCGGTGCTGCGCTATTTCGATACCTCCGGCCGGCTGCACCACCAGGACGAGGACGACGACCTTTTCCCGCTGCTGCGCCGCCGTGCCGGCGCGGCCGGCCGTCCCGAGGTGGCGGCGGCGATCGAGGAGCTCGAGCGCGAGCACCAGACCATGGAAGCGCAGTGGACGCGGCTGCGCGCGCGCCTGCACGGCATCGCCGCCGGCGAGGCGCGCCTGCCGGCCGAGGACGTGGCGCGCTTTGCCTGGCTGTACCGGCGCCACATGGACCAGGAGGCGACCGCGGTGCTGCCCTTCGCGCGCGACATCCTGGACGCGGGCGAGCGCGCCATGCTAGGCAGCCGCATGGCGGCGCGGCGCAAGGCGCCTTCGAAGTGACCCTGCCCCGGTGAACCTCGTCGAGCTCGACCTCGAGGGCATGACCTGCGCCGCGTGCGCGGCGCGCATCGAGAAGAACCTGAACCAGCTCGAGGGCGTCGAGGCCAGCGTGAACCTCGCCACCGAGAAGGCGAGCGTGCGCTTCGAACCCGCGGCGCTCGACGTCGCCGCGCTCATCCAGCGCGTGCGCGACTCGGGCTACGACGCGCATGTGGCGCGCGAAGGCGAGATCCGCGACCACTCCGTGGAGCACCGCAAGGCGCGCAACGACTTTCTCCTGGCCGCGGTGCTGAGCGCGCCGTTCCTCGTGGAAATGGGCGTGATGTTTACAGGCGGTCATGGCTGGCTGCCCGGCTGGCTGCAATGGGTGCTCGCCACCCCGGTGCAGCTCTGGAGCGGCGCGCGCTTCTACCGCGGCGCGTGGAAAGCCCTGCGCGGCGGCACCGCCAACATGGACGTGCTGGTGGCGCTCGGAACCAGCGTCGCCTACCTGTTCTCCGCCGCGGTGCTGGTTTTCGGATTGCAGCAGCACGTTTATTTTGAAGCCGCGGCGATCGTCATCACGCTGGTGCTGCTCGGCAAGTACCTCGAAGCGCGCGCCAAGGCGAAGGCGGCGCAGTCCCTGGAAGGACTGATTCGCCTCCAGCCGAAGAAAGCATTCATTGAACGAAATAATTCGTTGATCGAAGTCGACGTGGCCACGTTGCAGCCCGGCGATGAGTTCGTGGTGCGCCCGGGCGACGCCATCGCGGTGGACGGCCGGGTGCTCGAGGGCGACTCCTCGGTGAACGAGGCGATGCTCACCGGCGAGAGCCTGCCGGTGGACAAGCGCGCCGGCGCCACGGTGTTCGCCGGCACGCTGAACGGCGAAGGCGCGCTGAAGTGCGCCGCCACCGGCACCGGCAAGGCCACGGTGCTCGCCGGCATCATCCGCCTGGTGGCCGCGGCGCAGGGCTCGAAGCCCCCGGTGCAGCGGCTGGTGGACAAGGTGTCCGGCGTCTTCGTGCCGGTCGTTCTGGGGATTGCGCTTTTGACCTTCCTTCTCTGGGGAGTGCTTTTCTCGTGGGACAGCGCTTTCATTCCCGCGGTCTCGGTGCTGGTGATCGCCTGCCCGTGCGCCCTCGGCCTTGCCACGCCGACCGCGCTCATGGTCGGCGTGGGCCGCGCGGCGCGCGCCGGCGTGCTCATCAAGAACGCCGAGGCGCTGGAGGGCGCCGAGCAGCTCCAGGTGCTGGTGTTCGACAAGACCGGCACGCTGACGCGCGGGGAACCCGAAGTTTCGCAAGTCCTCCCCGCAGATGGGGTGGACGAAAGCCGCTTGCTGACGATAGCCGCGTCGCTGGAAGCCAAATCGGAGCATCCGCTCGCGCGCGCCATCGTCAGGAAGGCCGCCGGGCCTTTGCTTCCCGTGAGCAACTTCCAGTCGCATGGCGGGCGCGGCGTATCGGGCGTGGTGGACGGCGTGGCGGCGAAGCTCGGGTCGCCGGCGTTCCTGGACGAGAGGAAGGCGATTGCCGGGAAGACGGTGGTGGGCGTGAAGTACGGCGGGCGGCTGCTGGGCTGGATCGCGCTCGCCGACGAGCTGCGGCCGACCTCGGCGGCGGCGGTCGCGCGGCTTACCGCCATGGGCATCGAGCCGGTGATGCTCTCCGGCGACAACGAGGACACGGTGCGCCTGATCGCCGGGCAGCTCGGCATCCGGCGCTGGAAGGCGGGGGTGCTGCCCCAGGACAAGGCCGCCGAGATCGGGGTGCTGCAATCCGAGAACCGCCGCGTCGGCATGGCGGGCGACGGCGTCAACGACGCCCCGGCGCTCGCCCTGGCCGACGTGAGCTTCGCGCTCGCCTCGGGCAGCGGGGCCTCGCTCGACGTGGCCGACATCACGCTGATGAAGAACGACCTGGCCGGAATTGCCGACGCGATCGCCCTGTCGCGCGCCACGCTCGCCAAGATCAGGCAGAATCTGTTCTTCGCGTTCGTCTACAACGTGCTCGGCATACCGCTCGCCGCGCTCGGGATGCTGAACCCGGTGATCGCCGGAGCCGCGATGGCGCTGAGCTCCGTGTCGGTCGTGTCCAACTCACTCCTACTGAACCGATGGAAACCGTCGAACTGAAAGTCGAAGGAATGGATTGCGAGGGCTGCGTGAAGAGCGTGACCCGCATGCTCTCGGGCGTGCCCGGCGTGGAGAAGGTCGACGTGTCGCTCGCGCAGGGCAACGCCAAGGTGACCTACGACCCGGCGAAGTCGGGCGTCGCGCAGTTCAAGCGCGCCGTGGAGCGCGCCGGCTACAAGGCGCCATGAAGGCGTCCTTGCAAAAAAACATATCGTTCACCAAGAGCGTCACGGTCGACGAATCTCGCGTGATCGGCTTCATGGGCAAGGAAGCCGCGGTCTACGCCACGCCGCGCATGGTGAGCGACGTCGAGTACGCCTGCCGCGACATGCTGCTCGAGCACCTGGATCCCGGCGAGGACTCGGTCGGCGCGCACGTCGCCATCGACCACCTCGCGCCCACGCCCATGGGCCTGAAAGTCACCATCGCGGTGCGCATCGTCGACATCGACCGGCGCAAGGTCACCTGGGAGTTCTCGGTCACCGACCCGATCGAGGAAGTCGGCCGCGGCCGGCACGTGCGCTTCGTGGTCGAGACCGCCAAGACCCGCGAGCGCCTCGCCGCCAAACGAGCCAAGGCCGGCCTTTAGATTCGGGGACAGGCAAAAGGGACAGGTGAAATCACCTGTCCCTTTTACCTGTCCCCCGCCGGTGCCTCGGCGCGCACCGTGCGCGCCACCTCGAGCGCGTTGGCGCCCGGCTGCAGGTAGGTGGCCATGCCGACGGTGGGCCTTCAACCTGAGGATTCCCGGTCCCGCGGCGCGCACCACGATCTCGCCGAACTGCTCGGGGTCGACCAGGCGGCGCTGCGCGGTCACCGTGCAGACGATGTTCTGGCCCGGCGGCGCCGAAGCGCGCGAGCGTGGTGCGCAGTTCGCGCGGCCCGGCCTCCAGCTCCACCAGCACGCGCTTGGCGAGGTCGCGTGCCACTTCCTTGAACAGCTCGTCCTTGCTGGGGAAATAGTGGTACACCGTCTGCTTCCCCACGCTGGCGCGGCGCGCGATCACTTATGGACGAAAAGACAACGTTGCTCGCGGGCGACACCGCCCTGGTGACCGGGGCGGGCGGCGGCATCGGCCGAGGCATCGCCGCGGCCCTCGCCGCCGAGGGGGCCACGGTTTTCGGCGCCGACCTGGCCGAGGCCGACCTGTCGCAGCCCGGCGCGGCGGCGCGCCTCGCCGGGGAGGCGATCCGCCGCCTGGGGCGGGTATCGATCCTGGTGCACGCGGCGAGCCCGAAGCGCCAGGAGGCGCAAAAGGCGCTGGCGGCGAGCGAGGCGCAATGGCGCGAGATGCTGGAAGTGAACCTGACCGCGGCCTTCGTGCTGTTCCAGCGCCTGGGCCAGCACATGGTGGAGCAAGGCATCAAGGGCCGCCTGCTCGCCATCACCTCGCTGCATTCCTACAGTCCGCGCAACCTGCCGCATTACAGCGCGGCCAAGGCCGGCCAGACCATGCTGGTGAGGGAATTCGCCCGCGCCCTCGGCCCGTACGGCATCCGCGTCAACGCCATCGCGCCCGGCGCCATTCCCGGCGGCGGGTTCGCAGCGCCGCCGGCGATGACGGCTAAAATCCCGCTCGGCCGCTTCGGCACGCCGGCGGAGGTCGCGGCGATGGCGGTGGCGGTGCTGTCGGAGCGCTTCGGCGCTTACGTCACCGGCGCCACCGTGGTGGTGGACGGCGGCATCGCGCTGCATAACTGGATCGATCCATGAGCTGGCTGCCGCTGGAAGGCGTCAAGGTCGTCGACTTCTCGATGTTCGTCCCGGGGCCGTTCGCCTCCTCGATCCTCGCCGACCTGGGCGCCGACGTGATCAAGGTCGAGATGCCCAAGGGGGACCCCGGCCGCGCCTACGTGCCGGTGCAGTTCGAAACCGAGAACCGCAACAAGCGCAGCATCGCCCTGGACCTGAAGCACGCGGACAGCCGTGCGGTGGTGGAAAAGCTGGTGAAGCAGGCCGACATCGTGGTCGAAGGCTTCCGTCCCGGCGTGGCCAGGCGCCTGCGCATCGACTTCGATTCCCTGAAGGCCCTCAAGCCGGACCTCGTCTACTGCTCGATCTCCGGCTACGGCCAGACCGGCCCCTGGCGCGAGCGGCCCGGGCACGACGTGAACTACGTCGCCGCGGCCGGCGCGCTCGCCTTTCCCGGGCAGTGGCTCAAAGCCCCGGCGCGCTCGTCGCTGCCGGTGGCCGACATGGGCGGCGGCGCCTTTGCCGCCATCGCAGTGTTGGCGGCATTGAGGGATCGCGAGAGAAGCGGCCGCGGCTGCCATCTCGATGTTTCCCTCTTCGAAGCGGCGTTCTTCTGGGCCGCGATGCGCCACGGCCTGGATCCCGACGTCGACCCGCGCGCGCACATTTTCCCGGTGAACGACGTGTTCGAGACCGCCGACGGCAAGCGGCTCACCCTGGGCATTCTGGAGGAGCACTTCTGGACGAATTTCGTCAAGCTCGCGCCCGAGCTCGGCGACCCGCGCTTTTCCTCCGATGCCTTGCGCAGGAAGCACGGCGACGAGCTCTCGGCGCTGATCTCGAAAACCCTCCGGCAAAGGCCGGCGCAAGACTGGCTGCGCCTGTGCGAGGAGCACGATGTGCCGGTGGACCTGTGCGTGACCCCCGGCGAGGCGGCGCGCCACCCGCAGCTCGTGCAGCGCGAGGCGGTGGAGCGCGGCTACGCCAAGTTCCCGGTGTGGGCCGGCGGCCGGCGCGGCGGGCGCATCCGCGCCGGCACGCCGGCGCTCGGCGAGCATTCGCGCGAGATCCTGGTGGAGCTTGGGATGGACGACGGCGAGATCGCCGGGCTCCTCAGGAACGGCGCCGTGGGAGGGGCATGAGCAACGCAAACCGCAACGTAGTCTGGCCGATCACCCTGATCCTGGTCGGCCTGCTGTTCCTCGCCTACAACCTCGGCTACCTGCAGTTCGCCCAGCTGAAGGACATCATCGCCACCTGGTGGCCGGTGATCCTGATCGCGCTGGGCGTGGCGGGCCTGGTGCAGCGCTACCGCTAGGTGGACTTCGGCCTCACCGAAGAGCAGCAAAGGATCCGCGAGGCGATCGGCAAGCTGTGCGCGGCCTTCGGCGACGACTACTGGCTCACGCGCGACAAGGAAGGCGGCTTCCCCGCGGACTTCCACCAGGCGCTCGCCCGCGACGGCTGGCTCGGCATCGCCATGCCCGAGGCCTTCGGCGGCGCGGGCCTGGGCATCGCGGAAGCTGCGGTGATGATGCAGGCCATCGCCGAGTCCGGGGCCGGCTTCTCCGGCGCCTCCGCGGTGCACATGAACATCTTCGGCCTGAACCCGGTGGTGGTCTTCGGCAACCCGCAGCAGAAGGAGCGCATGCTGCCGCCGCTCATCCAGGGCCGGCATCGCGCCTGCTTCGCCGTCACCGAGCCGAACACCGGCCTCAACACGCGCAAGATCAAGACCCGGGCGGAAAAGAAGGGCGACCGCTACTTCGTCTCCGGCCAGAAGGTGTGGATCTCGACCGCGGAGGTGGCCGAAAAGGTCCTTCTGCTCACCACCACGGGCTCCGGGTTGACCCTGTTCTACACGGATCTGGACCGCAAGCACGTCGAGGTGCGCGAGATCGACAAGATGGGGCGCCACGCGGTGGACTCCAACCAGGTGTTCTTCGACGCGCTGCCGGTGCCCGAGGAGGACCGCATCGGCGAGGAAGGCAAGGGCTTCGAGTACATCCTGCACGGCATGAACCCCGAGCGCATCCTGATCGCGGCCGAGCTGGTGGGCCTGGGGCGCTGCGCCGTGGCGCGCGCCGCGGCGTACGCGAAGGAGCGCATCGTGTTCGATCGCCCGATCGGCCAGAACCAGGGCATCCAGCACCCGCTCGCCGCCAACTGGATGGCGCTCGAGGCGGCCGGCCTGATGGCGTTCAAGGCCGCCTGGCTCTACGACAGCGGCAAGCCCTGCGGCGCGGAGGCGAACGCCGCCAAGTACCTCGCCGGCGAAGCCTGCTTCGACGCCTGCCAGCAGGCGGTGATGACCCACGGTGGCTTCGGCTATGCGCGCGAGTACCACGTCGAGCGCTACCTGCGCGAATCGTTCGTCGGCCGCATCGCCCCCGTGAGCCCGCAGCTCATCCTGTGCTTCATCGCCGAGCGCGTGCTGGGGCTGCCGAAGTCCTACTGAAGGACCCGCCCGCCATGGCTTCGGCGCCGCACGAGCGCAGCCTCGACATCCCGCCGGTGTACTTCGTGGTGGCGCTCGCGCTGATGGCGCTGCTCGACTACGTGGTGCCGGTGTTCCCGCTGGTGGCGAAGCCCTACCGCGATGCCGGCATCGTCGTCGTGGTCCTCGCCCTCGCGCTCGCCCTGTGGGCCGCGGCGCTGTTCCGGCTCGCGCGCACCGGCATCGTGCCCTTCAGCCGCGCCAGCGCGCTGGTGACGCGCGGCCCCTACCGCTTGACGCGCAACCCGATGTATCTCGGCCTGTCGGGAACCCTGCTCGGCGCCGCCATCCTCATGGGCTCGCTCACGCCCTTCATCGTCATCCCCGGCTTCATGGCGCTCATCGCCGAGCGCTTCATCGCGCGCGAGGAGGCGATGCTCGAGCAGGCCTTCGGCACGGCCTACCTCGACTACAAGGCCAGAGTCAGGCGCTGGCTGTAGAGCCATCGAGCGGACTTTTCACTCCGCGCCCGCCCTTGTTGAGTACGTGCGTGTAGATCATGGTGGTGGAGACGTCCGCATGTCCAAGAAGCTCCTGCACCGTGCGGATGTCGTAGCCCGCCTCGAGCAGGTGCGTGGCGAAGGAATGGCGCAGCGTGTGGCAGCTCACGTGCTTGACGACGCGCGCCGCACGCGCGGCCTCCTTTACGGCCCGGATCAGGTAATTCTCATAAACATGGTGCCGGCGGACCGCGCCGCTGCGCGGGTCGGTGGACAGGCGCGGTGACGGAAAGATGAATTTCCAACCCCACTCGTGCGGGGCGCGCGGATACTTGCGCGCCTGCGCCTGCGGCAACGCCACCTCGCCATGGCCGGCCGCCGCATCGCGGTCGTGGAGCAGCCTGGAGCGGGCGAGTTGCGCCTTCAGCGGCTCGATCAGCGACTCGGGGAGCATCGTCACCCGGTCCTTTGCCCCCTTGCCGTCGCGCACCAGGATCTGGCGGTAGCCGAAGTCCACATCCTTCACCCGCAGCTTCAGGCATTCGCGCAGCCGCAGTCCCGCCCCGTACAGCAGGCTCGCCATCAGCCACCGGGTGCCTTCCAGCCGCGCGAGCAGCCGCTGCACTTCGTCGCGCGTCAGCACCGTGGGCAAGCGCGCCGGCCGCTGCGCGCGCTCCAGCGCGTCGAGCCAGGGCAGGGGTGTCGCGAGGACTTCCCGATACAGGAACAGCAGCGCGGAGAGCGCCTGGTTCTGCGTGGACGCCGCCACGTCGCGCTCGCGCGCCAGGTGGTTCAGAAATCCCGTCACCTCCGCCGCGCCCATCTCGCGGGGATGGCGCTTTCCGGAAAAGTAGATAAACCGCTTGATCCAGTGAACGTACGTCTGCTCCGTGCGCAGGCTGTAGTGCCTGCGCCTGATGACGTCGCGCACCTCATCGAGTAGTCGCGGCTTCGTGCTCGCTTGCTGCGCTAGGGCGTGCGCATCTTCCATGCGGTCTCCCAGAGGTCGAATTGCTTCCCGTCCGATCCGCGAGTAACGTATTGGCCCAGAGGGCGGATGACCGTCCCACCCACAAAATGGCGGCTTGCAATCGACCAACCATGTCAACCATTTCGTCAACCAATTCACGTTAGGCCGCAAAGATGACGCGCCCAGCTCATATGGAGACCGTAGCGGAACGGCTGCTCGAGCTTGTCTCCCAGGACGGTTCCATTGAGCCCGTGATGGTGCGTATCGG
>CBDDSA010000327.1:0-9595 GCA_965233185.1 uncultured bacterium
GGACCAGCTCAACGCCTTCGCCGGCGAGGTGTCGCGCGTGGCGAAGGAAGTGGGCACCGAGGGCAAGCTCGGCGGCCAAGCGCAGGTGAAGGGCGTGGGCGGGGTGTGGAAGGACCTCACCGACAACGTGAACTCGATGGCCGCCAACCTCACCAGCCAGGTGCGCAGCGTCGCCGACGTGGTGAAGGCGGTGGCCGGCGGCGACCTCGAGCGCAAGCTCACGGTCGAGGCCAAGGGCGAGGTGGCGGCGCTCGCCGACACCATCAACGGCATGATCGACACCCTGGCGGTGTTCGCCGAGCAGGTCACCAACGTGGCGCGCGAGGTCGGCATCGAGGGCAAGCTCGGCGGCCAGGCGCGCGTTCCCGGCGCCGCCGGGCTGTGGCGGGATCTGACGGACAACGTGAACCGGCTGGCGGCGAACCTCACCAGCCAGGTGCGCGCGATCGCCGAGGTGGCGAACGCCGTGACCAAGGGCGACCTTACGCGCTCGATCACGGTGGAGGCGCAGGGCGAGGTGGCGTCCCTCAAGGACACGATCAACGAGATGATCGGCAACCTGAAGGACACCACGCGCAAGAATACCGAGCAGGACTGGCTGAAAACGCACCTCGCGCGCTTCACGCGCATGCTGCAGGGGCACCGGGATCTCGTCACTGTTTCCAGGTTGATTTTGAGTGAGCTGACCCCCTTGGTGAATGCCCAGCAGGCCGCGTTCTACGTGGCGGACCACCGCAGCGGCGACTCGCAGCTCGAGCTGCTCGCCGGCTACGCCCAGCGCCACGGCAAGAGCCTGCCGCGCAAGATCGCCTTCGGCGAGGGCCTGGTCGGCCAGTGCGCCCTGGAGAAAAAGCGCATCATGCTGAACCACGCGCCGTCCGACTACGTGCGCATCGGCTCGGCGCTGGGCTCGGCCGCCCCGGTGAACATCGTCATCCTGCCGGTGCTGTTCGAGGGCCAGGTGAAGGCAGTGATCGAGCTCGCCTCGTTCTCCCGGTTCAGCGACATCCACCAGACCTTCCTCGACCAGCTCACCGAGTCGATCGGCGTGGTGCTGCACACCATCGCCGCCAACATGCAGACCGAGTACCTGCTGCACCAGTCGCAGTCGCTCACCGCCGAGCTGCAGGCGCAGCAGGAGGAGCTGAAGAAGACCAACGACCGCCTGGAGCAGCAGGCGCTCAACCTGCAGAAGTCCGAGTCGCTGCTGAAATCCAAGCAGGACGAGCTGCGCTCGGCGAACGAGCAGCTGCAGGAAAAGGCGCGCCAGCTCTCCGAGCAGATGCACCAGGTGGAGTTCAAGAACCGCGAGATCGAGCAGGCGCGCGCCGCGCTCGAGGAGAAGGCCGAGCAGCTGTCGCTCTCCTCGCGCTACAAGTCCGAGTTCCTCGCCAACATGTCGCACGAGCTGCGCACGCCGCTCAACAGCCTGCTCATTCTGGCGCGGCTGCTCGCCGACAACGCCGGCGGCAACCTCACGCCCAAGCAGGTGGAGTTCGCGAAGACCATCCACTCCTCCGGCGCCGAGCTGCTCGCGCTGATCAACGACATCCTGGATCTGGCCAAGATCGAGTCCGGCACGGTGACCCTGAACATCGAGGACGAGCGCTTCGCCGACCTCACCGACTACGTCGAGCGCACCTTCAGCCAGGTCGCGGCCGACAAGGGGCTGGAGTTCTCCGTGCGCGTGAGCCCCGAGCTGCCGGCGGCGCTGAGCACCGACGCCAAGCGCCTGCAGCAGATCGTCACCAACCTGCTGTCCAACGCCTTCAAGTTCACCAGCAAGGGCGCGGTATCGCTGAAGGTCGAGCGCGCCCGCTCGGGGTGGAGCCTGGGCCATCCGGGCCTCGACCGCGCCGCCACCGTGGTCGCCTTCTCGGTGATCGACACCGGCATCGGCATCCCGGCCGCCAAGCAGCGCCTGATATTCGAGGCCTTCCAGCAGGCCGACGGCACCACCAGCCGCGAGTACGGCGGCACGGGCCTCGGCCTGTCCATCAGCCGCGAGCTCGCCCGCCTGCTGGGCGGCGAGATCCGCGTGGCGAGCACGCCGGGGCAGGGCAGCGCCTTCACGCTCTACCTGCCGCTGCAGCACGTGCCCGCGGGCGGCAGCGAGCGGCGCTTCGATCCCGAGGAGCTGCACCTGCCCGAGCTGCCGGTGACCGCGGTGGAAGCCGAGGAAGTGGCGCCGCGCGCCTCCAACGAGCTTGCCGACAAGCGCGTGCTGGTGGTGGACGACGACATCCGCAATGTGTTCGCGCTGACCAGCGCGCTGGAGCAGCATGGCATGCAGGTGATGCACGCGGAGAGCGGCAAGGAGGCCATCGAGCTGCTGCAGCAGTCGGGCGGCGTCGACCTCGTGCTGATGGACGTGATGATGCCCGGCCTGGACGGCTTCGACACCATGCGCATCATCCGCCAGCTCGACGGCTACAAGTCGCTGCCGATCGTCGCGGTCACCGCCAAGGCCATGGCCGGTGACCGCGAGCGCTGCCTCGAGGCCGGCGCCAACGACTACATCGCCAAGCCGGTCAACGTGGACCTGCTCCTCGCCACGCTGTGGCGCACGCTGCAGGACCAACCCGCCTGATGGAGAAAATCCGCCTGAACGTCGAGCCGGTGCTGAAGGAGCTGGTGCCGGGGTTCCTCGAGAACCGGCGCCGCGACCTCGAGCGCATGCGCGAGGCGCTGCGCGCCGGGGACCTCGCGGCGATCCGCGACGTCGGCCAGAACATCCGCTGCTTCTCGCGCGTGTACGGCTTCGACGACCTCACCGCGCTGGGCGAGGAGATACGCTGCGCCGCGGACGAGTGCAGCACTTTGCGCATCGTGCACCTGCAGGGCCAGCTCGCCGATTACCTGTCGCGCGTGGAGCTCGCCGATTAGGGAGTTCGATTCCCTGCTGGAGACCGTGGCCGGGCTGGCCGCGGCGAACATCGTCATGGTGGAGACGCTGCACGAGCACGGCATCCTCGACAAGACGCACTTCGCGCACGCCTTCGGCCGCGCCCTCGACACCCTCGCACCGGAGCACCGCGGCGGCATGATCGAGCAGGTGCTGCGCAACCTGCGCGACCGCTGCATGAACCTGCCGGCGCGCGGCTCTTCCGATGCCCAGGCGTGGCTGGATGGGCTGCTGCGCGCGCAGGGAGCCCAGCATCGCGATCGAGGCTGAACGCGAGCCGCGGCTACTTCACCTTGCTCAGCCACGAGGGGCGCCGGAACGAGCCGACCAGCGTGCCCGCCGCCGATTCGCAGCCCTCGTCGTCGAAAATGATCTCGCGGTTGCCGAAGGGCAGGGACGCACCGGCGATCACCAGGCGCGTGCGACCGTTCGAGCATTCGAACTGCAGGATCAACCCGCTCGCGTCGTCCTCGACGATCTGCTCGCGGACCTTGCACAAGCCGCCGTTCGGTTTGATCGGCATGGCGTACCTCGCTTCTTCCCAATAGTCATGGCGGGTTTGGAGCAAAGCGCATGCCGCGCAACTGTAGTGAATTCCTGACAGATGTGGCGCCTGCCATGTTTTAAACTCGCGCACCGCGATGCCGATCGCCAGCCCCCGCTATGCCTTCAACGCCACCATGGTCTCGGGCGCACCCCCCGACACCGGCGTGTTCGCCTTGTGGGAGGGCGAGGAGCTGATCTACTACGGCCGCGCGCACAGCATCCAGGCGCAATTGAGGGAGCACCTCGCCGGCAGCGAGCCTTGCACCGCAGGGGCCACGCACTACGGGTGGGAAATCAGCGGCAACCCGCCCGGACGCGAAGCAGAGCTGTTGCGCGAATACCGGCGCGCGCACGGCCGGCTGCCGCGCTGCAACGCCGCTTGATACGATTGCCTCTTTGAGCCGAGGCCCCGGTGCCGTTCGGCAAGCCCCGTTACCCCTTCACGCCGAGAATGGTCGGCGGCGCGCCGAGCGACATGGGCGTCTACCTGCTTTATGCCGGCCGCCGGCTGATCTACATCGGGCGCGCGGCAAATATCCGCGCGCGCCTGCAGGAGCACATGCGCGGCGAGGTGTGCGAGTGCAGCCGCGCCGCCTCGCATTACAGCTGGGAGATCGTGCTGCAGCCGCGCATGCGCGAGCTCGAGCTGTTGCAGGAGCAGCGCGCCGCGGCCGGCGGGCTGCCGCCGTGCAACACGCACGAGGCGCTCGGCTAGGGCACGATCCCTGCTTGCGGTGCCCTCATGGATCGCGAGCTTCGCGAAGAGCTCTACCTTTCGTTCCTGCTGCTGGGCGCGGACGCCATGCTGCTCGGCGCGCTCGACAACGCCGACCCTAAAGACCTGCTGGCGGACCTGCGCAACTGGAACGAGGCGAAGCTCTCGGAGCTGAAGGAATGGCTGCCCACCATGAGCGGCAGCCGCCTGGAGGCGGTCGAGGAGCGCATCCGGCAGTACGAGGCGCTCAAGAAGGCAGCCTAACCATGAAAGGACAGCCGATGCCCCAGGAGCCGCAGGACCGCGAAGCCCGCACCAGCAAAACCGCGCGCGGCACGCGCAGCGGCGGCGACGCGCGCAACCAGCCGGAGAAGCAGAAGGAGAACCAGCGGCGCCTGCGCGTGGATTCCGACCACCGCACGCCGGAAATGAAAAAGGGCCACCGCGGCACTTTTCCCTGATCTGCGGATCCGCAGTTTCGAACGACTGTCAGCCTGTGTGAGCGCGTGAACAACTTGGGCCGGCCGGCCCCGCGCGGACGGTAGGCTCGTCGCATGCGATTCAGCATCGGTGGAACGTTTGCCAAGTGCGCCGCTTGCGGCGGCGACGACTTTTTCCCGGCGCTCGCCATCTCGTCCGGCCGGCGCGGCGTCTACATCTGCGCCCGCTGCGGCAACGAGTCCGAGTACACCGAGCTCGTACGGACCGGCAAGGAGGCAGTGCGCCGCGCCGAGGAAAAGGGTCCCGACGCAGGTGAGGATCGGACTTAGATAGTCTTGCCGGGAGGCGGCTGGGTGACCCCGGACATCAAGCGGATCTCGGGGAGAGTCCGGTCGGTCAGCACGCGAAGCTCCTTCAACGTGTTGACGAGCGCCGTTCCTGTGGCGCCCGCAGGCGCGAGTTGCCCGGACTGGATCGCTGCGAGCGTTTGCAGGCACACGTCGACCAGGCGCCTCTGTTCCTCGGCCAATACGCCCAGCCGCTGGTGGAGGTCGGTCGCCTGGTCGAGGATGGCATTTTCCCGCTCGTTCCCGAACGCAGTCACCGCATCGGCAATGGCTTCGTCGAGACATCGGTTGAGCGTGCGGAATTCGTCCGTATCAATGGGCGAGTTCTTCCGGACGGCCAGCTCGGTGACTGCCTGGCAGACGTCCCCGTAGTGGTGTACGACCTGATCCACGGTGAACCCGAGACGCAGCAGCTCCGTGCCGTGCAAGGTGGCATTGCGGCCGATGTCCGTCGGCACGGGGGAGGGGGCCGGCTCGCTCTCGGCTCGCGCCGTGGTCAGCTGCTCGGACGCGAGCGTGCGGACCAGTTGCTCCAGGAATAGGGGCACGCCGTGGTCGACCACCTGCGGCGTGCGCGCGGGCGCGAATCGCTTGGCAACTTTTTCCCGGCAATGCTGGATCAGCTCGTCGCGATGCGACGTGAGGAATTCGTGGAGCATCGCCGCAGTGTACGCGAGTCTCTGCCGCGGTATGTTCGATATCGTACAGAAGTCATTGGTGGGTGCTACAGGGATCGAACCTGTGGCCCCTTCCGTGTGAAGGAAGTGCTCTACCGCTGAGCTAAGCACCCGGCCAGGGCCGAATTTTAGCAGCCTGAAATGGGGTCTGTCCCTGTTTCAGAGGCTGGCGATGGCGGCCTTGATGCGCGCGTAGTCGTCCAGTTCCTGGGCGAGCACGATGACCAGCCGCGCGAGCATGCGCTCGCGCTCGGCGGGCGGCGTGCGGTCCACCAGCGCGGCGAGCTCGTCGTAGAGACGGTCCATTTCGAGCTGCGTCATGCCGGGCCTCCGTAATCGAGCACTGCCTGGATGGCATCGCGTGCAAAAGCGCCGTCGATGCCCGTGCAGCGCGCAAGCACGTGCCCGTCGGGGCGCATGACGTACGTGGCGCCTTCGGCCGGCACGCCATAGCGTTTCCAGAGCGCTTCGTTATCCCGCGGCACCACCAGCGTCTTTTCCCCGGCTTCGGGCCCGCGCCGGCCGAAATAGGCGACGCTGAACTGGCCCTGCAGCTGCTCGACGAGAAAGCCCTCGCCCAAGCGGCCGTCGGGCGCGCAGGCGCCGGGGCAGGCGAGGCGGCTGTCGAAGCTGCCGCGCTCCAGGTTGAACGGCGAAGCTTCGTAGCAGGTGGCGGTGGACAGCCGGCCGACGTTCACCCAGGCGCGCGCCCAGGCGTGGCGCTGCGCGAGGTCGAGGATCGCGTCGCGCACCAGGCGCTGCCCCGCAGTGGCCGGGCCGATGAAGATCGCGCTGCGCGTGGCGTTCTCGGTGTTGTCGCGGGCGGCGAAATGGCGCTCGGCGTCGTAGGTCTGCAGCAGCGCGGGGCGCGCTCTGCGCTCCAGCACCAGCGCGAGCTTCCAGGCGAGGTTGTTGGCGTCCTGGATCGCCGAGTTGCCGCCGCGCGCGCCGAACGGCGAATGCTCGTGCGCCGCGTCGCCGGCGAACAGCACCCGGCCGTGCACGAAGCGCTCGAGCAGCCGCTTCTTGAAGCGCCACGGTCCCACCCATACCAGCTCGAAGCGCACGTCCGGGCCGACCAGCTTGCGCAGCCGCTCGGTGGCGCGCTCCGGGGTGGTCTCGGCGTCGGCGTCGGGCAGGTGGCCGACCTGCCAGTCGGTGCGCCATACGCCGTCGGCCATCTGGTGGTACCAGATGGCGCCGCCTTGGGTCGGCACGCCGTCCAGGTAGGCCTTGCGCACCGGCTCCTCTTTCGTATCCATGCGCACGTCGGCGATGCACCAGCGGTCTTCCGAGAAGGAGCGCTCCTCGTCGCGCGCGCCGAGGAGCTCGCGCAGCGTGCTGTGGCCGCCGTCGGCGGCGATCACGTACTGCGCTTTCAATGCATAGGGGCCCTCCGGCGTCTGGATCTCCAGCGCTACCGAATCGGCTTCGGCGAATGCAGCCACCACCTTGTGCCGCCAGCGGATTTCCGCCGCGGCCACTTGCATCAGCCGCTCCACCAGGAACTGCTCGACGTAGAACTGCTGCAGGTTGACGAAGGCGGGAAATTTCTGGTCGCGCTCGGGCTGCAGGTTGAAGCGGTACAGGCGCCGCTCGCCGCGGTACACCTCGCCTTCGTTCCAGGTGACGCCCTTGGCGCGGATGCGCTCGGCGACGCCGAAGCGGTCGAACACTTCGAGCGAGCGCTTGGCGTAGCAGATGCCGCGCGAGGAAAGGCCCGAGGCGCCCACGGTGTTGTCCTCGTCGAGCACCACCGTACGGATGCCGCGGCTGCCCAGCTCGAGCGCCGCGGTGAGACCGGCAAGCCCCGCGCCCACCACGATCACCGGCAACAGTGCGGCGGGCGCGCCGTCGAGCTCGGGCGGCCGGCGGTACTCGTACACCGGCAGCGAATATCCCGCCATGCTGCTCGGCTGAAACGTCCCCGCCATGGGAAAATCCTAACATCCGATGAAAATCCGCACCCGATTCGCGCCGAGCCCGACCGGCTACCTGCACATCGGCGGCGCGCGCACCGCGCTTTTCTCGTGGGCCTACGCGCGCCGCCATGGCGGCAAGTTCATCCTGCGCATCGAAGACACCGACCTCGAGCGCTCCACGCAGCAGTCGGTGCAGGCGATCCTGGACGGCATGCGCTGGCTGGGCCTGGACTGGGACGAAGGCCCGCTTTTCCAGATGCAGCGCCTTGCGCGCTACAAGGAAGTGGCCGGGCAGCTCATCGCCGCAGGCCATGCCTACCACGACTACATGTCCCGCGAAGAGCTCGAAGCCCTCAGGAAAGAGCAGGTCGCGCGCGGCGACAAGCCGCGCTACGACGGCCGCTGGCGCCCGGAGCGCGCCAGGGGCAGGCCCATCCCGAAGGACGTCAAGCCCGTGGTGCGCTTTCGCACGCCGGAAGAGGGCGAGGTGGGATGGAACGACCTCGTGAAGGGGCCGATCGCGTTCCCCAACGGCGAGCTCGACGACCTCGTGCTGCTGCGCGCCGATGGCGTGCCGACGTACAACTTCGGCGTGGTGGTCGACGACCTCGACATGCAGATTACCCATGTCATCCGGGGCGACGACCACGTGAACAACACCCCGCGCCAGATCCACATTTTCCGGGCGCTGGGCAGGGAGCTGCCGCACTTCGCGCACGTGCCGATGATCCTCGGCGCCGACGGCGAGCGCCTGTCCAAGCGCCACGGGGCGGTCAGCGTGCTGCAATACCAGGAAGAGGGCTACCTGCCCGAAGCGCTGGTGAATTACCTGGCACGCCTGGGCTGGTCGCACGGCGACGACGAGATTTTCTCGAAGGACCGGCTCGTGGAGTGGTTCGACCTCGCGCACGTATCGCGTTCGGCGGCGCAGTTCAATCCCGAGAAGCTCGCCTGGATCAACCAGCAGCACATCAAGGCCGCCTCCGACGAAGCGCTCGCCGCGCTGGTGGAGCCGGAGCTGAGGAAGCGCGGCGCGCAGCCGGGTGGCGGCCCTTCGCTCCTGCAAGTCGTTTCCCTGCTGAAGGACCGTGCCAGCTCGATATTGCAGCTCGCGGATGAAGCGATGCTGTTCTACGCAGTCGAGGTGGATGCCGGAACGCCCGACTGGGACGAAGCGACCGGCCGGGCGCTGCGCATGCTGCAGGCGCGGCTTACCGCCGTGCCCTGGCAGCGCGCGGCGATCGGCGAGGCGCTCAAGGAGGTGGTGAAATCGAGCGGCCTCAAGATGCCGCAGGTCGCCATGCCGCTGCGACGCCTGGTCACCGGGCGCACCCAGACCCCTTCCATCGACGCCGTGCTGGAGCTCCTCGGGCGCGAGGCCGTGCTCCAGCGCCTGTCGGCTCACCTGAACGAGGACTGAGCATGCGCCGCCTCCTTGCCGCGTTGCTTGTCGCCGCCCCGACTTGCCTGCTCGCCCAGGCCCTCGAGCCGGGTGAATGGGAATTCACCGCCACCACGCGCTCGCCGATGCTGCCCAAGCCGCACAGCGTGACCACGAAGCAGTGCGTAAAGAAGGAAGACGCCGACAATCCCGAGCGCTGGATGGGTCGCCAGGACGGCAAAAGCGACTGCCAGTTCACGCACGGAAAAAAGGGCCCCGACACCGTCACCTGGGAGATGAACTGCCCGAAATCCAACATGCGCGGCAGCGGCAGCGCGCGCCTCGGCGCCGGAACCGTGGCGAGCGACATGCATCTGTCGGGCGAAATGCGAGGCCAGAAGTTCGACATGCGCACCCAAATGACCGGCCGGCGCCTCGGCCCCTGCAAAAGCTAGGCGCCAGGGGCTATAATTTCGCCCCTCGGTCGGGGGTATAGCTCAGCTGGGAGAGCGCTTGCATGGCATGCAAGAGGTCACCGGTTCGATCCCGGTTACCTCCACCAACCGACGCAACACGGCAGTGCGGGTCCCCATCGTCTAGAGGCCTAGGACATCGCCCTTTCACGGCGGTAACCGGGGTTCGAATCCCCGTGGGGACGCCA
>CBDDSA010000328.1:0-5472 GCA_965233185.1 uncultured bacterium
CGGGCACCGAGTCCCAGGGCGAGGTGACGGTGCGCCTGTCCCGGGGCGGGCGCATCGTCAACGGCGTGGGCGCCGATACCGACATCGTGGTCGCCTCGGCCAAGGCCTATATCAGCGCGCTGAACAAGCTGGAGAGCAAGATGGAGCGCCTGAACCCGCAGCACCAGCTGTGAAGCTGCGGCGCTCGTGGCTGCTGGTGCCGGGCGCCGACGAGGCCGCGCACCAGTCCGCGGCGCGCTCGGGCGCCGACGTGGTGATCCTGGAGCTCGAGGACTTTACCCCGCCGCAGCTGCGCCCGCGCGCGCGCGCCCTGTCGGCCGAGGCCCTCGACCGGTGGCGCGCCGCCGGCGCGATTGCAGCGGTGCGCATCAATCCGCTGGAAAGCTGCGGCCGGGACGATCTCGCCGGCGTGATCGCCGCGCGGCCCGACCTGATCCTCATGTCCAAGGTCGAGACGCCGGAGCAGGTGAAGGCGCTCGAGGCGGCGACCGGCGGCGCGGTTGACCTGGTGCCGAACGTGGAAACTGCCGCAGGGCTGCTGAATACCTTCTCCATCGTAACGGCGAGCAAGCGCGTCGTCGGCGCGCTGCTGGCGAGCGAGGACCTGGCCGCCGACCTCGGCGCCGTGCGCACGCGCAAGGGCGCGGAGCTCGCCTACGCGCGCGCCCGGTTCCTGGTGGAATGCCGCGCGGCCGGAGTGGAGGCGATCGACTGCCCCTATACGTTCAGCGACCTAAAGGGCGCGGCCGCCGATGCGCGCTACGCGAAGTCCCTCGGCTATCGCATGAAAACTCTGGTCGATCCCGCGCATGCCAAGGCGATCAACGCCGTTTTTTCCGTTTCCCGCGCCGAGCTGGCCCGCGCGCGTCGTATCGTCGCCGCCTTCGAGAAAGCGCGCGCCAAAGGCAAGGACCGCGCCGCGGTCGACGGCGCGCTCATCGAAGTGCCGGTCTACGCCGCGGCTAAGCGCCTGCTCGAGTCCGCCGCGCAAAGCCCACCGCCGCGGCAAAGAAAACGAGGCTGAGCGCGATCTCGGCGCCGGCGAGCGCCTGCGACACGCCACGCTCGCTCCAGGCGCGCATCACGCCTTCGGCGAAGTAGGCGAGCACCAGCATGCTGGACCACTGGTAGGTGTAGCGCCGGCCCTCGGCGACGCCGCGCACGGCGAGCAGCAGCGGCATGGCCTTCAGCGCCATGAGCGTGCCCCCGGGGCGCAGCGGCGCGAGCCACAGCTCCCACGCGAGGCACAGCACGAAGAGCAGCAGCAGCGTAGCGGTGGCGGTCAGGCGCAGCACAGCTTGAGCGCGATTTCGGCCAGGCGCCTGCCCTGCGCGACGCATAGCGCGCGCTCCTCGCTGCTGATCGACAGGTCGTCCGCCAGGCCGGCGAAGTGGCTGGCGCCGTACGGCGTGCCGCCGGTGCGCGTGGCATTGATCTCGGCCTGCGTGTAGGGAAGCCCCAGCACCAGCATGCCATGGTGCAGCAGCGGCAGCATCATGGAAATCAGCGCGGTCTCGTGGCCGCCGTGCAGGCTCGAGGCGGAGGTGAACACGCAGGCCGGCTTGCCGGCAAGCGCGCCGCGGTGCCACAGCAGCGAGCTGCCGTCGAGGAAGTGCTTGAGCGGCGCCGCCATGTTACCGAAGCGCGCCGGGCTGCCGAGCGCGAGGCCGGCGCATTCCTCGAGGTCGCCAAGCTCGCAGTACGGCGGCCCTTGCGCGGGGATGGGGTCCTTGTCGAAGGCGCGCGGCACGGTGCGCAGGCGCGCCGCCGCGCCGGGCACGCGCTCGACGCCTTCGGCGACGAGCTCGGCCATCCGGCGCACCGAGCCGCCCACGCTGTAGTACAGGACGAGCAGATCCACGGCGGTATCATAAAAGCATAATGGACAAGAACGCCTGGCGCGCCACGGGTGAATTCCTGGTCGACGTGGTGCGCCGGTTCTACGAGGAGCGCGCGCTGCAGGCGGCGGGCAGCCTGAGCTATACCACCCTGCTGTCGCTGGTTCCGCTGTTCACCGTGGCGCTCGCCATCTCGACCGCCTTCCCGGTGTTCGACGAAAGCATCGCCGTGCTGCAGGAGTTCATCCTCGAGAACTTCCTGCCCGACGCGCGCGGCATCGAGACCATCGCCGAGCAGGTGCAGTCCTTTACCGAAAACGCCGGGCGCCTGACCGCCATCGGCATCGGCTTTTTCGTCGTCACGGCGGTGATGCTCATGCTGACCATCGATGAGTCGCTCAACCGCATTTTCCGCGTGCAGCGGCGCAGGCCGCTCCTGCAGCAGGTGCTCATCTACTGGGCCGTGATCACCCTGGGGCCGGTGCTGATCGGTGGCAGCCTGTCGGCCAGCTCCTTCGCCATAGGCGCGTCGCTGGGGCTTCTCAACCTGGACATCTTGGCCGACGCGGTGCTGCGCGTGCTGCCGTTCGTATTCACCTGCATGGCGCTTACGCTGCTCTACTCCGTGGTGCCCTACCGCTACGTCGAGCTGCGCCACGCGCTGGTGAGCGGCATCCTCGCGGGCCTCGTGTTCGAGATCGCGAAGCGGGGCTTCGCGGTGTACCTCGCCAATTTCCCGACCTACACCCTGATCTACGGCGCTTTCGCGACGATCCCGATCTTCCTGGTGTGGGTCTACCTGTCGTGGTGCGTGGTGCTGGGCGGCGCGACGTTGACGGCGATGCTGCCGGCCTACCGGCTCGCCGAGGGCCGGCGCGTGCCGGGGCGCGAGCTGGCCGAGGCGCTGGCGGTGCTCGGCGCGCTGGCGCGCGCGCAGGTCGAAGGCCGCGTGGTTTCGCTGCGCCGGCTGAGCAAGCTGGTGCGCGTGGTGCCGCATCGCTGCGAAGCGGCGCTCGAGCGGGCGCGGGACCTCGGCTGGACCGCGCGCACCGAGCGCGACGGCTGGCTGCTCACCCGCGACGCCGACGACATCACCCTGCAGGAAATCTACCGCGCCTTCGTGCTCGACGCCCCGTCGGCCGGGGTAGAGGCGGTCGATCTCGGGTTATCGTTGCGCCAGTACTCCGAAAAGGACCGCAAGAAATGATCGCCATCGCGCCCGCAGAACGCCTGATCGTCGCGCTCGACCTCCCCACGCCGGCCGAGGCGCGCGCGCTGGTGGAGCGCGTCGGCGAGGCCGCCCGCTTCTACAAGGTCGGCCTGGAGCTGTTCATGGCGGGCGGCTATTTCGAGCTCATCGACTGGCTGACCGGCCGCGGCAACCGCGTATTCGTGGACCTGAAATTCTTCGATGTGCCGCAGACCGTGCGCCGCGCGGTGGCCAATTTGCGCGGCCGCGGCGTCGCCTTCGCCACCGTGCACGGCAACCAGGCAATGATGGAGGCCGCCGGCAAGGAAAAAGGCGAGGTGAAGATCCTCGCCGTGACGGCACTCACCAGTCTCGACCGCGGCGACCTCGACGACCTCGGCTTTTCCTGCGACGTCGAGCGCCTGGTGCTGTCGCGCGCGCGGCGCGCCATCGAGGCCGGTTGCGACGGCGTCATCTCCTCCGGCCTGGAAGCCGCGCGCCTCAAGGCCGAGCTCAACGACCGCCTGCTGGTCGTCACGCCCGGCATCCGGCCCGTCGACAACCGGCCCGCGGACGATCAGAAGCGCACCGTCGACGTGGCGCAGGCGTTTGCCGCCGGCGCCGACTACATCGTGGTGGGCCGCCCGATCCGCCAGGCGCCCGATCCCCGGGCGGCGGCGCATGCGATTCAGGCGACGATCGCAAAGATCTTTGCGTAGCCTGTAGTCTTTTCACTACAAGAGGTTCAGGCGTTTTAGGATAGCCGCTCAGGGCGCCGGGCAATAGCATGCGCCGACGTGAAGCCCGAGCTCATCGACAAGGCGCGCGAGGCGCGCGACTTTTATGCCCTGACCAAGGGCATTCTCGCGCTGTGCGAGCCTTATGGCCCGGTGCACTCGTTCAAGCTGGTGCACAACCCGGGCGCCGGCAACGTCGCCTGCATCATCGAGCTCGAGCTGCAGAAGCAGCAGCCGGCCCTCGCCCGCGCGCTGGGCGGCCGGGCGCTGAGCAACTCGGTGTGCGTGGAAATCCCGGTGCGAAAGGATTTCGAGGCCCGTCCCCGCGTCGCGGCCTAGCAGCAGTAGCATCCGCCCCTGGTTCCCCGCCGGGGTTTTTTTCGCCCAAGTCACCATAACGAATGCGCATCCTGTTCGTCACCCCGGAGTGCGCGCCGCTCACGAAGACCGGCGGGCTGGGCGACGTGAGCGCGGCGCTGCCGGCGGCGCTGCGCGCCCACGGGCTGGACGTGCGTACCTTGGTGCCCGGGTACCGCGAAATGCTCTCCGGCGCACCGGTCGCAACGCTGGAGGTGCTCGGCCTGGAGTGCCGCCTCCTGGAAGCCGGCGCGATGCTGGTGCTGGACTGCCCTGCGCTTTATGTGCGCGACGGGGGGCCCTACCAGACCCACGAGGGAACGGATTGGGATGACAACGCCCTGCGCTTCGGCGTGCTGTCGAGGGCGGCGGCCATGCTCGGATGCGCGCAGTCGAGCTTCCCGTGGCGGCCCGACGTGGTGCATTGCCAGGACTGGCCGGCGGCGCTCGCCGCGGTGTATCTGCACTTCGAGCCGCAGCGCGCGGCGAGCGTCATGACGATCCACAACCTTGCCTTCCAGGGAAATTTCGACGCCGGCCTGATGCAGCGGCTGGCGCTGCCGCCCTCGAGCTTCGGCCTAGAGGGCGTGGAGTTCCACGGGCGGCTGTCGTTTCTCAAGGGCGGCATCGCCTATGCCGACGCGATCACCACGGTGAGCCCGAGCTACGCGCGCGAGATCCAGGGCGAGGCGCTCGGCTGCGGCCTGGATGGCCTGCTCAGGCGCCGGCGCGAGACGCTGACCGGCATCCTGAACGGCATCGACGCTGCCGAGTGGGACCCGGCCACGGACGCGCGCATCGCGCAGCGCTACGATGCGCATTCGCTCGAAGCGAAGGCGGCCAACAAGGCGGCGCTGCAGCGGCGCATGGGGCTGCACCCGGAGGAGGATCTGCCGCTCATCGGCACGGTGAGCCGCTTGACGCACCAGAAGGGCTCCGACCTGCTCGCGGCCGCCGCCGATGAGATCGCGGCGATGCCGGCGCAGCTCGCCGTGCTGGGCAAGGGCGAGCGCGCGCAGGAGGATGCGCTGCGCGCGCTCGCGGCGCGCCATCCGGGGCGGGTGGCGGTGCAGGTGGGCTTCGACGAGGAACTGGCCCACGCCATCGAGGCCGGCGCCGACCTGTTCCTGATGCCGTCGCGCTTCGAGCCCTGCGGCCTGAACCAGATGTACAGCCAGCGCTACGGCACGCCGCCGGTGGCGCGCGCCACCGGCGGGCTGATCGACACCATCGTGGACGGGGTGAGCGGATTCCTGTTCGAAAGCGCCGAGCCCGCGGCGCTCACCGCCACGGTGCGCCGCGCGCTGGCGGCCTTCCGCGACCCCGCGCGCTGGGCCAGGATCCAGCGCGC
>CBDDSA010000329.1:0-19429 GCA_965233185.1 uncultured bacterium
CGCTCGTCGCGGTCGGTAAGCTGATCGGGCGGATACGCCGCCGGCCCCTCGGGCAGCGCCTCGCGCACCGCCTGCAGCAGCGCGGCGATGTTCTTGCCGGTCTTCGCGCTCACCGGGACGATCGCCGCGAAATCCCGGGTCTTCGACAGCCGCTCGAGGAAGGGGATGAGGTCGGCGTGCTTTTTCACCAGGTCAACCTTGTTGACCACGGCCACGACCGTCTGCGAAGCCGGAATGGCGTCGAGCACCTCGCGGTCCTCCGGCGTGAATCGGCCGGCCTCGACCAGGAACAGGGCGACGTCGGCCTCGCGCGCCGCCTGCGTGGCGCGGCGGTTCAGCCGCCGGTGCAGCACGCTGCGGGCACGGGATTGCTGGCCGGGCGCGTCGACGAACACGTACTGGCATTCGGGCTGCGTAAGGATGCCGGTGACGAGATGGCGGGTGGTCTGCGGCTTGGGCGACACGATCGACAGCTTTTCGCCGACCAGCCGGTTGAGCAGGCTCGACTTGCCGGTATTGGGGCGGCCGGCGATGCCGACCGTACCGCAGCGGTGGCTCATGCCTCGAGCCGCTCCAGCATCGCCTTGGCCGCCTGCTGCTCGGCGCGCTGGCGGGAAGTCCCGGCGCCGTTGGCCTTGATGTCCATGCCCTTCACGCTGCATTCGACCTCGAAAGATTGCTTGTGTGCCTCGCCATTCACCGCGACTACCCGGTATTGCGGCAGTCCGCGGTGACGCGCCTGCAACAGCTCCTGCAGCCGGGTCTTGGCATCCTTGGCCGGGCGGTCCGGATCCAGCCGGTCGATGTGCGCGCCGAACGCGGCGAGCACCACCCCGCGCGCGGCGGCGTAGCCGCCGTCCAGGAACACGGCGCCCAGCACCGCCTCGAGCGCATCGGCGAGGATCGAGGGCCGCGGCTCGGGACCCGCCGCGAGCTCGCCCTCGCCCAGCCGCACGAAAGCGTCCAGGCCCAGCTCCTTGCCCGCCTGCGCGAGCGTCTCCTCGCGCACCAGGCTCGCGCGCAGGCGGGTGAGCTTGCCTTCCGAGAGCTGCGGGAAGCGCCCGTAGAGCTCGTCGGCCACCGCGCAGCCCAGCACGCCGTCGCCGAGGAATTCGAGCCGCTCGTTGTTGTCGGCGCCGCGGCTGCGGTGGGTCAGGGCCTGCTCGAGGAGCCGCGGGTCCGCGAACCGGTGGCCGAGCCGTTCCTCGAGCGCTGCGGGCCGCGACAAAGCGATCTACTGGCCCGTGCTGGCCGCGAAATCCATGTAGACGCCCACGTTCGCGAACAGGGGCACTTCCTTGCGGTAGGAAAAGCCGATCACCATCTCGTTGCCCTGCTTGGTGATGTCCAGGTCCGCCGCCTTCACCGCCGTGATGTCGTCGATGGCCGCGCGCGACTCGAAGGCGCGGCGCACGTCCGCGGGCGTGGTGGCGTTGCGCTCGCGCGCGATGGCGTCGATCGCGCTTTTGGCGGTGCCGTATTCCATGTAGGCGGGGATGAGCTTCATGGCGAGCAGCGCGCCGACGATGAGGATGACCAGCCACACCAAGAGGCCCGTGATCGTGACACCACGCTGCTTGCCGTTCATTGTCGTTCCTCCCGGCGCCATGCTCAGTGGAAGGATCCGAAGCGTCCCAGCTCGTTCAGGTTGAGCCAGATGAAGAACGCCTTGCCGACGATGTTGCCGTCGGGCACGAATCCCCACACGCGGCTGTCGCTCGAATTGTCCCGGTTGTCGCCCATCACGAAGTAATGCCCCGGCGGAACCGTGCACGCCAGGCCGCTCATATTGTAGTTGCAATTGCCGGCGTGCGGAAACGTGCGCGACGGCGCGATGAACGAGGGCGCGTCCTCCTCCAGCAGGATCTCGTGCTCCCGGCCGTTCAGCGTCTCGACGTAGCGCCGGGTAAACTGCATGCGCTCCTTCGACAGGTAATCGTCGACCTGGCGCAGCGGCACCGGCGTGCCGTTGATCGACAGGCGCTTGTTGCGGTATTCCACGCGGTCGCCGGGCAGCGCCACCACGCGCTTGATGTAGTCGAGGGAGGGGTCCTCCGGATAGCGGAAAACCATCACGTCGCCGCGCTGCGGGCTGTTCAGGTCGACCACCTTCACGTTGGCCACCGGCAGGCGGATGCCGTATGTGAACTTGTTCACGAGGATGAAGTCGCCCACCAGCAGCGTGGGCACCATGGAGCTGGAGGGGATCTTGAACGGCTCCACCAGAAAGGAGCGCAGCACGAATACGATCAGGATCACGGGGAAGAAGCTCACCGAGTACTCCACCCACCAGGGCTGCTTCCCGCCAGCGGCGCGCCGGCGCCGCAGCCACGCGAGGTCCACGGCCCACACCGCGCCGGTGACCAGCAGCAGCGTGAGCAGGAACAGGGCGAAGCTCAACTGTCGCCCCGCTGCAGCACCGCGAGAAACGCCTCCTGCGGAATCTCCACCGAGCCCACCTGCTTCATGCGCTTTTTTCCTTCTTTCTGCTTTTCCAGCAGCTTGCGCTTGCGCGTGACGTCGCCGCCGTAGCACTTGGCGAGCACGTTCTTGCGCAGCGCCTTGACGTTCTCCCGCGCGATGATGTGGCCGCCGATGGCCGCCTGGATCGCCACGTCGAACATCTGCCGGGGGATGAGCGAGCGCAGCCGCGACACCAGCTCGCGGCCGCGCATCTGGGCGCTCTCCCGGTGCGCCATGCTGGACAGCGCGTCCACGCGCTCGCCGTTGACCAGGATGTCCAGGCGCACCATGTCGGCCGCGCGATGCTCCTTGAACTCGTAGTCGAGCGAGCCGTAGCCGCGCGTCATCGACTTGAGGCGGTCGAAAAAGTCCAGCACCACCTCGTTCAGCGGCAGGTCGTACGAGATCACCACGTGGCGCGGCGAGTAGTGCAGGTTGGTCTGCGTGCCGCGCTTCTGCGTGCATAGCGTGATCACCGGGCCGACGTATTCCTGCGGCACGAAGATCTTGGTGGCGATGATCGGCTCGCGGATCTCCTCGATCAGCGTCGCATCCGGCAGGCGCGACGCATTGGACACCTGCTCCAGCGTGCCGTCGCGCAGCAGCACCTCGTAGACCACCGAGGGCGCCGTGGTGATGAGGTGCATGTCGTACTCGCGCTCCAGGCGCTCCTGCACGATGTCCATGTGCAGGAGGCCGAGGAAGCCGCAGCGAAAGCCAAAGCCCAGCGCCTGCGACGTCTCGGGCTCGTAGTGGAACGAGGCGTCGTTGAGGTGCAGCTTCTCCAGCGCGTCGCGCAGCGCCTCGTACTGGTTGGCCTCGACCGGATACAGCCCGGCGAACACCTGGGGCTTCACCTCCTTGAATCCGGGGAGCGGCTTGTCGGCCGGCTTGTCCGCCCGCGTCATGGTGTCGCCGACCTTGGCCGCGCGCAGCTCCTTGATGCCGGCCGTGACGTAGCCCACCTCGCCCGCCGACAGGCCGTCCTTTTCCCTCGCCTTGGGCGTGAACACCCCGACGTGGTCGCACAGGTACGAGGCGCTCGTGCTCATGAGCAGGATCTTGTCCTTCGGCCGCAGCGATCCTTCCATCACGCGCACCAGCATGACCACGCCGACATAGTTGTCGAACCACGAATCGATGATCAGCGCCTGCAGCGGCGCCTGCGCATCCCCCTTGGGCGGCGGTACCCGCGCGATCACCGCCTCGAGGATGTCGGGCACGTTCTCGCCGGTCTTGGCGCTGACGCGCAGGGCGTCGCCGGCGGCGATGCCGATCACATCCTCGATCTCCTGGATCGCCTTGTCGGGGTCCGCCGAGGGCAGGTCGATCTTGTTCAGCACCGGGATGACCTCCACCCCCTGCTCGATGGCGGTGTAGCAGTTGGCCACGGTCTGCGCCTCCACGCCCTGCGAGGCGTCGACCACCAGCACCGCGCCCTCGCAGGCCGCCAGCGAGCGGCTCACTTCATAGGAGAAATCGACGTGCCCGGGGGTATCGATCAGGTTGAGAAGATAGGTCTGGCCGTCGCGGGCGCGGTATTCGAGCGCCGCGGTCTGCGCCTTGATGGTAATGCCGCGCTCGCGCTCCAGGTCCATCGAGTCGAGCACCTGCTCGGCCATCTCGCGGTCGGCCAGGCCGCCGCACATCTGGATGAAGCGATCGGCCAGCGTCGACTTGCCGTGGTCGATGTGCGCGATGATGGAAAAGTTGCGTATTCTGGTTTGAGACATCAAGGCAGGCTTCGAGCCGTATAAAGAAAGAGGGTGCCCCGCGTGGTGACGGGCCACCCTCCTCGACAGCCGGCTATTCTAGCGCAGCTTGGCGATCGCCTCGGACGTGAGGCGGTGCCGGCAAACCTCGATGCCTCCGCGCAGCAATACCGGCACGTTCTCGCCGTACAGCTCGTCCAGGCCGGGATCGGCGTCGACATCGATTTCCTCGAAATCGACGCCCAGCGCGCGCAGCGCCGCTGCCATCTCCTCGCAGAGATGGCAGTAGGCCCTGCCATACAACCTAGCCTTTATCGGTCAATCCCGAGACGGTGACGAAAGCCATCGACTCGCCGCGGCGCACCTGCAGGGTGATGACGGCGTTCTTGTCCAGGCCGGCGAGCAGCCGGTTGAACTGCTCGACGGACTTGAGCTCGGTGTGCTGCCCCTTGTGCACCACGGTGAGCAGCACGTCGCCCTTGCGCACCTCGGCCTTGGCGTCCGGGCGCACCTCGGTGACCACCAGCCCGCCCTGCAGCTTCATCTGGCTCTTCTGCTCGGCCGACAGCTCGGCCACCACGATGCCCAGCCGGTTGGCCGGCGCCTCGGCCTGCGGCTTCGGGCGCGGGGTCTCGCGCGAGGCGATGCGGTCCTCCTGCAGCTCGCCCACGGTGACGTTGAGCTTGCGCGTCTGGCCCTTGCGCCACACTTCGAGGGTGGCGTGCGCGCCGGGCCGCGTGGACCCCACCATGCGCGGCAGGTCGCTGGAGGACTCGACCGGCTTGCCGTCGTAGCCGATGATGATGTCGGTCGCCTCCACGCCCGCCTTGTCGGCCGGGCTGCCCTTCTCCACCGAGTTCACCAGCGCGCCGCGCGGCCGGTCCAGGCCGAACGAGGTGGCGAGATCGCGCGTCACTTCCTGGATCACCACGCCGATGCGGCCGCGCGCCACGCGGCCCTTCTCGCGCAGCTGCTTCTGGATGTCGAGCGCCACGTCGGCCGGGATGGCGAACGACAGGCCCATGAAGCCCCCGGTGCGGCTGTAGATCTGCGAGTTCACCCCGACCACCTCGCCGCGCAAATTGAACAGCGGCCCGCCCGAGTTGCCGGGATTGATGTCGACGGCGGTCTGGATGAAGTGAACGAAATTCTCCTGCGGCAGCGAGCGGCCCTTGGCGCTGACGATGCCGGCGGTGACGGTGTTCTCGAAGCCGAACGGCGAGCCGATCGCCACCACCCACTCGCCCACCTTGAGCTTGTTCGGGTCGCCGAACTTCACCACCGGCAGCCCGCTGCCTTCGATCTTGATCAGGGCGACATCGGTGCGCTTGTCGGCGCCGATCACCTTGGCCTTGAAGTCGCGCTTGTCGGTGAGCTTGACGTTGATCTCGTCGGCGCCCTCGACCACGTGGGCGTTGGTCAGGATGTAGCCGTCGGCGCTGATGATGAACCCCGAGCCGAGCGAGCGGCTCTCCGGGCGCGCCCCGGGTCCCTGGCCGGGCCCGGGCTGGCGCGGGATGAAGCGCCGGAAGAACTCCAGCATCTCCTCGTCCTCGATGCCCGGCACCTGCGGCACCGCGCCGGGCGCCGGGCGGCGCACCGCCTGCGTGGTGCTGATGTTGACTACGGCGTTGCCCTGCTCCTCCACCAGGCGCGTGAAGTCGGGCAGCTCGCGTGCCTGCGCCAGCACCGCGACGCAGAACGCCGCCAGCCACAGGCCGGCCAACGCCCTCAATGCTTGCTGCATGGTTCTCTCTCCTGAGTTCTAGTTCTTACTGCGATCGGTGGAACTCGACCGAGTCGGCGATGCGCTGCACGCTGAGCGCCGGCGCCTCGCCCACCACGGTCACCTTGTGGTTCGCCACTTCGCGCGTATAGATATGGATGGCGCCCATGCTGGACAGGCCGGTGCGCACCGGCTCGCGCGGCGCCGCGAGCGGCTCGATGAAGACCGAAACCGCGGCCAGGCCGTCGGAATACACCATCTGCCCCACCGGTCGCGACTCTCCCAGGCGGCGCTTGAGCTCCGTGACTTTCTGGAATCCGGGCAGCTCGGCCGCGAGGCCCCAGCCCTCCAGGCGCGCGGGGTGCGCCCCGGCGTCCTCGACGCGCCAGGCGCGTCCCGCGTGGCGCGGCTTGACCATGTCGCGGGTGACGTTGCCCAGGCTGAGCTGGGTAAAGGTGAACATCTCGATGGGCTTGCCTTCCGAGTCCACCGTGACCGCGCGCAGCAGCATGCCGCTATTCAGGTCCGCGTACAGCTTGTAGCCGTAGCGCAGGTTGTCTTTCGGGCTGAGGACCACCGCCTGGCAGTCGTAGCCGGCGATGCGCCGGGTCTCGCCCAGCGAGAGGTCGTAATGCCGGGCGAGCGCCATGATGCGCTCGGGCACCAGCGCGGGAAAGCCGCGCTCGGTGCGCCGGTCGACCTTTACCACGCGGCTGTCGGGCAGGTAGCAGCGCACCGTGTCGCGGGTGCGCACGATCTCGCGCGGCACGCCGTCCATCGCTTCCAGCTTCTCGATGTCGCCGGCGGCGTCCGCGTAGCGGGTGATGCGCGAGGTCTCGCTGCGCATGCCGTTCTGGTAGACGAAGGTGCCGGTATAGGACAGCCGCTGCGTGGCCTCGTGGATCTTGCGCAACCAGCTCAGGGTCTCCGGCGATTGCGCCTGCGCTGCGCCCATGGCGAGCACTAGCGCTACCCCGAAAAGGCGCTGAATCACTTTCCCCCCTTCACTTGCGCGTCTCCTGCACCTGCTCGGACACGGTGCGCACGTACGGCGCCATGCCCTGCAGCGAAACACGCGGCGAGTAGGCCTGGTGGGCGAGCAGATAGTCGTCGGCGCCGCTGGGCAGGGGAACGATATTGGGCTTTGCCTGGGCGGATGCGGGCGGCGGCTGCTGCTGCGCGATCGGCGCGACTGCCGTCTGCTGCGGCGCAAACGCCAGCCAGCCGACCAGCGCGAAGCCCGCCGCGCTCGCCGCGAGCGCGTACCAGGTGCGCGGCTGGGACTGCAGCCGGCGCGGCGCGAGCACCGTGGGCTCGGCGGCGAGCTGGCGCGCCACGCGGGCGGTGAACCCGGCGGAGAGCAGCCGGCTGTCGCGCAGCGCATCGCCGATCAGGTGATACGTGCGCCAGGTGTCGAGCGCCTCATCGTCGCGCCCCAGTGCGTCTATGACCTGGGCGGCGGCCCGGTCTTCGAGCTCGCCGTCCATGAATGCCGAGACTGTGTCTTTCATACCCCTACCACCTGCCTTTTCCTTACCATCTCTTGTCTTTGCTGGTATCCAGCAACGGCCGCAGCTGCTCGGCGATCGCCTCGCGGGCCCTGAAGATGCGCGAACGGACGGTGCCGATCGGGCAGTTCATGGCCTGCGCAATGTCCTCGTAGCTCATGCCCTCGATCTCCCGCATCTGGATCGCGCGGCGCAGCTCCTCGGGCAGGCTCTCGATGGTGGCGTTCACCGTCTCCGCGATCTCGTTGGACAGCAGCACGCTCTCCGGCGTGTTGATGTCGCGCAACTGCTCGCCCTCCTCGAACCCTTCCGCCTCTTCGGCCTCTACCTCGGTCGAGGTCGGCGCCCGCCGACCCATGGCCATGAGGTAGTTCTTGGCCGTGTTGATTCCGATCCGGTACAGCCACGTATAAAAGGCGCTGTCGCCACGGAACGCGGGGAGTGCGCGGTAGGCCTTGATGAACGCTTCCTGCGTCACATCCTCGACCTCGGCCGGGTCGCGTATGAACCGCGACAGCAACCGCGCCAGCTTGCGCTGGTATTTCTCCACCAGCAGCTCGAACGCGCGCTTGTCGCCGCGCTGCGCCCGCGCCACCAGTTGCCGGTCGATCTCGCGGTCAGACATCCAGCCGCCTTCGACCGACCGGGGGCTCCCCACCCCCGGACCTGAAGTCCGCAGACTCTACGTCCGCAGACTCTACGCCCGATCTGCAACGCCTATGTGCCACAGACACACGCACAATGAAATAGTTCGACGCGCGCCGGGGCCGCAGGCTATGCAGGCAGTTGCTTTGCCGCCACGGCGGGCAGCCTGCCCCACAGCGCCCAGACGCGCAGGGCGCGGAACGAATCCGCATCAAGCATGTCGCGGGTCACGAGCAGGGTGCGGCGCACCGGCCCTCGCAAGGCAAGCGTGACCACCAGCCGCCCCACGTAGCGCCGCGGCGCGACTTCGCCGCGACAAGCCCGGCCGCTGGCCAGCGTGACGTTCAGTGCCGGTCCTTCCAGCTCGAGCACGCGGACCGATGACGGCGAGCGCAGCAGCGCCTGCCGCCATGCCGCCAGCGCCCCGAGGGCGAACACCCCGGCGCCGATCAGCGCGCCGGCGATGCCGGGAAGCGCGATCAGGGCGCCGGCGGCCGCGCCGGCGTGCAGCGCCACGATCGCAATCGCGAGGAGCAGCGAGGGCTTGAGCTCGAGCCGCAGGCGCCGCGGATTCAAGGCCGCTTGAAAACCAGCGTGCCGTTCGTGCCGCCGAAGCCGAAGGAGTTCGACAGCGCGACCCCGATCGACATCTTGCGCGCCTCGTTCGGCACGTAGTCGAGGTCGCACTGCGGATCCGGCGTTCGCAGGTTGATCGTCGGCGGGGAAACCTGGTCGCGCAGCGCCAGGATGCTGAACACCGCTTCCACCGCCCCGGCCGCGCCGAGCAGGTGGCCGGTCATGGACTTGGTCGAGTTCACCGCGACTTTCGGCGCGCGGCTGCCGAGCAGGCGCTTGATCGCCACCGTCTCTGCCACGTCGCCCAGCGGCGTGGACGTGCCGTGGGCATTGATGTAGTCCACCGCCGCGGGATCGAGGCCCGCGTCCTTGAGGGCGTTGCGCATCGCCCTGAACCCGCCGTCGCCGTCTTCCGGCGGCGCGGTCATGTGATGCGCGTCGGCGGAAACGCCGTAGCCGGCCAGCTCGGCGTAGACCTTCGCCCCGCGCGCCCGGGCGTGCTCGTACTCCTCGAGCACCACGGCGCCGGCACCCTCGCCAAGGACGAAGCCGTCGCGCTCCTTGTCCCAGGGGCGGCTGGCGCCGGCCGGATCGTCGTTGCGGGTGGACAGCGCGCGCGCCGCGGCAAAGCCGCCTACGGCGAGCTCGGTCACCACCGCTTCCGAGCCGCCGGCGATCATCACGTCGGCCTCGCCGTAGCGTATGGACTTCGCCGCCTCGCCGATGCAGTGCGTCGAGGTGGTGCAGGCGGTGACCATGGCCAGGTTCGGCCCCTTGGCGCCGGTTTCGATGGAGAGCAGCCCGGCGATCATGTTGATGATGGTCCCGGGGATGAAGAACGGCGAGATGCGCCGCGGCCCATTCGCCTGCAGCTCGCTGTGCATCGACTCGATCATCGGCAGCCCGCCGATGCCGGAGCCGAAATTCACGCCGACGCGCTCGGCGTTGTCGGGGGTGACTTGCAGGGCGGCGTCGCGCCACGCCTGCAGCCCGGCCGCCATGCCGTAGTGGATGAAGGTGTCCATGCGCCGCGCCTCCTTCGCCGACATGTAGGGCGTGACATCGAAGCCCTTCACTTCACCGGCGATCTGGCTGGAAAGGCGCGAGGCGTCGAAGCGGCCGATGCGGGCGATGCCCGGGGTCCCGGCCAGTGCACGCTCCCAGGCCTCGGTTACGCTGTTGCCGATCGGGCTGACGATTCCGAGCCCGGTCACCACGACTCTGCGGCGCGTCACTTAGGACTTCGCACTTATGCCTTCGAATGCGCCTTGACGTAGTCGATGGCCTGCTGCACGGTGGTGATCTTCTCGGCCTCCTCGTCCGGGATCTCGGTCTCGAACTCCTCCTCGAGCGCCATCACCAGCTCCACGGTGTCGAGCGAGTCGGCGCCCAGGTCGTCGACGAACGAGGACTCGGTCTTGATCTCCGCCTCGTTGACCCCGAGCTGCTCGGCGATGATTTTCTTCACGCGTTGTTCGATGTTTTCCATCCGCTGCTCCTTCCCGAAGAGGGGGCGTATTTTACGACATATACATGCCGCCGTTGACGTGCAGGACCGCCCCGGTGACGTAGCCGCCGCCGGGAGAAACCAGGTACGCGACCGCGGCCGCCACGTCCTGCGGCGTGCCCAGGCGCCCGAGCGGAATGTGCTCGAGCAGCGCCTTTCTCTGATCGTCCGACAGCGCGCGCGTCATGTCGGTGTCGATGAAGCCCGGCGCTACGCAGTTCACGGTGATGTTGCGGCTGCCCAGCTCGCGCGCCAGCGACTTGGTCATCCCGGCCACCGCCGCCTTGGCGGCGGCGTAGTTGGCCTGGCCGGGGTTGCCCGAGGCGCCGACCACCGAGGTGATGTTGACGATGCGTCCCCAGCGCGCCTTCATCATGCCGCGCATCACCGCCCGCGACAGCCGGAACACCGCGCGCAGGTTGGTCTCCATCACCTCGTCCCACTCGGTGTCCTTCATGCGAAGCGCGAGGTTGTCGCGCGTGATGCCGGCGTTGTTCACCAGGATCGCGATGTCGCCGTGCTGCTTCTGCACTTCCTCCACCAGGCGGTCGCATTGCGCGGCGTCGCGCACGTCGAGCACCCGCCCGGCGCCGGGCACCTTCTTCGCGCCCTCCTCGGTGGTCGAGGTGCCGATCACCCGGGCCCCGTCCTTGAGCAGCTGCCCGGCGATCGCCAGGCCGATGCCGCGCGAGGCGCCGGTCACCAGCGCGACTTTGCCCTCTAGCATTTGAGCGCCTCCTCGAGCGAGGCGCGGTCGGCCAGCGCCATGGACTGCACCTCGGCGGAAATTCTTTTGGTCAGGCCGGCGAGCACCTTGCCCGGCCCGCATTCGATGATGTGGGTGACGCCCATTGCGCGCATCTTCTGGATGGTCTCCACCCAGCGCACCGGCGAAGCCGCCTGGCGCACCAGCGCGTCCTTGATGGCCGCCGGCTCTTGCAGCACCGCGACGTCGACGTTGTTGACGAGCGCGATTCCCGGCGCGGCGATCGCCACCTTCTGCAGATAGCCTTCCAGCTTGGTGCCGGCCGGGCGCATCAGGCTGGAGTGGAACGGCGCGCTCACCGGCAGCGCCATGGCGCGCTTGGCGCCCTTCGCCTTGCACGCCTCGATGGCGCGCGCAACGGCCTGCTTCTCCCCGGCGATCACCACCTGGCCGGGGGCGTTGAAATTCACCGCCTGCACTTCGCCGCCGGCTTGCGCGCAGGCCTGGCGCACCTGCTCGTCATCCAGGCTGAGGATGGCCGCCATCGCGCCCTGCCCCTCGGGCACTGCCTCCTGCATCGACTGCGCGCGAAAGCGCACCAGCGGCAGGCAGTCCCTGAACGACAGCGCGCCGGCGGCAACCAGCGCGGTGTACTCGCCCAGGCTGTGTCCCGCGACGACTTCGGGCCGCGGACCGCCCAGCTCGCACCACGCGCGGTAGGCGGCATAGCCTGCCGTCACCATCGCGGGCTGCGTATGCAAAGTGAGGTTGAGCTGCTCCGCCGGACCTTCGTCCAGTAGCCTGACGAACTCGCTCCCCAGCACCGCGGCCGCTTCGGCGCGCACCGCGTCCACGCCGGGAAGCCCGTCATAGCCCTTCAGCATGCCGACCGCCTGCGAGCCCTGCCCGGGGAATACCATCGCGAGCTTCACAGGGTCACCACGCACGAGCCCCAGGTGAAGCCGCCGCCGACCCCCTGCAGCAGCAGGCGCTGCCCGGGGCGGATCTTTCCGGCGCGCACGTACTCGTCCAGCGCGAGCGGCACCGAAGCGGCCGAGGTGTTGCCGTGGTGGTCCACCGTCACGACCAGCTTGTCGCGCGGCAGGCCGAGCTTGCGCGCGGTGGCCTCGAGGATGCGCACGTTCGCCTGGTGCGGGATCAGCCAGTCGATGTCCTCGAGCTTCATGTCCGCCGCCGCCACGGTCTCGCGCGCCGATTCCTCCAGCACGCGAACCGCGAACTTGAACACCCCCTGCCCGTTCATCTGCAGGAACGGCGAGCCCGTGATCTTGCCGCCGCACACGTTGCCCGGCACCGACAGCAGGTCGACGTGACTGCCGTCGGCGTGCAGGCGGCTCGCATGGATGCCCGGCCGGCCATCCGCGGCGAGCACCACCGCACCGGCGCCGTCGCCGAACAGCACGCAGGTGCCGCGGTCGTTCCAGTCGAGGATGCGCGAGAAAACCTCCGCGCCCACGACCAGGGCTGTCTTGTTTTGTCCGCAACGGATGAAACTATCCGCCGTAGCGAGCCCGTAGATGAAGCCGCTGCACACCGCCTGCACGTCGAACGCCGCGCAGCCCTTGATGCCGAGCTTGGCCTGCAGCAGGCAGGCGGTGCTGGGGAAAATGTAATCCGGGGTCGACGTGGCGACGATGATGAGATCGATCTGCGAAGCGTCGAGCTTCGCCGCCTGCAGCGCGCGCTTCGATGCCGCCAGGGCGAGATCGCTGGACGCCTCTGCCTCGGCGGCGATGTGGCGCTGGACGATGCCGGTGCGCTCGCGGATCCAGGCGTCGTTCGTATCCAGGCGGCGGGCGAACTCGTGGTTGTCGACGATGCGCTCGGGCAGGTAGCTGCCGGTGCCGGTGATTCTGGAGTAAATCATGGATGGTGGACCTGCGAAGCGATGCGTTGCGGCACGTTGTTGCGCACTTCCTCGACCGCGCGCGCGAGCGCCTGGCGAAAGGCGTAGGCGTCGGCCGAGCCGTGGCTCTTGATGACGATGCCCTTGAGGCCGAGCAGGCTCGCGCCGTTGTAGCGGCCCGGGTCCATGCGCCGGCGCAGCGCCTTTCTCACCGGGCCGGCCATCCAGGCGGCCAGCATGTTCCACGGATTGCGCGTGAATTCCTGGCGCAGGAACCCGACGATCATGTTGGCCACGCCCTCCGAGGCCTTGAGCAGCACGTTGCCCACGAAGCCGTCGCAGACCACCACGTCGGTGGTGCCCTTGTAGATGTCGTCGCCCTCGACGTTGCCGTGGAAATTCAGCCCGCTTTCGCGCAGCAGCTCGCCCGCGCGCTTCACCGTCTCGTTGCCCTTGATGTCCTCCACGCCGATGTTGAGCAGCCCGACGCTGGGCCGGTCCTTGTGCTCCACCGCGGCGACCAGCATCGCGCCCATCACGCCGAACTGCATCAGCTGCTCCGGAGTGCAGTCGACGTTGGCGCCCAGATCGAGCACGTAGGTATAGCCGCCCTTCATGTTGGGCAGGACGGTGGCGATCGCCGGCCGGTCGATGCCCGGCAGGGTCTTCAGCACGAAGCGCGAGATGGCCATGAGCGCGCCGGTGTTGCCGGCGCTGACGCAGGCGTGCGCCTCTCCGCTTTTCACCAGGTTGACCGCCACCCGCATCGACGAATCCTTCTTGAAGCGCAGGGCCTGCGCCGGCGGCTCGTCCATCGCCACCATCTGGCTCGCCGGCTGCACGCGCAGGCGCTCGCCGGCGGCCGCGCCGCGCGCCTTGGGCTCGCGCTCGAGCGCCTCCGGCGCGCCGACCAGCACCACGGCGACGTCGGGAAGCCGCGCCTGGAACTCCAGCGCGGCGGGAACGGTCACATGGGGGCCGTGGTCGCCGCCCATGCAATCGATCGCGACCGTGACCAGGGTTATTCGTCTTTCGTCTTGATGACCTTCTTGCCGCGGTAATAGCCGGTCGGGCTGACGTGGTGGCGCAGGTGCCGCTCGCCGGTGGTCGGCTCGACGGCCAGCGTCGGCTGCGCCAGGTGGTCGTGCGAGCGATGCATCCCGCGCCGGGACGGCGACTTCTTGTTCTGCTGGACTGCCATGTTCGAACTCCTTCAGGTCAGTGCTTGCCGTCCAGCAGCCCGCGCAGGCCGGCGAACGGCGATGGTTTAGTTTCCGCGTCGGGCGAAGGACGCGCGGTACAGCTTTCGTGCCTTGGCGCGTACGGCGCCGCGAGAATCAGCTCGTCCTCGATCAGGTCGCGCACCGGCATCTCCCTGCCTGCCACCACGCGATCCGCGGCGTTCACATCCACCGGCTCGGCTTCGATCTCCTCCAGGCTGCCGGCGAGGACCAGCGTCTGGTCGCTCTGCACTTCAAAGGCCATCGGCTCGAGGCAGCGCTGGCAGCGCAGCTGCAGCATGCCGCTCACCTGGATGCGCAGACCCGGCCGCCCTCGCGCGTCGCGCACGCCTGCAATTGCGTAATGCACCTTCCCGTCGTCTGAAGCGAGCATGTCGCGCAGCCGCGGAAAGTCGCCTAGCGGCCAGTCCCCTTGCCTGCTGGCGCCGGCCGACGCGAGATCGAAGCCGTCGATCACCGGCTGCTGGTGCGGCATAAAGGCGGCGGATGATATCATTTTTGGGCAAACCTGCGCCAAAACAACGCGATGGATCCATGCCGGCGACTGGTGCTCGCCTCCACCTCGAAGTACCGCAAGGCCCTCCTCGAGCGCCTGGGTCTCGCCTTCGAGGTCGCCGCGCCGGGGGTCGACGAGCAAGCGCTGCCCGCCGAGCGGCCGGCGGACACCGCACGCCGACTGTCGGTCCTCAAGGCAAGCTCGCTGAAGGACAGCTTCGCGGACGCGCTCATCATCGGCTCGGACCAGGTGGCCGCGCTGGGAAGCGAGCGGCTGGACAAGCCCGGCAGCCACGACAACGCCGTGCGGCAGCTGCGCCTGCTGAGCGGCAAGGCCGCCGATTTCCATACCGCGGTAGCGCTGCTCGATGCCCGGACCGGTAAGCTCAGCTCCAAAGTGGTTTCCTGCCGCGTCACCTTCCGGGCGCTCGACGATGCGCGCATCGAGGCTTACCTGCGCCGCGAGCGGCCCTACGATTGTGCCGGCAGCGCCAAGGCCGAGGGCCTGGGCATAGCGCTCATCGCGCGCATGGAAACCGACGATCCCACTTCCCTCATCGGCCTGCCGCTCATCGCGCTCACCGCGATGCTCGAGGAAGCCGGGCTGCCGGTCCTTTGATCCTGTATGCCATCCCGACTCCGCTGGGCGGCGCGCCGGCGGGCGCGCTGCCCGGCCCGGCGCTGCAGACCATCCGCACCCTGAAGGACTTCGCCGTCGAGAACGCCAAAAGCGCGCGCGCTTTTCTTTCGGCGGTGGGCATGCCTTTGCCGCTTCGGGACTTGAATGTCCAGACCATTGAAACGGCGAGCCTGCTGCCGCTGCATGAAGGCCGCTCTCTTGGCCTGCTTTCCGAGGCCGGCTGCCCGGCGATCGCGGATCCGGGCGCAGCCTTGGTCGAGGCGGCGCATCGCGAAGGCTTTCGCGTCGTGCCCCTGGTCGGGCCCTCCTCCATCGTCCTGGCGCTCATGGCTTCCGGCCTGGAAGGGCAGCGCTTCGCCTTCTGCGGCTACCTGCCGCGGGAGGAGCCGGATAGGGCCAAACGCATCCGGGAGCTCGAGCAGCGCTCGCGCAAGGAGCGCGAAACGCAGATCTTCATCGAGACGCCCTACCGCAACGATGTCTTGATGGCCGCGCTGCTTGCCGCCTGCGCTCCGGCGACCCGGGTTTGCGTGGCGGCGGACCTGACTCTCTCCTCGGAAACGATTAAAACGAAAACCGTCTCCGAGTGGCAGCGGGCGCCGCGCGGCATCGGACGCCGGCCGGCGGTGTTTCTTGTCCTAGCGGATGCCCGGTGAGTAGCGCAGGGCGAACTCCATCACCGCGTTAGCGGCACTGGCGCCGAAGCGGCGCGCGAATTTCTCGGCGATGTTCTCCTTCTGCGTGTAGTCGACGATGGCCTCGGCCTTGACCACGTCGCGCGCCACCGACTCCAGGCTGCCGATGCCGTCGGCGAGGCCCAGCTCCACGCTTTTCTGGCCGGTCCAGACCAGCCCGGTGAACATCTCGGGCGTCTCCTTCAGCCGCGGGCCGCGTCCTTCGCGCACCACGCCGATGAACTGCTGGTGCACGTCCTTCATCAGCGTCTGCACATGCTGCTTGTCCTTCTCGTCGAGCGGCGAGAACGGGTCCAGCATGGCCTTGTTCTCGCCGGCGGTGATCAGCCGGCGCTCCACGCCCAGCTTCTCCATGAGGCCGGTGAAGCCGAAACCGTTCATCAGCACGCCGATGGAGCCCACGATGCTCGCCTGGCCGACGTAGATGCGGTCGGCGCCCGCGGCGACGAAGTAGCCGCCCGAGGCGCAGATGTCCTCGACTACGGCGTACAGCGGCGTGTCGGGGTACTTCTTGCGCAAGCGGCGCATCTCGTCGTAGATCGTCTGCGACTGCACCGGGCTGCCGCCGGGGGAGTTGATGCGCAGCACCACGCCCTGGGTGTTCTTGTCCTTGAAGGCGGCCTGCAGCGCGGCGATCACCTTGTCGGCGCTCGCGTCGCTGCCGGGCGCGATCGTGCCGTTGAGCTCCACCATGGCGGTGTGCTTCTTGCCGCTGGACATCTCGGCGCGCCCTTCCCAGTCGATGAACATCACCAGCAGGAAGGTGATGTAGGCGAAGGTGAGCAGCTTGAAGAAAATGCCCCACAAACGCGCGCGCCGCTGCTCCTTGAGCGCCGCCGTGGCGAGCTTCGTTACCAGCTCGCGTTCCCACTGCCCACCATTCTCAGTCATCGGAAAACCCCATGAAGTAAACGTTGCCGGCGCGCTCCTCGACCTTCAGCTTCAGCAGCGGCGTGCGGTTGCAAGGCCCGCCCAGGCAGCGACCGCTTTGCGCGTCGTACGTCGCCCCGTGCGTCGAGCATAGCAAATCGCGTCCGTCGGCATCGAAAAACGCTCCCTCCTGCCAGTCGAGCTCCATGGCGACGTGCGCGCAGCGGTTGAGATACGCGTGCACCCGCCCGCGGTAGCGCACCGCGAACGCCGGCGCCGGCTGCCCGAAGTACTCCACCTCGAAGCGCACGCCGCGCCCCGAGTCGACGAGCTCTGCCGAGGCGCAGATCAGGCGTTCGCCGTCAGCCATGCGCGCAGGCGCGGCACGTCCGCGCAGCAATCCAGGGGGCCGCAGGCGCGCAAGCCCGGCTCGGGATGCGCCCCGTAAGTCACCGCCAACGCGTCCACGCCGGCGGCGCGGGCCATTGCCATGTCGTGGGAGGTGTCGCCGATCATCAACGTGCCTGCCTTCGGCGCGCCGAGCTCCTCCATCAGCTCGAGCAGCATGGCGGGGTCCGGCTTCGGCGTGGTCTCGTCCGCGCAGCGCGAGGCGCGGAAATGCGCCCGCAGGTTCGTGGCGTCGAGCGCCCGCTCCAGACCGCGCCGGCTCTTGCCGGTAGCGATGGCGAGGGTGTGCCCGCCGGCGAGCTGGGCGATGAGCTCGCGCATGCCCGCGAATAGCTGCATCGACTCCTCGCTGGCGCGGAAATGCCGGCGGTACGCCTCCACGAATTCGGGGTAGCGCGCCGCCGGCAGGTGCGGCACCGCCATGCGCAGCGCATCCGCGAGCCCCAGCCCGATGACGTGGCTCGCACGATCGAACTCCGGCACCGGCAGCCCAAGCTCGTGCGCCGCCCGGCGGATGCACTGGGCAATGGCGCTCGACGAGTCGAGGATGGTGCCGTCCCAGTCGAAGACGAGGAGCGAATACTTCATGTGAAATTTGCATCGACGAACTTCTTCATGCCCTGCGGCAGCGGGGCTTCCAGCTTGATCGCTTCTTTCGACAGGGGATGCGAAAACGCGAGCCGGCTGGCGTGCAGGAAAAGGCGCCGCACGCCCTGCTTCTCCAGCCGGTGGTTGAGGTCGAAGTCGCCGTACTTGTCGTCGCCCAGCAGCGGATGGCCGGCATGGGCGAGGTGCACGCGGATTTGGTGCGTGCGGCCGGTGAGGAGCCGTATCTCCAGGAAGCTGAACTCGGGGGAGCTTTTCAGCGCTTTCACCCGCGTCTCGGCGGCCATGCCGCCTTGCTGCACGCTGACGCGGCGCTCGCCTTTTGCATTGACATACTTGTGGAGGGGCTCGCGCAGGGTGCGGCTTTCCACCCTGCCCTTGGCCAGCGCCAGGTAGACCTTCTCGACCTCCCCGTCGCGCAGCATGCGGTGCAGCTCCACCAGCGCGCTGCGCTTCTTGGCGAGCATGAGCAGGCCCGAGGTGTCGCGGTCCAGCCGGTGCGCGAGCTCCAGGGCCTTAGCCTGCGGGCGCGCGGCGCGCAGGGCTTCGATCACCCCGAAGCTCACGCCGCTGCCGCCGTGCACCGCGACCCCGGCGGGCTTGTCGACCACGAGCAGCGCGGGGTCTTCGTAGGCCACCGGGAACTCGGCGGGCTTCGCGGCGGCGGGCTTTGCGGCGAGCCGCATCGGCGGCACCCGTACCCGGTCACCGGGCTTGAGCCGGTATTCGGGCTTCACGCGGCCGCTGTTGACGCGCACCTCGCCGCTGCGCAGCACCCGGTAGACATGGCTTTTGGGCACGCCTTTCAGGTGCCGAAGCAGGAAGTTATCGATGCGCTGCGCCGCCGCTTCCTCCCCGACCTCCATGGTGGTCGCCCGAGCCTTGCTTAAGTCATTCATTTTCCGTAGTATCTCGGGGTCGCTTTGAGTTGCGGGGCACAGGATACCCGGGCGCGGCGAACGCCGCCTCGACCTGCCACACGCCCCCTGCCCGGCCACAGCCGGGCCTGAAGCGCTGGTTAATTTCGCTCACCGGAAGTAGCGATACTACTAGAAGCGCGCGTAGGCGAATTCGCCCTACTTCATCCCTTTTGATTAAGACCTCTAGGAGAGCACGGACCGACTGAACATCGGGTCTCCTGCGCGCGCAGGAGAACAACAAGTGAAGCGCATGCTGTTCAATGCGACCCAGCAAGAAGAGCTCAGGGTCGCCATCGTCGATGGGCAGAAGCTCATCGACCTCGACATCGAATCGGCCTCAAGGGAACAACGCAAGAGCAATATCTACAAAGGCATCATCACCCGGATAGAGCCCAGCCTGGAAGCCGCCTTCGTCGACTACGGCGAGGAGCGCCACGGGTTCCTGCCTTTCAAGGAAGTCGCCCGCAGCTATTTCAAGGACGGCGTCGACGTCGGCCGCGCCCGCATCCAGGACGCGCTGCGCGAGGGCCAGGAGCTCATCGTCCAGGTCGAAAAGGACGAGCGCGGCACCAAAGGCGCCGCCCTGACGACGTTTATCTCTTTGGCCGGGCGATACCTGGTCCTCATGCCCAACAATCCGCGCGGCGGCGGCGTTTCGCGCCGCGTCGAGGGCGAGGACCGCAACGAGCTGCGCGACACGCTCGACCAGCTGCAGCTGCCCGAGGGCATGAGCGTCATCGCCCGCACCGCGGCCATCGGCCGCACGGTCGAGGAGCTCAACTGGGACCTCAACTACCTGATGCAGCTGTGGAGCGCGGTCGAGGGCGCCTCGCAGGACCAGTCG